>JBKPFQ010000090.1:0-10207 GCA_046728915.1 Actinomycetota bacterium | reverse complement strand
CGCCGCGGCGCCGAGGTGCTGCACCAGGCGATCGTGGACTTCCGCCGGATTCCGTACCCGGTGATCGGGGCGGTGAACGGCGTCGCCGCCGGGGCCGGCTTCTCCCTGGCGCTGATGTGCGACATCAGAATCGCTTCCGAGGACGCGGCATTCGTCTGCGCCTACGGCCGCATCGGTGCGTCGCCCGACGGCGGCATGACCTACTTCCTGCCGCGCGTGGTCGGTCCCGCGCGAGCGCTGGAGCTGTTGCTGAACGATCCCCTGATGGGCGCGGACCAGGCTCGGGACGAGGGCATCGTGTCGGAGGTCGTCCCCGCCGACCGCCTCATGGAACGGGCCGGCGAGCGGGCGACCGAGCTCGCCGCAAGGGCGCCGCATTACGTGCGGATGTCGAAGTTCCTCGTCTCCCGCAGCCTCGAGAACAGCCTGCCCGAACACCTGCAGCTGGAGCGCCATGGGATCGCAGACAGCATGGCCACGGAGGATCTCCGCACCGGCGTGACGGCGTTCCTCGAGGGCCGCCAGCCCACGTTCGAGGGGCGTTGACCGGGCACCCGGCAGCTCGTGCCCGTCGCCCCCGGATCTGAACCTGCGCTCAAGAACCCAGGTATACACTCACACCACCCTCGGAAGCCTGGAGGAGAGGACCCCATGACAAAGCTCGTGTGGACGTTGGCAATCGCCGCACTCGCTTCGCTCGCCCTCGTCGCCTGCGGCGGCGGCAACGACACGACCACGACCAGCGAGGCCGGCGGTGGCGGAGGCGCGACCACTACGACGCAGGGCGGGGGCGGAGGCACGCAGGGCGGGGGCGGAGGCGGAGCCGCGGCGTCGACCATCAAGCTGGCCGCCGATCCCAGCCAGATCGCCTACGACACGAAATCCCTGAGCGCCGCGGCCGGGAACGTGACGATCGACTTCGACAATCCGAACGACGCGCTCCCGCACGACGTCTGCGTCGAGGACCAGGGCGGGAGCGAGCTGGGCTGCTCCGACCAGGTGACGGGCCAGTCCACGACGCTTGACCTCAGCAACCTCAAGGCCGGCAGCTACACGTTCTTCTGCAGTGTGGACGCGCACAGGCAGGCCGGCATGGAGGGGACCCTGACGGTCAAGTAGTCCCCTGAATCGCTAGCCGACCAGGGCCCGGCCGACGCTCTCGGCCACGCATACGGGCTTGTCCTGACCTTCGCCCTCGATGGTGAACCTGGTCACGACGTGCCACCAGCCGTCACCGAGCTCGTCCACCGTGACGACCTCGGCGCGGGCCCGCACCCGGGATCCGGCCGGCACCGCCGCGGGGAAGCGAACGCGGTCGAAGCCGTAGTTGATCCCCATCTTCACGCCGCTGTTGCGGATGAGCTGCGGGCGGAAGTGATCGAGAAGCGACAGCGTGAGGTTGCCGTGCGCGACGGTCGTGCCGTAGGGGCTCTCCCTCGCCGCCCGCTCTGTGTCGACGTGGATCCACTGATGGTCGCGCGAGACGTCCGCGAACTTGTCGATGTCGGCCTGGGTGATCTCGAGCCAATCCGTAGGCCCGAGCTCGCGCCCGATCAGCTCGCGCAACTGCTCGACGCCGTCCACCTGCACGGGCTCCATGTCCGGCAGCTTACGCATCCAAAGCGCGTCGTAGAAACGGCGGCTAAGGACCGGCCGTGGCCTTCGCCTCCTCGCCCACGTCGACCCTGGGCATCTCGACCCCGGCGATCTCGTAGGCCTCCGCCTGGTCGAGCGTTTCCCGCTCCAGCAGTGCGTGGGCCAAGGCGTCCAGTCGCTCGCGCTCGCGCCGGAGCAGGTCGATGACTTCATCCTCGGCGTCATCGACGATTCGCCGGACCTCGTCGTCGACGAGTTGCTGGGTCGCGGTCGACGCGGGCACGGCGCCGGGGAGCAGCGGGCCGTCCTGGCGGCCGTCCGCGACGGCGACCGGGCCGATCGCATCGCTCATCCCCCAACGGCCGACCATCCCGCGGGCGACCTGCGTCAGATTCTGGATATCCGATTCCGCGCCCGTCGTCAGGTCGCCGAAGACGACCTTCTCCGCCGCTCGTCCGCCCAGCGCGACCTTGATCTTGGCGAGGAGCTCGTCGTGGGCGTAGCTGTAGCGATCCGTCTCCGGGGTCGCGAGCGTGACGCCCAGAGCCTGCCCGCGCGGGATGATCGAGATCTTGCGCACCGGGTCGGCGCCCGGGGTGAGCATGCCCACCAGCGCGTGCCCGGACTCGTGGTAGGCGGTCCGTTCGCGGTCGGCGTCGGTCATCACGACCTGGCGCTCGGCACCGAGGATGATCTTCTCGATCGCATCGGTGAAGTCGCGCTGCTCCACGGCGGCGTGATTGCGACGGGCTGCGAACAGCGCCGCCTCGTTCACCAGCAGGGCGATGTCCGCTCCGGTCGCACCCGGCGTCGAGGCCGCGACGCGGTCGAGATCCACGTCGGGCCCGAGGGGCACCGAGCGGGTATGGATCTTCAGGATCTCCACCCGGCCCTTGCGGTCGGGGGGATGGATCGCGATCCGGCGGTCGAAGCGGCCCGGGCGCAGCAACGCGGGATCGAGGACCTCCGGCCGGTTCGTGGCGCCCAGGACGATGACGTTCGTGCCAGCCTCGAACCCGTCCATCTCGGTGAGGATCTGGTTGAGCGTCTGCTCGCGCTCGTCGTGGCCGCCGCTGATCCCGCCCACGTTGCCTGCCCGGGAACGGCCGATCGCGTCCAGCTCGTCGATGAAGACGATCGCCGGAGCCGCCTCCTTGGCCTGCTTGAACAGGTCGCGGACCCGCGAGGCGCCCACGCCAACGATCGCCTCAACGAACTCCGAGGCCGACATGGAGAAGAAGGCGGCGTGCGCCTCGCCGGCGACCGCGCGGGCAAGCAGGGTCTTGCCCGTCCCGGGCGGCCCGTACAGCAGCACGCCGCGGGGGACGCGCGCACCCAGCTTCGTGTAGCGCTCCGGGTTCTTCAGGAAGTCCACGATCTCGACGAGCTCGTCCTCGGCCTCGTCGATCCCGGCGACGTCGTCGAAGGTGACTCGCTCCTGCTCGCCGGCCGTGACGCGCCGCGCGGTTGACCGGCCGAAGCCGCCGAGCAGACCACCCCCTCCGGCCCCGAGCTGGCGGCGCGCCAACCAGATCAGGGCCCCGACGAGGAGGATCGTCGGCAGGAAGCCGAGCAGGAGCGTGCCCAGCAGGGAGCGGCCCGTATCCGGCGCCTCGGCGTTGATGACGACGTTCTGCCGGTCGAGCAGCCTGGTGACCTGCCTGTGATCGATGAAGGCGGGGACCTCGGTCTCAAAGCTCGTGACCATGACGGGCGCGGCATCGCCTGGGGGGTCGTAGGTCGCCTCGCGCTTCAGCTCGCCCTCGATCGAGTTCTCCTGCGAGCTGATCTCGCTGACGTTGCCCGCCCTGACCTGGTCGACGAAGAACGGCTGGTACGGGATCCGCTGGCGCCCGGCGGGGCCGCTGGTCACGAACGAGATCACGAGATTCACCACCAGCAGGCCGAGCAGCAGGGCGATGAACCACCGGGCCCGCGGGACCATCGGCGGCTTTGGCTCCGGCGGCGCTCCCCGGCCGCCGGGGGCGGGATCCACGCGCCAACCGGACGGGTGCTCCTTCGGGGGAGGCGGGGTCTCGGCGGGCGAGTTGGAGGCCATGTCGCTCAGCCCCGGGGCGCGACGTGCAGGAGCGCCGCCTCGACCTCACGCAGCCGGTCGAGGTCGCCGCGCGTACCCAGCGCGGTGTCGTTGAACAGGAACGCCTCGGCCAGACGGACGATCGCGTAGCCCAGGGTCGAGGGCTCGACCGGCGGGCGGTAGTTGCCGGCGCGAGCCTCCGCCTCGATTAGCTCGGTGATCATGGCGACCATTCGCGGCTGAACGTTCCCGCCGCGGGAGGTGATGATCCGAAGGGCCGCCTCGCGCTCGGCCTCGACGAACTGACGCAGTGCCGGGGCATCCGCGAGCTTGCGGTTGAAGCGATCGAAGGTCTCGAGCAGCGCCGGACCGCCGGATCCGCCCGCCTCCGCACGGGCCGCCTCCAGCACGGGCTTGGATGCGAGGACGATCACCTCGCCGATCAGCGCCTCGCGTGTGCCGAACCACCGGTGCACGGTGGCGCGGCCCAGCCCGAGCTCCGCGGCGATCGCCTGAATGTCCACGCGCCGTCCGCGCAGATATCGGTAGAGCGCGGCGTCGAGCACCTGCTCGCGTGTCGCCGCCGCGGGCCGGCCGGGTCGCCGGGCGGTTGGTGCGTCCGCGGGCACGGATGGACGTTAACGCCCCCCGTGCGCGCGGGCACCCGCGGCCATGCGACGGTTCCCTTTTGACACCCGATTTTCGTTGTGTCTCAATCCCTGCCGACCGACGGAGGAGGCTTCGACGTGGAGGACCGCACCCGTGCCGGCGCGATGCGCCTGGTACCGGCACTGCTGGTGGCCGGGATCGCGGCCATGCTCACATGGCCCGCAATCACGGGCGCGGCCGCCAAGCCGGAGCCCGGCACACAGGTCGAGAAGCGCGTCCGCTCGGCCGCGCCGGATGCCGACGCGGTCAGGGAGTCCTTCGTCCGCGTCTACAAGCCGCTGCCGAAGCGGGACGGCCCACATCCGAAGGCGTGCGACTGGATCTCGTACCTCCGCTACCGCAACGCGGACGGGCATCGAAAGCCCTCGCGGGCCGATGCGGTCTTCGTGATCATCCCGGGATTCCTGGGCGGGGCCGGCTCGTTCGACCAGATCGCCCGCAACACGGTCCGCGACGCGGCCAAAGGGGGCAGGGACGTGGAGTTCCGGGCGCTCGACCGCCGCTCGAACTGCCTCAAGGACGACGCCGGCGTCAAGGCGGCCGCCAGGGCGAAGGACGCGTCGGTGGGCTACGACTACTACTGGCATGACAAGCCGCTCCACGGCAAGCGCTTCGCGGGATGGGTGTCGCAGAACGATGCGGCGTGGCTCCAGCACGTCGGGCTCACGCAGACGCTGCGGGACTGGTACGCGGTGCTGAACGCAGGGATCCCGAGCCGCCGGGTGCGGGCGCGCAAGGTCTTCTGCGGCGGCCACTCGATGGGCGGCCCGATAACAGCCGCGTTCGCGAGCTGGGATTTCGACAACGACCCGAGGACGAAGAAGGACGCCGGCTACCGGCAGTGCGCGGGCTTCGTCGGCCTGGACACCAGGCTCGTCGTGGGCATGCCCTCGCTTGATCCCACGAATCCCTCGGCCGTTCTGCTCGCCGCCGTGCTCGCGAGCGGCTCCCCGTACGTGAACATGCCGCCGATCGTCCCCGAGACGATCCAGTTGCCGCCGATCTTCGGCGTCGGCGCGTTCTACCGCCCGGACCAAACCGACGTGCTGCGAAGGCTCCCTCACTCCCGCAACATCGATCTGGCCCAGCGGTTCCTGTTCTCGCGTGACGCGGCCAACGCCGCCACCGGCCGACCGAACATCAGGGACTTCACGATCTCCAACGAGGCCGACCTCGCCGGCGTCTTCGACGACAACTCGGCGCCGCTCTTCTTCATGCGCTCGAGCCTGGGCTTCCTGAAGGGCGGCCCGCTGACGGACAAGAACTTCCCTGCGCCGGACCCGACCCTCGCCCTGCCCGAGGACGTGAACGCGCCCCTGTATTCGTGGCAGAACTACGACCAGGTGGGCAAGGGCGGCCGCAGGATCCCGCTGAACGACGAGGGAGATCCCTACACTTCCCGCGAGGGCGAGGCATCCGACATCCACCAGTTCGCGCGGACGCAGTTCGAGTCCCCCGCGAACTTCATCGAGCAGTACTTCCCCACGAAGCTGCTCAAGGACCTCCAGGACGCCGGCGAGGGTAACCGCAGCGGTGACCTGTCGCACCTGAAGTACGACGGGCCGTCGAAGCGACCCGCGATCATCGTCAGGGCCGGCGACAGCCAGGACAATTCGGCCCCGGACTCGGGCCGCCCGATCAAGGGTGAGCCGCCGAACTCCAAGCCGCTCAGCCGCTCGATCACCGTTCCCGGCTACAACCACCTGGACGTGATCACCGCCGCCCGCCGTCAGAACGACGGCCGCCCGGAACCCACGAGCAAGGCGCTCGCCAAGTTCTCACTCCGGTTGACGGCAGGTGGGTAGAGTCCCTTCCCGTGATGCCCAAGGACGGGGTACACGGCGGAGGCGCCCCAGCTCTCGCGGTCCTGGGAGTGGCTGCGCTGTTTCTGCTCGCCGCCACCGGCGCCTGGGGGAGCTCCCCGACCCGCGGCGACTCGACGGTGGACTTCACGGCCCGCGGGAGCGTTGAGCAGGTCCAGGTCACGGGCGCGGACCCGGGTCAGAGATTGAAGCTGGTCGATCGCCGAGGGGCGGTCGCCGAGCGGGAACAGGCGGGATCGCTCGGCGGGATCGTCTTTCGCCACGTGGAGCCCGGCGACGGCTACCGCGTCCGCGAGGCGGGCGGTGGGCAGTCACCGGCGTTCCGAGTGCTCACGTCCAGACCCGCTCCGCCCGACACGAGCATCTACGACCAGACTCTGCCCGCGGGCGGCTACGGCTATCTGACCACCCGCGACGGGACGAAGCTCGCGATCGACGTTCACCTTCCAGGCCCGCCGGAGGAGGGGCCCTATCCCACCTTGATGGAGTACTCGGGCTACGGCTACGCGAACCCGAATGGAGGCGAGAGCTCGATCCAGCCGATCGCGCAGATCCTCGGCTTCGCGGTCGTTGACGTCAACATGCGCGGCACCGGCTGCTCGGGAGGGGCGTTCGACTACTTCGAGCGGCTTCAGTCACTCGATGGCTACGACGTCATCGAGACGGTTGCCCGCCAGCCGTGGGTGCTCCACCACCGGGTGGGGATGCTGGGGATCTCCTACGGCGGCATCAGCCAGCTCTTCGTCGCCGCCACCCGTCCGCCGCACCTGTCCGCGATCGCGCCCCTGTCGGTCATCGACAACACGCAGACGACCCTGTACCCGGGCGGCATCCTGAACACGGGCTTCGCCCTGCAATGGGCCGAGGACCGCGTGCACGACGCCGAGCCGGCTTCGCCGACCGGCGGCCAACGGTGGGCGTACGACCGGATCCAGGAGGGCGATGAGGTCTGCGAGGCCAACCAGGACCTGCACCCCGAGGCCGTCGACCTGATCAAGAAGATCAGGCGCAACAGCTACTACCGTCCCAAGGTTGCCGATCCCCTCTCGCCGATCACCTTCGTCCACAAGATCGACGTGCCGGTGTTCCTCGCGTGCCAGTGGACCGACGAGCAGACGGGGGGTCACTGTCCCTCCCTGCCCTCCCACTTCACCGGCACGGAACGGAAGTGGTTCACGTTCACCAACGGGGCGCACTCGGACTCGCTGGACCCGCGAACCTTCAACCACTGGTACGACTTCCTCCAGCTCTACGTCGCGCAGCGGAAGCCGGAGCTCACGCCGGGCCAGAAGTCGCTCGCCCCGGCCATTTATTCCTCGGTCATGGGAATACCCGGAGTCCACCTGCCGCCGGACCGGATCCAGCAGCAGCCGGACTACGACTCGGCCCTCTCCGCCTTCGAGGCGCTCCCCCCGGTGCGGATCCAGTTCGACAGCGGTGCGGGCGGCGACTCGCCCGGCGTTCCGCTGCCGGCCTTCGGGCGCTCGTTCGCCCGCTTCCCGCCGGCGAGGACCCAGGCGCGATCCTGGTACCTGGGCAACAACGGAGACCTTGAGGGCGGCAAGCACTCCAAGCGGGGCGCGGAGGTGTTCGAGTGGGACGAGACTGCCCGCCCGCCTACCGACTTCACCGGCGACACCGGTGGCGGCCCGGGGGGAATCTGGACCGCCACGCCGGATTACGACTGGGCGCAGAGCGACGCCCGGCACGCGCTCTCGTATGTGAGCCCGCCCCTGCACGCCGACACGGCGGTGATCGGCGCCGGCGCGCTCCAGGCCTGGGTTCGTTCATCGGCGCCTAACGTCGACCTCCAGGTGACGGTTTCCGAGGTGCGACCCGACGGCAAGGAGACATTCGTCCAGAGCGGCTGGCTGCGAAGCAGCGCGCGCAAGCTCGACCCGGCGAAGAGCACTCTGCTCGAGCCGGTACCGAGCTTCCGGAGGTCCGATGCGAGGCCGCTGCCGAGTGGCCGCTGGGCGAAGGTGACCGTTCCGCTCTAATACCAGGGCCACGTGTACCGGAAGGGCTCGCGGATTCGCGTGATGATCCAGGCGCCCGGGGGTGACCAGCCGATCTGGGCTTTCGACGAGACGGAGCCCACCGAGCCCGCCCGCGTGATGCTCGCCCATTCGGGCCGGATGCCGTCGCGCCTCCTGCTCCCGGTGGTCCCCGGCATCGAGGCGCCCACCGGGCTGCCGCCTTGTCCCGGCCTTCGCGGCGAGCCGTGCCGCGACTACGAGCCGTTCGTCAACCGGGAGCGCCCGCTTCCCTGAGGGCGCGTCGCGCGCCTAGTCCTCAACGGTGTCGATCACCTCGTAGACGCCGGAGACGTGCTCGTTCTCCACGAACGCCGACAGGCGATCCACCCGCTGGGTCTCCTCGGCGTCGGCCTCAGCACGCCAGCTGCGGTACTCGTCCTCGGTCATCTCGAACAGGCCGAACGACACGATCTCGTCCTCGTCGCGGATATTGCGCGCGTGATATACGCGCTGCAGGCCCGGCGGGGTGGCGCCGCCGGGATCCCACGCGCGGCGGAACTGGTCCCATGCGCCTGGCTTGAGACGGCGGGCGGAGAGCATGACGATCATGGTGCTGCCTCCATTGGGTCGGATTGTCGATGCGACCCTAATCCGTGTTCGTCCGGCTCGCCATCCGGGCTCGTTCGGCGCTGACCCTCGCGCACCTCGCGGGTCAAGAACCCGGAAACGGGGACGTCGGCCTCGCGGAGCATCGCGATCAACCGGCCGGCGACGGTGCTCTTACCGACCCCGGGACGTCCCTCGAGGAGCAGGCGCGGCGGGCTCAGCGCTCGTAGGTGCCCATGTGCTCGCCGGGCGCGAGCACATGGCCTTCGATCGCCGCCTCCAGCTCTTCCTTCGAAGCCGGCGGGTCGAGCTTCGGTTCGGTGTCGAGGGCGTAGACCCGAAAGAAGTAGCGGTGCATCCCGTGCCCCGGCGGCGGGCTCGGCCCGTCGTAGCCCGTATTTCCGAAGCCATTCCGTCCCTCGTTGGGAGCGGGCTCCCCCTCGCCGAGGCCGCCTGCCTCCGGGTCGATCCCCCATGCGACCCAGTGGACGAAAGTCCCCGAGGGGGCGTCCGGGTCCTCGCAGATCACCGCGATCGACCGTGTCGACTGCGGGAGGCCGGACCAGGTCAACGCCGGGGAGAGGTTCGCACCCTCGAGCGCGTGGCGCTCCGGCATCCGATCGCCGTGCTCGAACGATTCGCTCGCGAGGGACAGTTCGGCCATGACTCCCGGATACCCTAAATCGGCGACCCCTACCGGCATCGTGGCAAAGCGGATCGAGCTCAGGCGCCATACGGACAACGACGGTGACGTCCTCACCGACCAGGGCACGAGGGCGGCCCTGGCCATCGGATCCAGCCTGGGCGGCGGCTACGCCCTGCTCGTCTCGACCGGCGCCCAGCGCGCCACGCAGACGCTCGCCTGCTTCGCGTGCGCGCTGCGGGAGCCGATCCCTGGCGGGGCGGTGGTCGAGCCAGGCCTCCGCTCCGAACGAGAGGATCGCTGGCGGGATGCCTACGGGGAGGCTGGAAGCGGGCGGCTCGAGGACCTGCGCTCGGTGGACCCGGAGCTGGTCGAGTCGGAGTCGCGCATCCTCGGCGAGGCCCTCGGCCGGGTCCTCGAGCGGCTAGGCGACGACGAGACGGCGCTCGTCGTAGGCCACAGCCCCACCAACGAGGCGGCGGTGCTCGGCCTCACGGGCGCGATCGTCGACCCGATGTCGAAGGGATCCGGCGTGCTCGTGACCGCCGACGGGGAAGGGTTCGGGGTCGAGCCACTCGACTGAGATGCTGGCGCCCAGCAAGTCAAGCCGGAACGCTGACGACCGCCGGCCTCAGCGGGTGACGTCGTATACCAGGTGGGTGACCCGGTCGCCTGGCACGATGGTGGTCGGGTTCTCCAGCATCAGCGGCTCGCCCAGGCCGCCGGTGGCGAAGAACGGGCGGCCCGAGCCGAGGACAACCGGGACCTGGTTGACGACCACCTGGTCGATCAGCCCGAGCTTGAGCGCCTGGCTGCCGATCTGACCGGCGGCCACGTCGACGTCGCGGTCGCC
>JBKPFQ010000089.1:0-13808 GCA_046728915.1 Actinomycetota bacterium | reverse complement strand
CCGCCGTGATCCTCGACATCTTCGCCGACCACGCGCACAGCGCGGAGGGAAAGCTCCAGGTCGAGCTGGCGCAGCTTGAGTACAACCTGGCGCGCATGCGCGGCCTGTGGACCCACCTCGAACGGCTTGGCGGCGGGATCGGGACCCGCGGGCCGGGGGAGACCCAGATCGAGACCGACCGCCGCCTGGCCCGCGACCGGATCGCGACCCTGCGCCGCCGCCTCGAGCGCTTGGAGCGAAACCGCGAGGTGATGCGGGCGCGACGAAGCGATTCCGCGCTCCCGATCGTGGCGCTCGCGGGCTACACGAACGCGGGCAAGTCCACGCTCCTGAACGCCATGACCGGCGCCGGGACCGGGGTGGGGGAGAGGCTCTTCCACACGCTCGACCCCACGACCCGCGCATACCGCCACCACGGCCGCCGCTACCTGCTCACCGACACCGTCGGGTTCATCCGCAAGCTGCCGCATCAGCTCGTCGACGCATTCAAGGCGACCCTCGAGGAAACCGTGCTCGCCGATCTCATCCTCCATGTGGTCGACGCCTCCGCGCCCGAGCGCCGGCGTCGCGATGCGATCGCCGCCGTTGACTCGGTCCTGGAGGAGATCGGCGCCGGGTCGGCCCCGCGGCTTCTGGTCTACAACAAGGCCGACCTGCTCGACCCCGCCGACGCGAACGAGCTCATGATCCGGGAACCGGGATCGATTGCGGTCTCGGCGCTCGACGGCGACGGACTCGAGCCGCTCCGCGACCGCATCGAGGCAACCTTCGAGGAGACCCTGGCGCCGCTCGAGCTCCTGCTGCCGTACTCCGCCGGCGGAACGCTCGCGGAGCTTCATGACGTCGCGGGGGACCTCGAGCGGGAGGATCGCCCGGAGGGCGTCCTCGTGAAAGCCCGCGTCCCAACGGCGCTCGCGCATCGATTCGCGGAGTTTGCGCTGAACGGGGTGGGCGCGACCGGCGACGGACACCGCGAGGGCTGAGTCCGGCTCTACGCTCCCCGGCGTGGAGCTGCGGATAGCTCGACTGACGCCCCAGGCCAGGCTCCCCAGCAGGGCGCACGAGGGGGATGCGGGTCTCGACCTCTACGCGGGGGAAGGGGCGACGATCGAGCCCGGCGAGCGGGCCACCGTGCCCACCGGAATCGCGGTGGAGATTCCCAGCGGCTTCGCAGGGCTCGTGCTACCGCGATCCGGACTCGCGGCGAGGCAAGGCATCGCCCTCGTGAACGCGCCCGGGCTGATCGATTCCGGCTATCGGGGGGAGGTTCGAGTTCTTCTGCTCAACACTGATCGCCGCGAGCCGTTCGAGGTGAGACCGGGGGAGCGCATTGCCCAGCTCGTCTTGACGCCCGTCGCCGACGCCCAACCGATCGAGGTCGAGGAGCTCGCTGCCAGCGTCCGCGGCGAGGGCGGCTTCGGCTCGAGCGGCCCCTGAGCTAACCGCCCATCGCGGCTCGGTGGGCCGATTCGTGGGCAGCGGCCTCCAGTGCATCGTCAAGCGGCTCGAGCTCGGGCTCGGTTCCCTCGCGGCGGGCCAGAGCCAGCTGAATGAGGCGGTCCGCGAGCCAGGCGTTCTTCGGCAGCAGCGGACCGTGCAGGTAGGTGCCGATCATGTTGTGCCTCTTGACCCCCTCGTGGCCGTCGCTGCCGTTGTTCCCGAAGCCGCGGATCACTCGGCCAAGCGGCGTCGCGTTCGGGCCGAGGTGGGTCCGCCCGCCGTGGTTCTCGAATCCCGCCAGGCGCCGTGGGCCGCCGCCAAGGTCGACCTCGATCTCGACGTTTCCGATCAGCCGGGGGCCCGGCTCGCGCACGGTCTCGAGGTCGGCGAGGCCAAGGCCCTCAATCCGCTCGTCGCCGAGCTGGTAGCCGTGACCAAGCAGCTGGTAACCGCCGCACACGGCAAGGAGGACGGCACCGTCGTCCACCGCCTCGGCCAACGCCTGGCGCTTGGTGCGCAGGAGGTCGGCGGCGACGATCCTCTGATCGCGGTCCTGGCCACCGCCCATGTACAGGAAGTCGTGCCCGGCGGGATCGAACGACTCGACCGGACCGGACGCGGTATAGGCGAAGCCGATCCCGCGCCACTCGCAGCGTCGCCGCAGCAGCATGATGTTGCCCCGGTCGGCGTAGATGTTCATCTGCTCCGGGTAGAGCGCGCAGAGCCGAAGCTCCATCAGGGCCGCTCCAGCACCACGATCACCGACCCCACGTACCCGTCCATGGGCGGTACCGGCAACCGGTCGCTCGGCGTCAGTCCCGCGGCTTCGCCCTCGCGCTCCAGGGCGTCCGCGTCCAGCAGCCACAGCGACTCGGCGTGCTCGGACTCGGTCATGGTGCCGTCGGGCGCCACCTCCTGGCGCAGGCGGTGCAGCTCCAGGCGAGGCCCATCGGCGGCGACGTCGACCGGAAGGCTCGAGTACACCCACCCGTCGACCTCGCGGACGTCGGGCAACGGGGCGGGCGCGCCCTGGAGATCCTCGGGCGGGCCGTCGAGGATCGCCATCCCCAGTCGGCCGCCGGCGCGAAGGTGGGCGAGCGCTCGGCGAAGCACCCGCGCCCGCGCTGCCTCGTCGCCGATCATCTGGATGAACTGCATCGCAGCTATCACGAGGCCGAACTCGCGGTCCAGATCGAACTCGCGGGCATCGGAACGCAGGGCGTGCACGGGTAGGCGCTCTGCTCGGGCACGCTCGTCCAGGGCCGAGACGAGCTCCCCGTCGGCGTCCACGCCCCACACCTCGTGACCGAGCCGGGCGAGATGCAGAGACAGCCTCCCGGTCCCGCACCCGAGCTCGAGAATGGGCCCATCGGTGTCCCCGGCGAGCCGCTCCCATGCCTCCAGGTCGGCTGCGTAGCCGCCGCACTCCACGTCCTGCCAGGTCGCGCTCGAGCTCATGCCCAGTATTCGCGCGCTAGCCCCCGCCTGGAGAGCAGCTTGCGGAGCTCCAGGAGCGCCGTGTAGGTGGGGAGCGCGAACAGCCGATCGCCCGCACCATCAACCGCTTCATCGATCGAGTGCGCGATGTCGCCGTCCACCTCGATGGCGTCTGGCGCAATGCCCGCGTACTTGAGCCGCACGGCCATCTCGGGTGCACGCGTTCCAGCGCAGATCACCCGCCGGACGCGACCGGCGAGGAGCTCGAAGTCAGCATCCCAAACCCAGGAGATGTCGCGACCGTCGGCGATGCGATCGTTCAGTGCCACCCAGACGTCCAGGGTCGGCTCGCCGTTCGATCCGGCCTCCAGGAGCAGGGTGCGCAGCACCTCGTTGGCGCCCGCCGGATTCTTGATCAGGAGGATCGACAGGTCCTTTCCCTTCACCGGCAGCGTCTCGACGCGCCCGAAGACCGCCCGCATGGACTCCATCGCCCTCGCCGCGCCGGAAAGCGAAAGGCCCAAGCGCCACGCCGTGGTGAGCGCGGCGAGGGCGTTGTAGACGTTGTAGAGGCCCGGGAGCGGCAGCCGGAGCTCCACCTCCTCGTCGGGCGCCCGTACCCGGATGCGCGATCCGCTCATCCCCTCCAGCTCGATCCGGGTCGCCGCCACGTCGGGGGCCGGGCGGTCCGCGCCGCAGTTCGGGCAGCAGTAGTGGCCGAGGTGACCGACGAACGCCCGCTCGTACTCATAGGGCGCGCCGCAGCGGCGGCAGTGCTTGGCGTCGAACGCGTGCTGGAGCTCCGGCAGCGCCATGCGCTCGTCCTCGATCCCGAAGTAGGTGACGCCGGCGCGCCGGGCGAGATCCTCGTCGCGTCCCAGGTCCGCGATCAGCGGATCATCGGCGTTCAACGCGAAGTCGGTGGCGCCGGCGCGCCGCGCCACCACGGCCGCCCACTCGTCGGCGAGGTGCTCGAGCTCCCCGTAGCGGTCGAGCTGGTCGCGAAACAGGTTGCCCAGGACCACGAGCCGGGGCTCGAGCTCGGCGGCGACTCGCGGCAACCACGCCTCGTCGACCTCGAACAGACCCTCGTCGCCGCGCTGCTCGAGCAGCGCGGTCGCGACCCCCCAGGTCATGTTGGAGCCCGCCCGGTTGTGAACCGGCTCGCGCCCGGCGGCCCGCAGCGCCGCCGCGATCATGCCGGCGGTCGTGGTCTTGCCGTTCGTCGCGCTGACGATGGTGGCGCGGCCGTGAAGCCTCGAGCCCAGGCGCGCGACCGCGTCGGGGGCCATTCGCAGGAGCAACCGCCCCGGCAGCGTCGTCCCCCCGCCCCGTCCGCTGGCCCGGCTGAGCGCGCCCGCCCCCCGCGCGATCGCGAGCTTGGGGCCGAAGAAGCGGCTCACCTCCCGGGTGGGCCGACGTCGCCGCCGGGCGGCGCGATCACCTCGAGGGCGCGAGGTAGCACTCGAATCTTCGCCGGCAGGTCCGCAAGGTGATCGCCGTCGGCGTAGACGGCGAAGGGGCGGTCGGCCTCGATTTCCACCGTCCCGGCGCGGACCACGAACACCTCGTCCTTGTCCACGTGGGTCCCCTTGAACACCTTGGGCAGGTTAGCCAGGTAGCGTCGCTTGGCGAACTGGACGATGTAGACGACGTCGAGGAGGCCATCGTCGAGCTCCGCGTCGGGCGCCAGGAACATTCCTCCGCCGAAGGCCTTGCTGTTGGCGGCCGCGACCGAGTAGCCGCTGAACTCGCGGCGCCGACCGTCCAGGGTGATCGTGAATCGAGCCGGCTGCCAGGCGGCGAGGGCGCGCAGCCCGGCGTACAGGTACACGAGATGGCCCCGCAGGAGCCGAGCGTCGTTGGCGATTTCGTTTGCCGTCGAGTCGAGACCGCAGCTCGCGATGCCCAGAAAGCGCCGCCCATTGACCTCGGCGACGTCGATCGACCGCGTGATCCCGCTCGCGATCAGCGCGACCGCGGCCGGAATGTCCGTCGGGATGCCGAGGACGCGCGCCAGGTCGTTTCCACGCCCGCCGGGGATGACTCCCATGGGCACCCCGCTTCCGACGAGCGCGCCGCCGATCTGCCCGATCAGGCCATCCCCGCTCATGACGACCGGGATCTCGCCGTCTTGCGCCGCGGCGCGCGCCTCCTCGATGCCGTGATCGAGGCTGGTCGTCATGACGAGCCGGTGGTCGATTGCGTGATCCCGAAGCGCCCCCTCGAGCCGGGGCAGCAGCTCGCGCGCGCGGCCCCCGCCGGCCGAGGGGTTGACCAGGACCAGGTGGGGCCGGTCGGCGAGCATGGACGGAATCTAGAGGGCTACGCGAGCGGCTTGCGGCCGACCCAGAACGTGCCGTCTCCCGCCTCTCCCGCTCCGGCGGGCTCGATCCCGTGCTTCGCGAACCCCCAATCCAGTGCGGCCTTCGGCGTGTAGAAGGGCGTCGCGCTCCCCCAGCTCGACGCGACGATCACCTGGCCGCCGGGCCTCAGCACTCGCGCGACCTCGCCCATGAAGGGGGGCATGTTCAGGTGCGCGACCAGGTCAAACGACTCGTCCTCGTACGGCAGGTCGGCTGCATCGACAACGCGGAAGGCGATTCGCCCCTCGGGGTCGAGGCCGACCTTCGCGGTGGCACCTCGGATCATCTCCTCCGAGAAGTCGACGCCGCGCACGCTCGCCTGGGGAAACTCGCGCGCGATCAGAAGAGCGCCCTCGCCGGTCCCCGTGCCGACGTCCAGGGCTCGCTCGGGGGCCGGTCTCACGTGCAGGAGCGCGGCGGCAAGCGGCGCCAGGTGGCCGACCGATCCGGCGCTCGTTCGCTCGTCCCACCCCGGCGCGGCGCGATCGAAGAATCGCCGCATCGGCCCGCGGATCACCGGCCACGCCCATGGGGCGCGAACGACCAGGCGGTTCAGCATCCGGCCCAGCACTCGGATCCGGGTGGGCGTCGGACGCCCACGCTCGACGCCATCGCTCGAGCCTTGCGTGCTGGACGGCATGCCGTCATCTTGCCTGCTCACCGCCAGGGGTCGCTAGTCTGCCGCGCCGATGCTCCGCCGAGCCCTGCCCCTCTTGGTCCTTGCCGGGGCGATCGCCGTCCCGGCCGGCTGTGGAGGTGGTGGGGACGACACCTCGGCCGCATCCCTGCCCCCCGGATGCCGGGAGGTGTCCAAACCGCCGCCCAAGGACGGCGAGCTGAACCGCCCACCGCAGACGGTTCAGCCAGGCGAGAGCCTCACGGCCACCGTGGACACGAGTTGCGGGCGGTTTGAGATCAGTCTGGACACCACGGGGTTTCCCCGGACGGTCAACTCCTTCGTCTACCTCGCTCAGAAGGGGTTCTACGACGACACGATCTTCCACCGGATCGTTCCGCACTTCATCGTCCAGGGCGGCGACCCGCTTCAAACCGGACACGGCGGCCCGGGGTACACCGTCACCGAGCGTCCGCCGGCCAACACCACCTACACGATGGGCACGGTCGCCATGGCGAAGACGCCGGTGGAGCCGGCCGGCAGGTCGGGCAGCCAGTTCTTCGTGGTGCTCCCGGCGGACGCCGGCTCGCCCCCCAACTACGCCATCCTGGGGAAGGTGAGCTCCGGGTTCGACGTGGTCAAGCGGATCGGGTCCCTGGGGGATCCTGCGAGCGGCGACGCGGGCAGGCCCCTGGCAACGGTCGTGATCCGCCGGATCACGGTGAGGGGGAGCTGACACCCTTGGCACGGATCGACGTCGGCGATCAGGCCCCCGGGTTCGAGCTCAGCGGAACCGGCAACCGCACGTACCGCCTCGACGATTGCCGGGGAGCGTGGCTGGTGCTCGCCTTCTACCCCGGTGACTTCACGCCGGTGTGCACGCGGCAGTTCTGCTCCTACCGCGATGCCGCGGATCGACTCGACGAGCTCGACGCGACGGTCTGGGGGATCTCGCCGCAATCGCTGGACTCACACGAACGGTTCCGAAGCAAGTACGAGCTCACGGTTCCGTTGCTGGCGGATCCGGAGCGCCGGGTCATGCGGGCCTACGGCGTGCTGGGTCCGGGAGGCCTGGTACGCAGGTCGATCTTCATCGTCGATCCGGAGAGCGTCGTGCGCTACCGGCACATGGCCCTGCTGGGGCTTCACTACCGCGACGTCGACTCACTGCGCGCCGCCCTCGACCGGGTTCGCTCTCAAGCCCCGGCCTGATCCGCGTGGCCGCGATCGAGCCCGTGGAGTTCGCGGTCGAGCGGTCCAGCGGAACGCTCGCCGGCGAGGCGCTGGGGGAGGGGTCGCCGATCGTCCTCCTTCACGGAATCACCGCCACCCGCCGCTACGTGGTCCACGGCTCGAAGGTGCTGGCGAGGGCCGCATACCGCCAGCTGACCTACGACGCGCGCGGCCATGGCCGCTCCGATCCGGCACCTCGCGGGGGCGGCTACACGTACCCCGAGCTGGTCGCGGACGTCGAGTCGGTGGTGGCGCAGGAGGTCGGAGACGGCCCCTTCGTCTTGGGCGGGCACTCGATGGGGGCGCATACGGCGGTGGCGTACGCCATCGAGCACGCGGACCGGCTGGCGGGACTGATCCTGATCGGGCCGGTCTACCTGGGCCTCGCGGGCCCCGAGGTGCTGGATTCGTGGGACCGCCTCGCCGCCGGACTGGAGCGTGGCGGGGTCGACGGCTTCATGGAGGCGTTCGACCGCGGCCTCGACCCGGCCTGGCGGGAGACGGTGCTCCGCTTCACGCGCCAGCGCATGAACGAGCATCGACATCCCGATGCGGTTGCCCGCGCTCTCCGCGAGGTGCCGCGCTCAGCACCGTTCGAGGCGATGGCGGAGCTCCAGTTTCTGGACGTCCCCGCGCTGGTGGTGGCAAGCCGCGACACCGCCGATCCCGGGCATCCGCACGCCGTCGCCAGCGCGTACGCCGAGGGCCTGCCGAACGCGGAGCTGATCAGCGAGGAAGAGGGTGCCTCGCCCCTCGCGTGGCAGGGCGGGCGGCTGGGGCGCGCCATCGTCGAGTTCTGCGAATCCGACCTCGTCAGCTCGCGGCTGTCGGAATGAAGCAGGCCGGCTCGGCTCGGCCCGTATCCTTCAGCGCATGATCGACGACGGGGAAGCGATCCACTATTCGGCGGTCCCTCGGGGCACGCCGGTGTACGGGTCCGACGGGGTGGAGATCGGCACGGTCGATCGCGTGCTCGACAACTACCGCGAGCACATCCTGGACGGCTTCGTGGTCCGGGTTCCCGGCCGGGGCCTCCGATTCGTCGACGCGCCGGAGGTCGCGCGAACCGCTGAGCGCGGCGTCACGCTCAATATCGCTTCCGCCGAGGTCGAATCGCTGCCGCCGCCTCCCGACGGCTCAGCGACGTTCCGCCCGAACCTTCGCGGCGGTCGGCTGAGCCGCCTCTTCGGCGGCGGCTGGAAGCGGCAGTAGGCGCCCCCGAGCGAGGGCGTCGCTAGGGCGGATTCCCGGAGAGGATCCACTCCCCGGCTGACCCGCGCTCCAGCAGCCCTCGATTCGTGAGCCCGCGCAGCGCGAGCGTGACCGTCGGCCTCCTGGCTCCGACGAGGTCGGCGAGGGTCTGGTGCGAGAGCCGGTAGGGCAAGACGGCCCCGCCCTGGGTTTTGCGGCCCCACAGCTCGGTCAGCTGCCAGAGCAGGAGCAGCAGGCGCTCCTCGACTCCCACCGTGTTCGCGATCGCGGCGCTGACGGCGATCCGGCGCGACCGGCGCAACGCGCGGTCGGTCAGCGCCGCGAGGAGCTCGGGAACCTGACGGACCTGCGCGGCGAAGGAGTGGTCGAGCGCCGCAATCCAGGTGGGCTCGATCACCGTCCAGCCGATCTGCGAGAAGGATGGGCTGTCCTCCTGCCAGGGGCTGAACAGGTCGCCCCGTCCCAGGAGCTCGAGGCTTCGCCCCCGATCGGGCACGACGACTCGTCGGCCCAGCAGGCCGTCGAGGACCAGGTACCCGAGATGAGTGCCCGGCGGCTCGGATGCGGGCTGCCACGGGCCTCGTTGAAGCTTCAGCGCCGAGGCCCAGAGGCGGTCGAACGGACGCCCGCCCGCCGCGGAGCCCACGAGTCGAGCGAACTCGGAATCTCGCTCCAAGAGATCCACGCGCTCGCCGTTGACCGCCGTCTGCGCCTGCCTGGTTGCCTCCACCCCGAGCACATACCCTGGATGTACGCTAGAAAACGAGGTTAAGGGCGCGACCAGGCACGTCGCGCATGGAAAGCGTGGCCACGACAGGCGAGAGATCCACCACCCGTTCCCTGAATCGGGACATCTCCCGCGCGATGGTCGCCCTGTTCAAGGAGGCGACCGGCCGAGGACCGGGGCGGGCGCGGACGTACATCGAGGACGGGATCGTGTTGACGGTTCTGCACGACACGATGACGAAGGCGGAGCGCACGCTGAAGGACGAGAACCTCGAGGACCACGTGCGCGACCTCCGCCGCATATTCCAGGGGACGTTCCGGAAAGAGGCGATCGAGGCCGTGGAGCGCCTCACTGGCCGGAAGGTGCTGGCCTTCCTCAGCGACCACGCGGTCAACCCCGACTACGCCGTCGAGGCATTCATTCTCGAGCCCGGTCTGGAGGAGGGACCGGGGGACTGATTCCTCCGATTTTCCCGTTGTTTTGCTGACAGGATCACGGGTAGCAGTTCGCTAACATCGACCCAGGTCACGCGAGCTCGCCAGGGCCCCGTGATCCCATGACAGCGGTCAAGCCGCGAGGGGCCTACCGTCAGGCGTGGCGTGCGCCCATCGCGCGGTCCGCCGCCCGTTCCAAGCACTTCAGGGGCCCGTCTGAAGGAGGAAGGGCAGCGTTGTCGACGAGTTCACGCTCCAAGTCCACCGCATCCGGGTCCGCCGGCAAGCGAAATGGCCGGCCTCCCGCCGGGGGCATGGATGCCGCAACCGCGAACGCGATTCGAATGGACGGACACCTCGCCGACGAAAACGAGCTTCTGCGCCGCTACTCCGAGACCCGCGACCCGCGGTTGAAGGAGGAGCTCGTCAAGCGCTTCCTCCCGCTCGCGCGCTCGCTCGCGCTGCGCTATCGGGGGGCGTCGGAGCAGCTGGAGGACCTGATCCAGGTCGCCAGCCTCGGGCTCGTCAAGGCCCTCGACGGCTTCGACCTCGAGCGCGGACGCTCGTTCATCGCCTACGCGGCGCCGACGATTCTGGGCGAGCTTCGTCGCCACTTCCGGGATCGGGTCTGGGAGCTGCGCCTCCCGCGCGGACTTCAAGAGCGGACGATGGCGGTCCAGGAGGCGGCGCAGAAGCTCGCCGAGGAACGCGGCCACACCCCGACCGTCGGCCAGGTCGCGGAGCGGCTCGAGATCACCGAGGAGGAGGTCTCCGAGGCCCTTCAGGCGGAGGAGGCACGCCGGACGCTTTCGCTCGACGTGCCGCGGAGCCGCGAGGACTCCGAGTCCGTGCCCATGGTCGAGACCGTGGGCGAGACCGAGTCGGGTTATGACCGGGTCGAGGCCCAGATCGCCGCCGAGGGCGCGCCGCTGACCGACCGCGAGCGCACCGTCCTGCGGCTCCGCTTCGAGGAGGACCTCAACCAGTACGAGATCGGACGCCGGCTGGGCGTGTCGCAGATGCAGGTCTCCCGAATCATGCGCAAGGCGCTGCGCAAGCTGCTCGAGGCCGTGCAGGCGGAGGGCGAGGAGGAGCCTCCCTCCAGGTAGGTCGCCATGCGGCTCGTCGTTTGGCTCGCGCGGCGCGAGGGTAGGAGCGCGGCCAGGAGGTGATTCGATGAGCCTCATAGACAAGGTGACCGGCCGTGCGAAGAAGGCCGCTGGCGATGTCGCCGGTGATTCCTCTCTTCGCCGTCAAGGTCGCAAGGAAGAAGCGAAGGGTGAGAAGAAGGAAGAGCTGAACCGAGCCGAGGAGCGGGTCGAGGACAAGGCCCAGGAGGTCGGCAGGCTCGAACGCGAAACCTGATGCGTTTCGGTGCGCCCGGCCGCTGGGCCGGGCGCACTTCATTCATCGTCCGTGTCGAGTGACTATCCCCCGATCGCCGATTACGCCCTGATCGGCGACTGTCACGCCGCGGCCCTGGTCTCACGTCAGGGTTCGATCGACTGGTGTTGTCTGCCGCGCTTCGACTCGGGGGCGTGCTTCGCGCGAATGCTGGACTGGGAGGGAGGCGGTTTCTGCGAGGTCCAGCCGGACGCCCCGTCGACTCTGCCGCCGTCTCGCTCCTACCTGGAGGGAACGCTCGTCCTGGTCACGACGTTCAACGCCCCCGGCGGCCACGCCCGCCTGATCGACTGCTTCACGATCCCGCGCGAGGACGAGGGCACCGAGCGACCGCGGCACTGGCGTGAGCTCATTCGGATCGTCGAGGGCGAACGCGGGACCTTCGACTTCACGTTCAGGATCGCTCCGCGATTCGACTACGGCGCGGTCGACCCCTGGATCCGTCATCTGCGGCCGCACACCTATGGCGCGATCGGAGGGGACGACGCGCTACTGGTCTGGAGCGACGCCGACCTGGAGACGGGCCCCAACCGGCACGGCCTCGAGGCGAGCGCCACGATCCCCCCCGGGGAGCGAGTCAGGCTCTCCATGACATCCCTCGACCCGGCGGAGATCGACGCCGGCGACATCCCGGATACCGGGGGCGCGGCTGGGGTCGACAAGCGGTTGGAGGACACCGTCGCGTCGTGGCGCGAATGGTCCTCGCGACTGGACATCGAGGGCGCCGACGCCGAGGCCGCCACGCGCTCGGCGATCGTGCTGCAGGCGCTCACCTACACGCCGACCGGGGCGATCGTGGCCGCCCCGACGACGTCGCTGCCGGAGGGGCGCGGTGCTCGCGGGGCGCGTAACTGGGACTATCGCTACACCTGGATCCGCGACTCGGCGCTCGCCGTCCGGACGATGGCGCGACTGGGCTGTGAGGAGGAGGCCCAGGGCTTCCGGCGGTTCATCGAGCGAAGCGCGGCCGGCAACGCCAAGGACCTCCAGATCCTGTTCGGCGTGGGCGGCGAGCGGCGCTTGAACGAGCTCGAGCTTTCCCACCTCGAGGGCTACCGGGGAGCGGTGCCGGTGCGCATCGGCAACTCGGCGTCGGGCCAGCTCCAGCTGGACGCGTATGGGCAGCTGCTCGATCAGAGCTGGCGGTGGTACGAGCGCGGTCACGAGCCGGACGACGACTACTGGCGCTTCCTGGTGGAGCTGGTTGAAGCCGCGATCGAGCGCTCGAAGGACCCGGATGCGGGAATCTGGGAATGGCGCGGGGATCCCAAGCACTTCGTCCACTCGAAGGCGCTCTGCTGGGCCGCCGTGGATCGCGGCCTCAAGCTCGCCGAGCACTGCATGAGGAAGGCTCCCGAGCGGCGCTGGAAGAGGGAGCGGGACCGGATCCGGCGATCGATCGAGCGCCGGGGCTACGACTCCGAGCGCGGCGTGTTCGTCCAGGCATTCGACTCGGATGATCTGGATGCCGCCCTGCTTCGCCTGCCGAGCGTCGAATTCGTGGCCTACGACGATGAGCGCATGATCCGCACGGTCGACGCCGTGAGGGAGGAGCTCGAGTGGGAGGGCCTCCTGCGCAGGTACACGGTGAACGACGGCAACGCGGGCGAGGAGGGGGCGTTCGTGGCGTGCACGTTCTGGCTGGTTGAATGCCTGGCGCGCCAGGGGCGAGGCGACGAGGCCCGCGCGGCCTACGACCGTGCGATCGCCACCGCCAACGAGCTGGGGCTGATGTCGGAGGAGTACGACCCCGAGTCACGGGAGATGCTCGGCAACTTCCCCCAGGCGCTGAGCCACCTGTCCCACCTCGAGGCCGCCCTCGCCCTGGCGGCCACCGAGGGCCAGGACGCCCCTCGCGGCACCGAGCCCGCCGGCTAATGCGTAAAGCCGCCGCCCGGGCCGCGCCGGATCCTGCGTATGGGCGCGGCCGTGCCGAAGGTGAGCTCGCGCGCGCGGAGCTCCTCGCACACGCGGAGCGTCACCCAGTAGGCGACGAAGGGCAGGACGATCGCCAGGCCGCGGTAGATCCAGACCTGGGTCTCGTAGGAGACTCCGAGCTGGACGAACGCCCGGTCCGCGGCGCCCGCGAAGAAGACGGTCGCGACGGAGGTGAAGACGGCGGCGCCGATCGCGGTCCGGAAGGGGACATCGCGAGGGCGCTCGAGCAGGTTGTGCTGGCGCTGGTCGCGCCGCACGCGGCGCTCGATGGTGGGCCACGCGAACAGGAACCCGAAGACGGCGAGCGGGAAGAGGACGCCGCCCCAGAACGGATTCGGAATCAGCGTGTAGCTGCCGATCGTGACGTCGAACGCCGGCATGAGCCGCAGCGCCCCGATCAGCCAGCCGAGATACCAGTCCGGCTGCGCTCCGTTCGTCGCCTGGTAGGTGTGGAACGGGCCCCACAGCCAGATCGGATTGATCTGGATCAGCCCGCCCATCAGGACCAGGATCCCGGCCACGCTCAGCAGCAGGCCGATGGACCGGAGGGCGTAGCCCGGCCACATGGGGATCCCGACGACGTTCCGCTCGGTGTGTCCCGGGTCGGCGAACTGGGTGTGATGCGGCCGGGCGATCATGATCAGGTGGATCGTGATCAGGACCGCGAGGACCGCGGGCAGGATGAACACGTGGGTGATGAACATGCGCGAGAAGAAGGCGTCCGAGCCGGGGAACTGCCCGTCCCACACGAGGGTCGCGAATGGCGCGCCGATCACCGGAATCGCGAGCGCCGTTGAGTACCCGATCGCCAGCCCCATGCCGGACAGCAGGTCGTCGAGGAGCGAGTAGCCGAGGTAGCCCTCGAAGACGGCGATCATGAGCATCGTCAGCCCGACGTAGTAGTTCAGGTCGCGCGGCTTTCGGAACGCCCCCGTGAAGAAGATGCGCATCAGGTGCATCACGATCGCCACCACGAAGACCAGCGCGGCCCAGTGGTGCGT
>JBKPFQ010000088.1:0-11042 GCA_046728915.1 Actinomycetota bacterium | reverse complement strand
AGCTTGTTTAGCGCTGTCTCGTCGTAGCCGCCGGCCCGGAGTGCTGCGAGGAGTCTGGGCAGGCCCGATACGTCCCCGAGGTCCCTCGGCACCTTCGCTCCGTCGAAGTCCGAGCCGAACCCCACCCCGTCGATGCCGACGCGCTCGACGAGATAGTCCACGTGCCGTACGACCGTCTCCAGAGGGGTGTCTTCTGACTCACCGCCGTCCTCGCGCAGGAAGCCGACGGCGAAGTTTACGCCGACCATCCCTCCCGAGTCCCTTATGGCGTCGAGCTGCCTGTCCGTCAGGTTGCGCGAGGCGGGGCAGAGGGCGTGCGCGGCGGAGTGGCTGGCGACGAGCGGCGCCGCCCCCAGCCGGGCCACGTCCCAGAACCCGGCCTCGTTGAGGTGGCTCACGTCCACCACGATTCCGAGCTCGCTGCAGCGCCGCACCAGCGCACGCCCGGCCTCGGTGAGCCCAGGCCCCGTGTCCGGCGATGAGGGGGCGACGAACTGGACGCCGTATCCGAAGGCATTCGGACGACTCCAGACAGGGCCAAGCGAGCGGAGCCCCGCCGCGTGCCACAGGTCCATCGCCTGCAGATCTGGGTCGATGGCCTCGGCGCCCTCGAGATGAAGGACGGCCGCAGGCGGCCCACCGTCGCGGGCAGCGTCGAGATCGCCGCCGGCTCGCGCAACCCTCACGTGGCCCGAGCGCTCCATGGCGAGAAGCCGCCCCGCCACAGTGCTCGCATGCGCCGCAGCGTCCTCGTGCTCCACCGGGGCCGCGGGCTCGAATTCCACAACGCCGTCGCTGCGGCGGACGGGCGTTTTGTGAGCGCCGGGCGATGGCGTGAACACGGCAAAGATCCCTCCACGCATACCGCCGGCCCGCATCCGGGGCAGGTCTAGATGACCGCCGCTGCGTCCCGTGACGATCCGGTCGTGATCGTCGCGCGTCAGGGCGTCGTTGTGCCCGTCGAAGACCGGGATGGGCACCGGTGGCGTCCCTCTAGGTGGACTTGACGGCGCCGACCTCGATGACGCGTCGCTCGTGGGTGCCGATACCGATCGTCCGCTCGCCCTCGCGCACCTCGACCTCGAAGCGAAGCTTGCGCCCGTCCGCGACCTCGTTCAGCTTCGAGCGAACGGTGCACGTCGCGCCCTCAGCCGCGGCGGCGACGTGCTTGACGCAGACCTCGAAGCCGACCGTCGCCTTGCCTTCCGGGAGGTTTTCGTAGGAGAGCAATGCGGAGTTGCGCTCCATCATCGCGATCATGCCCGGCGTCGAGAGGACGCGGACGCCGATCGATCCGCCCACGTCCGTCACGAGCCGGTCCTCGACGGTGAACTCCATCGTCCGCTCGAGGCCCTGCTCGAGCGTCGGCTCGGACGGGCGGTTGGAGTCGGCAACGATCTCGTTGAGGGCCCGCGGCCCCCTGCGCTCGCTCACACCATCCCCAAGCCCCCGGACACGCCGAGGGTCTCGCCGGTGACGTAGGAGGCGTCGTCGGAGGCGAGGAACGCGACCGTCGCGGCGACCTCCTCCGGCTGGCCGAGCCGCCGCATCTGGGTCTGCCCCTTCATGGTCTCGATGATGCGGTCGCCGATCTCCCCGAGCTGCTTGGCCGCCATCAACAGCGGGGTCTCGATCGGCCCTGGCGCGATCGCGTTGGCGGTGACCCCGAATCGGGCGTTCTCGCGGGCGATCGTCTTCGTGAAGGCGATCACCCCTCCCTTGGCCGCCGAGTAAACCGCCGATCCCTTGGAGCCCACCCGACCGGCCTCCGAGGCGATGTTGACGATGCGCCCGTAGCCCGCCGCCTGCATCGCCGGCAGCACGGCGTGCGTGCACGAGAGGACGCCCTCGAGGTTGATGGCGATCAGGCGCCGCCAGCGCTCGGGCGTCATGTCGGTGAAGAACGCGAAGTCGTCCGTCCCGGCGTTGTTGACCAGGATTGCGAAGGGGCCGTGCTCGCCGGCAACAGCGGCCGCGGAGTCGGGATCGGTGACGTCCAGCAGCGCGGCATCGGCGTCGATCTCCGCTGCAACGCTCCGGGCACCCTCCTCGTTCACATCGCCGATCACGACCTCCGCACCCTCCGCCGCGAGGCGCCGTGCGATGGCGGCCCCGATGCCGCTCGCTCCCCCGGTGACCAGCGCCTTGCGCCCCTCGAGTCGCATGAGGACGGCAGCATATGGCCCGGAAGGGCCCACGGACATAAGCTGCCCAGCCAAATGAACATGGCGGAGCCCATTCCCATCATCGGCGCCACGGGAGCCCTCGGCTGGGGCCTCGCGATGCGCCTCGCCAGCGCGGGGCAGCCCGTCGTGATCGGCTCGCGTAGCCACGAGCGTGCGGACGAGGCGTCGCTCCGGATCCGGGAGGTGGTCACTGACGCCGACGTCGAGGGCCTGGTCAACGAAGACGCCGCGCAGCGGGGCCCGATCGTGTTCCTGACGGTGCCGTTCCGGGCCCAGTCGGAGAACCTGAACAACCTGCGCGAGGTTCTTGAGCCAGGGCAGATCCTCGTCGACTGCACGGTCCCGACCGCCGCTGCCGTCGGCGGCAAGGCAACCCGCACGCTGGGCGTGTGGCAGGGCTCGGCGGCCCAGCAGGCACAGGAGATGGTTCCGGACGGAGTCACCGTCGTCGCCACCCTTCACACGGTGAGCGCAAAGCCATTGGCTGACCCCGACGCCGAGCTAGACGAGGACATCCTCATCTGCGGCGACCACAAGGCCGACAAGGCGCGGGTGGCGCGAATCATCGAGCTCGTTCCCGGCCTTCGCCCGGTGAACGCTGGGTCCCTCGAGATGGCGCGGATCGTCGAGCAGCTCACCTCGCTCCTGATCTCGGTCAACGCCCGCTACAAGGCGCACGCCGGGATCCGGGTGACCGGGCTCGACGACGGCGATCACTGGAGCTGAGCGGCATGAGAATCGCGCTGCTCGCGGGTGGCACCGGCGGGGCGAAGCTGGCGGCGGGGATGCAGGAGCTGATCGGCGCCGACCTTGCAGTCGTCGCGAACACGGCGGACGACACCCGGATCCACGGCCTCTACGTTTCGCCCGATCCCGATCTCGTGACGTACTGGCTCGCGGGGGAGATCGACGAGGCGCGCGGCTGGGGCATCCGTGACGACGGCTTCGTCGTGCACGACCGTCTCGAGCGGCTGGGGTCACCGGGGTGGTTCAGGCTCTCCGATCGAGACCTCGCGGCCTGCCTTTACCGGACGCACTTCATGGCCGAGGGCGGCACGCTGACCGCGGCGCAGGCGCAGATCGCGCGGTCGCTCGGCGCGGTGGCCCGCGTGCTGCCGATGTCGGAAGGGCCGATCTCCACGCGCGTGCTGACCCCCAGCGGATGGCGCGGGCTGCAGGAGTTCCTGATCGTCGACGGGTCCGAGCCGCCGATCGAGGGCGTCGAGGTGCAGGGCCTCCACGACGCCCGGCCGACGCGCGAGGTGCTCGAGGCGCTCGGCGCGGCAGACGTGGTCGTCATCGGCCCATCCAATCCGGTGATCTCGATCGGGCCGATCCTCGCCGTGCCCGGGATGCGCGACGCGATTGCCGCATCCGGCGCACCGGTCGTCGCGGTGAGCCCGTTCGTGGCGGGCCGCGCGGTGAAGGGGCCCACCGAGAAGTTCATGGCGGCCCTGGGGAAGCCCTCGACGGCGGCGGCGGTCGCCTCGCTGTATGAGGGCGTCATCCAGGCGATGGTCGTCGACGCCGACGATCCGGATCCCGGGCCAGATGACGTCCAGGTGCTCTCGTGCCCAACGCTCATGGAGGGACCCGCGGGGCGCCGGGAGCTCGCGGATCGCGTGCTCGAATTCGCGGACGTGCTCGTTTGAGCGACGGCTGGGGCTGATGAGGGCGACGGCGATCATTCCCGTGAAGCGGTTTGGCCACGCCAAGCAGCGGCTGCTCGCGGTTCTCGACCGCCCCCAGCGGGCCGCGCTCGCGAAGGCGATGCTCGCCGATGTGCTCGGCGCTGTCACCGACACGGGGGAGATCGAGCGCGTGATCGTAGTCACGGCGGAGGGCCGCGCGGAGCGAATCGCGCTCTCCCACGCCAGGCGCGTCCAGACGCCCATCGAGGTGCTGCAGGAGCCGGGCGACCGCGGACACCCCGAGGCGGCGACGCTCGGCATCATCCGGGCGATGGCGCTCGACGCCGGGTGCGTCGCCCTCCTGCCCGGTGATTGCCCGCTGCTCGACTCGGACGAGCTGGATGCCGCGCTCGAGCGGATGCATCCCGCTCGCGTCGCAGTCGTTCCGGATCGTCACGACACCGGGACCAATGCGCTCCTCATGTCGCCGCCCGATGCGATTGGACCCGCGTTCGGGCCCGGGAGCCGCGAGCGCCACACCGACCGCTCGGAGCGGGCGGGACACGAGGTGGCGGTGGAGCCGCTCGCGTCGCTCTCCCTGGACGTAGACACCCCGGAGGATCTCGAGGCCATGGCCGCGCTCCTCCAGTCGGACCCGGAGCGGGCTCCCGCGACCGCGGCCGAGCTTGCGCGCCTGGGACGCATCGCGACGGGGAGCCGGAAATGAGCGGCCGCGTGGAGGTGTTGCCCCTCGAGGGCCTGCCGGAGATCCAACCCGGCGACCGGTTGGGGGAGCTGATCGCCGGCGCCGGCGGCGCGCTCACCGACGAGGACGTCGTCGTCGTCTCGCAGAAGGTCGTCTCGAAGGCCGAGGGCCGGGTCGTCGACCTCGCCGAGGTCGAGGCCGGCGACCGCGCCGTTGAGCTCGCCGGCAGGCTCGGCAAGGACCCGCGCCTGGTGGAGCTGATCCTTCGCGAGAGCGCCGACGTCGTTCGCTCGGAGCGCGAGGTCCTGATCGTCGAGGGCCGAGCCGGCTGGATCTCCGCGAACGCCGGGGTCGACGCATCGAACGTGGCCGGGTCCGAGCGCGTGACCCTTCTGCCCGAGGACGCGGACGCCTCGGCCAGGCGCCTCCGTGCCGAGCTGCGGGCCGCTGCCGGAGCGAGTCCGGCGGTCGTGATCGCCGACAGCTTCGGGCGCCCATGGCGACTCGGCCAGATGGACGTGGCGATCGGCTGCGCGGGGCTCGTGCCGCTCGACGACTGGCGGGGCCGGCGCGACAGGCATGGCGACGAGCTGGCAGCAACCTCGGTCGCGGTCGCCGACGAGGTCGCGGGCGCGGCCGACCTCGTGCGCGGCAAGGACGAGGGAGTACCGGTGGCGATCGTTCGCGGGCTCGGTCGCTTCGTGACGCCCGACGACGGCCCTGGCGCCGCCGCCCTGCGCCGGCCGAAGGACGAGGACCTGTTCCGCTAGCGCTCGAGCTCCAGCGTCCCACGGAGCCCCGGCCAGACGACCCCAAACACCGCGTCGACGAGCACCTGACGGGGGACGCCAGGGTGCTCCGCCCACCATTCGGCGAGCCCGTGCATGCCCTGCTTCATGAATTCGACGGACAGCTCGACGCGCCGATCGTCCGGATCCACGCCGGGCTCGCGCGCGAGCAGCGCCGTGAGCGCTGCGGTCGCCTCGGCCTGGACGCGTCTAGCCGCCTCGCTGAGCTCCGGCGCCCCGCGGTGCGTGACCAGGAGGACCCGCGCGTCCGCTGGCCGCTCCTCCACGTAGGCGAAGAAGGTGTCGATTGCCTCGCGCACGCGGTCCTCCAGCGGCGCGTTGCGCCCCATGACCTCAGCCCCACGAGAGGTGAGCTCGTCGCGAGCGCTTTGCATCACGGCGATGAAAAGCTCCTCCTTGGATCGGAAGTGGTCGTAGACGACCGGTGCCGAGACGCCCGCCCCTTCCGCTATGCGGTCGATCGACGCCCCGGTGTAGCCCCGCTCAGCGAACAGGGTGCCCGCCACATCGAGAATCCGTTCGCGCCGCTGGGCCGCGGTCATGCGGCGCCGTGGCGCTTTGGCTGCGGTTCCCTTGGTGGCCATCTCCGAGAAACCTAGCGAGCGTTAGGTTCGCTATCATCCTTACCTAACGCATATTAGGTTATCTGGATCGGAGGATGCGATGAGTGGATCCACTCCCAGTACCACGCCGGCCCTCGAGCCCTTCGTCCGGCAGCGGACCGTCCTGCTGACGACCTACCGGCGGGACGGCACCCCCGTCGGGACCCCGGTCAGCATCGCGGTGGACGGAGATCACGCGTTCGTCCGGACCTACGACAAAGCGTGGAAGGCCAAGCGCCTTCGCAACAACCCCCGGGTCGTGATCGAGCCGTCCACGATGCTCGGGAAGGCCACGGGCCCCGGGATCCACGCCACCGCGCGGCTGCTCCACGGCGCCCAAGCCGAACGGGCGGCCAAGGCTCTGGCGCGCAAGAACCCGGTGCTTCAGGGGGTTCTCGTCCCGCTAGCCCACCGCGTTAAGCGCTACCGAACCCTGCACTACGAGCTGACCCCGGAGCATCCGTAGGCGGTCAGTGGCCTATGGGGTCCGGCTGCCCCTCCTCGGTGAACTCGGGGGGCTCGTACACCTTGCCCGGCACCGCGCCAATCGCGAGGACGCGCGCGCCCTCGTCGCGCGTGATCAGCTTGCGCGTCTCTCCCGGCCCCACCCTCGCGAACGTCCCCGGCTCGAGGACGTGCTCCTCTCCCCCGACCAGGAGGAACGCCTTGCCCTCGAGCGCCGTGTAGACCTCCTCCATGCCGTCCTCCGAGTGGTCGTGCTCGGGGTACTGCGTGGCGTTCGGCGGGAACTCCTCGACCTGCATCCCGAACGAGCGCACACCGAGCCCGGAGCGGGCGCGGCGCAGACCGCCGGCGAAGATCGCCTCGAAGTCCTCGGTCCGCTTGATCGTCACGTCGGCCATGGATTCATCTCTGCGCTTGGTGTTCACTACCTGACCGGAATCCGCCCCACCCTACCGCTGGATGGTCAAGACGGCGGCACCCCGGAAGCGGCCCGCGCGGAGATCGTCGAGAGCGTCGTTCGCCCGCTCCAGCGGGTACTCGTTCACCTGGCTGTGAACCGGGACCTGAGGCGCGATATGCATGAACTCCTCGCCGTCGCGGCGCGTCAGGTTGGCGACGGAGCGCACGATCCGCTCGCCCCAGAGGATCTCGTAGGGGAACGAGGGGATGTCGCTCATGTGGATCCCGGCGGACACGACCGAGCCGCCCGGCTCGACGGCCCGTAGGGCCGGCGGAATCAGCGGCCCGACCGGGGCGAAGATGATCGCCGCGTGAAGCGGCTCGGGCGGCCCGCCGTCACCGGGCTCGCAGACCGCTGATCCTCCCTCGGTGTCCCCGGCCCACGTCGCCCCCACCTCGAGCGCGAAGCGCTGGCCCGCCTCGTCTCCCGGCCGCGTCAGCGCGTAGACCTCGCGGCCCTGGTGCGCGGCTACCTGGCAGAGGATGTGCGCGGACGCGCCGAAGCCGTAGAACCCGATGCGTTCGGCGTGCTCCCCGCAAAGCCGCAGCGAGCGGTAGCCGATCAGCCCGGCGCAAAGGAGCGGCGCGGCCTGCAGGTCCGGAAACCCCTCCGGGATCGGAAAGCAGAAGCGCTCGTCGGCGACCGTCGCCTCCGCATAGCCGCCGTCGATGTCGTAGCCGGTGAACTTCGCGTTCACGCAGAGGTTCTCGCGATCGGTGCGGCAAAAGCGGCACGTCTCGTCGACCCAGCCGAGCCACGGGACCCCGACGCGCTGCCCGATCTCGAACCGCTCCGCCCCCTCACCGAGAGCCTCGACCGTAGCCACGATCTGATGACCGGGGATGAGCGGCAGCTTGGGCTCGGTCAGGTCCCCATCGACGATGTGCAGATCGGTGCGGCAAACCCCGCACGCATGCACGCGAAGGAAGACCTGCCCGGGCCCGGCCTCAGGCTCGGGAACCTCCTCGGCTCGAAGCGGCTCCCGCTGCGCATGAAGAACCATGGCCCGCACGCGTCAATCTTCCCGCACCGGCTCGGCTCACACGTGCGACCCGTCGAGTGAGTGATTGAGCCGCCATGTGCGGACGAATCACTCACTCGATGCATGGTTGGCCCATTTGGTGCCCTCAGCCAGCGCTCGTCGAAGGCGGTACGCCACTCCTCTCGGATCATCCCGAAGCTGTCGGCCGGTGATCGGATCACAGAGACGCGTGGGCCGAGGGTGGCGATCTTCAGCCGGTCGCGCTCGAAGGCAACGCGGGCGGAGTGGGCATCCCAACCATCGATCTCGACCGCGAGGCCCAGGTCTCGCCAGAGGATGTCGACCTCGTAGCCGTGGATCCGTGGGTTCATCTCGTAGCCGGTTATTCCCTCCCGCCGAAGGAGGCGCAGCATCGTTCGTTCAGCCGGTGACCGTGTGCGACGGGGGCCGCCTGGCAGGTCGAGGACACGAAAGCGTGGCCACTCCTCTCTTCCGCTCGTTGCCCCCGATCTGAGCCTTCAGCTCGGCCTCTGAGGCAAGCTTGCGAAACGCGGCCTCCGCGACAATCCGTTCCAGCTCCCCCTCATTCAATGACGGGGAGAGATCCAGGATCGTCCGGGGTGGGCTTGTAAGCCGAAGGCCAGCCTGGCGCCGCACATCACGCGGCGGTACGACAGCGCGGTGAATCTGAATGCGAGGCCTGCTCGCATTTCGCCCGGGCGGAACAGTCACCCAAGCTGGGGCTGAGGCTGGGTAAGGGAGGAGGTTCCAAAGCTTCGCCGCGGATCGGTGGCTGAGGACCGCAAGATCACCACATGCGAGGAGCGCCGCCTGCTCTATCGCCATCGGCGGTGGGACGGTATGGCCGACCAGATAGATGCCCCGGTGAATCTCATGGAGACGCCCGTTGCGAATGCGCAGGGCAATCTGATGACGGCTTACGCCGGCTGCGATCAACTGACAACGGGCGACCACCCCATGCTGCCGCGCGGCGAGCTTCGCGATGATCCGGTCAGCGAATTGAGTGAGTGATTGAACCGGTATATGCGGTTCAATCACACGCTCGTTCGCGCCGCCCCCCCATCGCCCGTCTGCGAGCCGGCCAGGCGTCAGTACGTCTCGACGATTTCATACAGGGTCGTTCGTTGGGCCGGTTGGCGGCCGGCTTTGCGGGCCGCCGCGATCAGTTCCGGTGGGTCCAGGCGGACGCCGTGCTGCGAGCCGGCCATGCGCGAGATGTTCTCCTCCATCAGCGTGCCGCCCAGGTCGTTCACGCCCCAGCGGAGGCTCTCCGTCGCCGCGTCCAGGCCCATCTTCACCCAGCTCGCCTGCAGATTCGTGATCGTCTTGCCCAGGGCGAGCCGGAACGCCGCCGTGTGCTTCAGGTTCTCGGAGCGGGAGATCTCCTCGACCCCATGCGTCCGCCCGAGGAGCGTGTTGAACGGGATGAAGCTGAGCGGGACGAACTCCGTGATGCCGCCCGTTCTCTCCTGCAGCTCGCGGACGACCCGCATGTGGCGGGCGAGCTCCCACGGCTCCTCGATGTGCCCGAACATCACGGTCGACGTGGACCGGAGCCCGGACCGGTGGCACGCCTCGATGATCTCCACCCACCGCGCGACCGGGAGCTTGTTGGGCGAGATGCGAGCGCGAACCCCGTCGTGCAGCACCTCCGCCGCGGTGCCGGGCGTGGATCCGAGGCCGCACTCGAGCAGGTAGTCGAACACCGCCTCCGGGCTCTTCCCGGACCGCTCGCACATGTAGTGGATCTCCATCGGCGAATACGCGTGGAGATGGATCCGCGGCGCCACGTCCTTCGCCAGCCGCAGCCAATGGCCGTAGTGCTCGAGCGTGTAGTCGGGATGGATCCCGCCCTGCATGCAGATCTCGGTCGCGCCGTAGTCGACCGCCTCCTGCACCCGAGCCTGAAAATCATCCTCCGACACGTGGTAGGCGTCCGGCGAGCGCCGCCCCTGACCGAAGCCGCAGAACGCGCAGCCCACGACGCAGATGTTCGTGAAGTTGACGTTACGGTTGACGACGAACGTCGCGGTCTCGCCGGCCAGCTCGGCGCGGAGCTCATCGGCGGCGGCCCGCATCTCGTCGATCACCTCGGGTCGCGTCTCGGCGAACAGCGCCGTGAGCTCCCCCTCGCTGAGGGCCTCTCCTCGCCGCCCCCTTCCGATCGCGCGCGGCGCGACGTCCGGATCGATGATCCGCTCGGAGCGCCGCCCGGACCCCTTGCGCGGGATAAAGCTCCAGAACCGCAGCTTCACCACGTCGAGCACGCTCTGCTCCATCCACTCGGGCTCCAGGTACTGCGGATACGCGCAGAGTCGCTCGGTGAGGGCGTAGCCTCGCGGAGCGAGCCGCTTGCGTACCTGATGCGGGCTGGGGAACGCCTGCTCCGGCGAGATGTGATCCCCGTTGGCCGACAGCCCACCGAGATCGGTCGCCCCCTCCTCGACCAGATCCACCCACCAGTCCGAGAGATTGGGCGGGATCTGAATCCCGACATCGGGCATGAGCCGCCGACACTCGCGAACGAGCAGCTTCATGTCGTCCAACGCAATTGGCGTCGCCCAGTCCGGCAGCTCCGGGTCCTCGTCGGCGCCCTCGACCCCGGTATCGGCCCACCTCTCCCTGGCTGCCCGATCAGCGATGTCCGCCACCTCCCGGCCGTAGTAACGCGGATGCGGCACGAAGTTCTGGAGGATCACCTCCTGAATGTGCCCGTGGCGCTCGTTGACGGCGGCAAGCGCCTCGAGCGAGGCGATCCGCTCCTCGACCGTCTCGCCGATGCCGACGAGGATCCCGCTCGTGAACGGGATCCGCAGCTCGCCGGCCGCCTCGATCGTCTCGAGCCGCCGAGCCGGGTGCTTGGTGGGCGACCCGGCATGGACGGTGCCCATCAACCGCGCGGAGATCGACTCGAGCATCAGCCCCTGCGAGGCCGTCACCTCGCGGAGCCGCGCCAGGTCCTCGCTGCTCAGGACCCCGAGGTTTGTGTGTGGGAGCAGCCCACGCTCGAGCGCCCGCTCGCAAGCCCAGACGACGTAGGAGACGAAATCGTCGTGGCCGAGCTCGCGCAGCCGCCTCGCCACCTCGGGGTTGACCTCGGGACGCTCCCCGGTGAGCACCAACAGCTCCTTGGAATTTCGCCGGACCGCTTCGTCGAGCCGAGCCTCGACTTCGTCGGGC
>JBKPFQ010000087.1:0-22983 GCA_046728915.1 Actinomycetota bacterium | reverse complement strand
CCATGGACTGGGTCACGTCGATCATCGACTCGGGCGGCACGACGTACTCGCGCTCCGGGGGATCGCCCTCCGGCAGCAGCCAGGGCGTGACCCGGCGGATCTTCTCCCAGTGCGTCGACTCCATGTCGGTCACCAGGTCCTTGACCACGGGCATGTTCCCCATGGGCTCGACGACAATTGGGCGCGCCGCCTCCTCTGCTCCGCGTCCGGGGGCGGCGCGGTCACCATCAGCCTGCGAGCGGCGGTCCGCGCCCTCCTGCGCCTCGGCGATCTGGGTCTTGCACGCGAGCGTCGACTGGCCGTTGATCTTGGTGCCGCACGAGCCGCAGATCGCGGCCCGGCATGAGCAGCGCACCACGAGGGTGCCGTCCTGCCGGTCGCGCACCTGGAGCAGGCCGTCGAGGACCGAGAGGTCCGGGTCGAGGTCGACCGTGAACTCCTGCCAGTAGGGGCCCTGCCCCGTCTCGGGCTGGTAGCGGCGGACCTTCAGCGTGTACTCAGGCATCCCTTCTCACCCTAGTAGGTCCGTTCTGCGGGCTGCCATTGGGTGATCGTCACCGGCGAATAGCTCACCTCGGGGCCCTCCTCGTTGCGGGTGAGGTCGATGTGCTTGAGCCACTCGTCGTCGTTTCGCTCGGGGTAGTCGGTGCGGTATTGGGCGCCGCGGCTCTCGGTGCGGTGGAGGGCGGCGACGCAGGTGCACTCCGCCTGGTCCAGCATGAACCCGAGCTCGATCGCCCCCAGGACGTCCTGGTTGAAGACCGTTCCGCGGTCGTCGATGTAGGCGTTCGGGAGCTCCTCCTGAAGGCTCTTCGCCCGGTCCAGGGCGGTCTGGATGCCGGCCTCGTCGCGGAAGACGGCGACGAAGCGGTCCATCGTGTCGCCCAGCTCCCTGCGGAGCACCGAAACCCGGCGCCCCCCGTCCGGGTTTCGCCCCACCAGCTCGGCGATGCCGCGCTCCTCGTCCGCGAGCTTTGACTCCGGCGCCCTTCCCGCGTCCACCTCCTTGGCCCGCGTGGCGGCGTGCTTGCCCGAACGGCGTCCGAAGATGAGCGTGTCGAGCAGCGAGTTGGCGCCCAGCCGGTTGCCGCCGTGGACTGACACGCACGCGACCTCCCCGGCGGCGTAGAGCCCCGGGATCGTCGTGGCCCCGTGGACGTCGGTCTTCACGCCGCCCATTGTGTAGTGGTTGCCGGGCTTGATGCGGATCGGCTCGCGCGTGATGTCGACGCCCGCGAAGTCACGCCCGACCAGCACGATCTCGCGCAGCGCCTCGTGGATCCGCTTGCGCGGAACAACGGTGATGTCCAGGGCGACCGTCCCGTCGTCGTATCCGCGCCCCTCGTTGATCTCCGTCTGCTCGGCCCGGGAGACCACGTCGCGTGACGCCAGCTCCATCTTGTTCGGCGCGTACCTCTCCATGAATCGCTCGCCCTGGGCGTTCAACAGGTACGCGCCCTCACCGCGCGCCCCCTCGGTGATCAAAAAGCCCTTCTTGGCGAGCGTCGTGGGGTGGTACTGGATCATCTCCATGTCCATCAGCGGGGCGCCCACCCGGTAGGCCATCGCGATGCCGTCCCCCGTGCAGATCAGCGCGTTCGTGGTGGGCTGCCAGATCTGGCCGTTGCCGCCGGTGGCGAGGATCACGTTCTTGGACTCGAAGAGCTCCATGGAGCCGTCGGCGACGTTCCGCAGGATGGCGCCGGAGCAGCGCCCGTCGTCGTCGAGCACCAGGCTGCTCGTGAAGTACTCCTCGTAGCGCGAGATCTGCGCCGAGAACTTCATGAGCTGCTCGTAGAGGACGTGCATGATCGCCTGTCCGGTGATGTCGGCGACGTAGTAGGTGCGAGCCTGGGAGGCTCCGCCGAAGGCCCGGGTGCCGAGCCTTCCCTCATCGTTGCGGTGGAAGGTCACGCCGAGGTGCTCGAGGTGCAGGATCTCCTCCGGCGCCTCGCGGCACATGATCTCGATCGCGTCCTGGTCGCCCAGGTAATCGGACCCCTTGACGGTGTCGAACGCGTGCGATTCCCAGCTGTCGCCCTCCTGGAGGGCGGCGTTGATCCCTCCCTGGGCCGCATTGGAATGCGAGCGAACGGGGTGGACCTTCGAGACGATGCCCACGGAGACCCCCTCCTCGGCCGCCGAGAGCGCCGCGCGCTGGCCCGCGAGCCCGGCGCCGATCACCAGTACGTCGTGCTTGGGCATATGGACGCGCGATCCTATTAGGTGCCCGATCGCTACACGGCCGGCGGGCCCTGGCCGCTGTTCCCGCCGGACAGGGCCCGCCGCAGCGCCCGGCCGACCTGCTCGGCGGTGATCACCCCGCGGAGATGGCCGTCGGCGTCCACGGCCATCAGGGCGCCGAGGCGACTGAGGGCGTCGTTGCCGAGGAGCGACTCGAGCGGTGCGTCGTCGCGCACGCGAAGCGTGCCGGTTGAGTCGGCCTCGAAGACATCACGAACCGTCGAGGACGTGCGGCTGACCTCGGGCACCGCGTCGGCCGCGCCGCGCTCGATCAGGCCCAGGAAGCGCTGCGCGGGGTCGACGACCGGAAACCACGGCCACCGGTAACGCAGGAAGAACTCGTCCAGGGCGCGCTCGACGCTGGCGTCCTCGGGGATCGCGACGGGCTCGTCGTCCATGACGTCGCTGACGGTGAGCCCCTCGATGCGGCTGGTGAACTCCGTTTGCATCACGGCGCCACGGGCCGACTGGAGCAGGATGAATCCGATCAGCGCGAGCCAGATGCCGTCGATCAGGTCGCCGCGCAAGAAGAAGAAGATCCCGATCGCGATGAAGAGGTAGGAGAAGCCCTGCCCCAGGCGGGCCGCGCCCCGGGTCGCCCGGTTGCGGTCGCCGGTGACCTTCCAGGCGATCGCACGGGCAATGCGCCCTCCGTCGAGCGGGAAGGCAGGGATCAGGTTGAAGAACAGGACCAGGACGTTGATGCTCGCGAGCCACGCGATCAGGGCCAGGATGCCCGAGGTCTGAGCGGCATCCTCGATCCGCATCGCCTTCCAGAACTCCTCCCACCCGGCGGCCGCGATGCCAACCGCGACGCAAGCGACGGCGATCACGAGGGTGACCAGCGGCCCCGCCACGGCGACCTTGAACTCGGTGCCCGGCGAGTCGGAGTCCTTGGTCATCCTCGCCACGCCGCCGAACATCCACAGCGTGATGTCCGAGATGCCGATTCCGCGCCGCAGCGCGACGAAGGCGTGGCCCAGCTCGTGCAGCAGGATCGAGGCAAAGAACGCCAGCGCGCTCGCCACCGCCAGTGCGTACGGCAGCGCGTCGCCGTCTGACCGGTCGAGGACCGACCGGTAGAAGCCCGAGAGCATGAAGATGATCAGAAAGAGGACGAAGAACCAGGAGTAGTCGATCCCGATCCGGATGCCCCGGACGTGAAAGAGCGTTACTGCGCCACGTGCAGGCATGAATCCATCTTAGGAGGCCACCGAGCCCGCCCGGTGACTCTTCGGTGAGCGGCACCGCTACGCCGGGAGGGGGCAAAGCCTGTACGTTCTCCGGCCCTCATGCCCGGCGGCGCAAGCCAGTCATCCATCGAAGCATCCCCGCATCTGGACGAGGCATGGCTCCGGGACATCGTCGAGACCCTGTGCTCGATCCACCGTCCGACCGCGTCCCAAGGAGAGCGACGGGCCGCGGAGTGGCTGCTCGCCAGGCTGCGGCATCTCGGCGCCCGGGGCGCGATCGAGCTCGACCGGGTTCACGGAACGTTCTGGTGGCCTCTGGGCCTCGCGGCCGGCGGCGCGATCGCCGCGGGCTTCGCCGCGCTCCGTGGTCACCGGGTCTTCGCCGCGGGCCTCGCCGCGGCCATCGGCGCGGCCGCGCTCGATGACCTGCCGCCCGGTCAACGGCGCTTCCGGAAGCTCCTGCGCCAGCGAACCGCGACGACCGTCATCGCGGAGATGGGCCCCGACGACGCCGAGCGGACGGTGGTGCTGGTCGCCCACCACGATGCGGCCCACGCGGGCCTCGTCTACCACCCCGCGATCCCGGAGCTGGTCTTCGGCAGGGCGCCGTGGTTGATCAAGCGCGTCGACACGAGCCCCCCTCTCTTTGCGCCCGTGGTTGCAATCCCGGCGCTGATTGGTGCCGGCGCCGCCAGCGGGAACCGTGCCCTCGTCAAGGCCGGGATGGCGCTGGCGGCCGCTTCGGCGGCGGCGCTCGCCGACATCGGCTCACGGGAGACCGTGACCGGCGCCAACGACAACGCGACCGGAGTCGCCGTCCTGGTCGCGATCGCTCGCGCCCTTGCCCAGCGACCCACCGAGAGCGTCCGCGTGATGCTCGTCTCCACCTCCGAGGAGGCGCTCTGCGAGGGCATGCACGTCTTCGCGAGCCGTCACTTCGCCGAGCTCCCTTCGGAGAGCACGTTCTTCCTTTCCATCGACACCGTCGGATCGCCCCACCTCCTGGTGCTGCGCGGGGAGGGCATGATCCGGATGCGCGAGTACCCGCCTCGCTCCCTCGCCCTGCTCGACGAACTCGCCTCCGCTCTCGGGATCGCCTTGTTCCCGAACCTCCGCCTGCGGAACGCGACCGACGGCATCTACCCGCTGGCGGCGGGATACGAGTGCGCGTCGCTCTGCTCGTGCACCGAGCTGAAGCAGCCGGCCAACTACCACTGGCCAACCGACGTGCCCGAGAACGTCGACTACGGGACGGTGGCCGACGCAGTGCGGCTGACCGAGGCGCTGGTCCGCCACCTGGACGAGCGCTGGCTGTAGCGCCAGAGCGCGTCCTTGGTAAGCGGCATGAATGCCGCTTACCCTGGAGGTGTCATGCGCAGCTCGCTCTGTCCGGTCCTCGTCCAGCGGGATGATCAGCTCGCCACTCTGGAGGGTGCCCTCATGGCCGCGCACCGGGGCGAGGGCGGGCTAGCCGTCCTCTCGGGCGAGGCGGGGATCGGTAAGACGCGGCTCGCCAACGAGCTCGCCCGGCTCGCGCGACAGCTCGGGAGCGCGGTGTTGTGGGGGACGTGCAGCGAGGCGGAGCTCTCGCTCCCATACCTGCCGTTCGTGGAGGCGCTCGGCAACTACCTCGACGGCCAGAGCTCATCGGCGGTGGGGGAGCGGCTGGGACCGACGCGCCGCGAGCTCTCGCAGCTCTTCCCGCAGCTCGCCGACGGAGCCCCGCCCGCGGCACCGGGCGATTCCGAGCAGGCGAAGCTGCGCCTCTTCGAGGCAATCGTCTGCCTGCTTTCCATCCCCGCGGACGATCAGGGCCTGCTGCTCGTGATCGAGGACGTGCACTGGGCCGACGGGTCGACGCGCGAGCTCCTGGACCACCTCGCCCGCCGAATCTCCAGCCTGCGGGCCCTGGCGCTCATCACCTACCGCAGCGACGAGCTGCATCGCCGCCACCCGTTCGTGCCGACGCTTCAGGGATGGCGGCGCTCGGGACTCGCCGAGGTGGTCGAGCTGGAGCCTCTGGCGGAGTCGGGCATCGGCGAGATGCTCCAAGCCATCTTGGGCTCCGACCTCGTGTACCCCGAGCTCCGCGAGCTCATGGTGGAGCGCACCGAGGGCAACCCGTTCGTGCTCGAGGAGATGCTCAAGGAGGCCACGGAGGGCCGCGTCACGATGGGCCCCGGCGGGTCCGTGGACCTCGCAGTGGACAGCGCGACGATCCCCGAGACGGTCCGCGACACGATCCTGCTGCGGTTGGCGCGGCTCGCTCCCGAGCACGTCGGGACGCTCGAGGCCGCGGCGGCGCTCGGGCGCACGTTCGACTACCCGACGCTCGTCGCCGTCGCCCAGGCTGACGAGGAAACCGTGCAGTCTGCCCTCGCCGAAGCGGTCGCGCAGCAGCTCCTGGAGGAAAATCCCGAGCGGCCAGGCACCTATCGCTGGCGACACGCCCTGACGCAGGAGGCGATCTACACCGACACGGTGACGCCGCGCAGACAGGCGATCCACGCGCGGGCGGCGGAGGTCCTCTCGCAGCGGGAGGGGACCGCCCCGGTGGACCTCGCTCACCACCTGCTAGGCGCCGGGCGACTCGATGAGGCCGTGCCGGTCTGTCTTGCGAGCGCGGAGGACGCCGAGCGGACCGCCGCATTCGGGGAGGCGATCGGGCTGCTCGAGCGGATCCTTCCGCACCTGAGCGATCCGAAGCGGCGCGCGCTCACCGTGTGCCGCATCGGCCGCGACCATTGGCTGAACGGGGCGGCATCCACTGCTGCCCGCTACCTGCGCGAGGGCATCGATGCCCTCGAGGAGCTTGGCGAGCGGGTCGAGGCGGCTCGGTTCAGGGTCGTCCTCGGCCGGTGCGACTGGGAGAACTCGCACCCGGATCTCGCGCGACAGCAGTTCGAGACCGCCCGGGACGTCCTCGAGACCGTCGAGCCCTCCGCCGAGCTCGCGCTCGCGCACATGCGCCTGGCCGGCCTGGATGCGTTCGAGCTTAACTACGGCGGATGCCTCGCCGAGGCCCGGACCGCGCTGGAGATCGCGGAGCAGGCTGGCGCCGAGTTCGAGCGCGTGTGGGCGCTCGGGTTCGTCGGTCTGGGCCTGATCGACTCCGGCGACCTGGAGAAGGGATTCGAGCTGATGGACGCCACCTACGAGCAGGCCTCCTCACGGGAGTTCTGGCAGATCGCGAGCAACGTCGCCTGGAACGACATCTGGACGCGAACCCACACCATGAACGGCGGTCTCGAGCAGCGCCTGAAGCGCCTCGAGCGCGAGCGGAGCACGCTGCTGGCGAGGGCAAGCCACGCGTTGGCGGCGAGCTACGTGCGCACCGCGCTGGGCCAGCTTCCCGCGGCCCGCGCGGCGGCGACCGAGGCAAGCGAGACCTACGACCGGCTCGGCAGCCCCAAGATGGCCTGGCGTGGCGAGATCCAGCTGGCGCAGGCGCTGGTGGAGCTCGGCAGCTATGACGAGGCGGCCAGGGCCTTGCCGCCGGAGTCCACGCGAACCGAGCTTCAGGACATCGTCTACGACGCTCCCGCGCGAATCCGCCTGAAGCTCGCTCGCGGCGATATGGACGGGGCGATCAGGCTCGCGTCGGAGATCCAGGCGAATGCCGACGCGCTTGCGACCTACCGCGAGACACTCGCCCTCGGTGCGGAGGCGTTCCTCGCCGCTGGCCGGATCGCCGAGGCCGGGGAGCTTCTGGAGCGCGCGCGTGCGCACCACACGAGGGCCGGTGCCCCGTTCCTGGACGAGATGGAGGGACGCATCCGGCTCGCCCGGGGCGATGCGAGCGGCGCGATCGCTCCGCTACGGCGCTACATCGATGCCGCCCGGGAGACGGGATTCCGGCTGGCCGAGCTGCGCGGACGGGTGGTCCTCGCCCGCGCGCTCGGGGCTGCGGGCGACGGGGATGCGGCCGAGCACGAGTTCCGCGCGGTGGCCGAGGACTCGGCGGCGATCGGCGCGAGCCTGGTCCGCGCCGAGGCCGAGGAGGCCGCGAGTGTGCTCGGGTTCGCTCTCGCGCCGGCGGCGGCTTCGGCCGATGGCCACGGGAGGCCCGAGGTCCTACCGGTGGGAGAGCGCCTGGTGACGTCGATGTTCGCCGACGTTCGGGGCTACTCGGAACTGGTGTCGGCGCAACCGCCGGCGGAGATGAGTGAGCGCATGGCCGCGCTCTTTCGCTTCGCGCGAACCGCGGTCGAGCGACAGGGCGGCGTGGTGGACAAGTTCGCTGGAGACGCCGTGATGGCGACGTTCAACCTGACCGGGGCGCGCGTCGACCACTGCGTATCCGCACTCGAGGCAGCCATGATCCTCAGGGGTCGCGCCGAGGCCATGGAGATGGGAGTCGGCATCGGCATCGCGGTCGGCCCCGCGGTGCTGGCGAAGGGCTCCGACGAGGGGAATCTCACTGTCCGCGGCGTCGCCACAAACCTCGCCTCGCGCCTGCAGGCGAAGGCGCGACGGGGCGAGATCCTGCTCAGTGACGAGGCCTACAGGCGAGTCGAGAGCTGGCTGGGCGAGCGCGACCTATCGGCCGAGCGAGAGCTGTTGGAGCTCAAGGGGTTCGAGGAGCCGCAAGCCGCCTATCGCATAACGGCGGGCTAGCGGGGGGTCAGACGGTTATGCCGTGGGCGCGTGCCGCTCGATGATGCGGCCAAAGTCCGTGCCCGCCGGCAGCGTCCCGAGGGCCCGCAAGGAGTCGTCGGCAAGACGTGAGGCACAGAACGCATCCGCGACCGCCGGATCGCCGTAGCGGACGAGCAGCGAGGCCTGGAGCGCCAGGGCCATCCGCTCGACCAGGCTCCGGGCGCGATATTCGAGCGTTTCCGGGTCCGACGCGAGGTCGTCGCGTAGCCGGCGGCCGAACTCATCCAGCCGGCTGTCGGCCACTGCGCCCTCCCCCACCTCGGTGGCAAACGCCTCGACCGCCACCGGATTGCGAGCCATCGCGCGAAGGACGTCCAGGCACTGGACGTTTCCCGAGCCCTCCCAGATCGAGTTGAGTGGGGCCTCGCGATAGAGGCGGGGCATGCCGGACTCCTCCACGTAGCCGTTGCCGCCCAGGCACTCGAGCGCCTCGCCCGCGTGCATCGGGGCCCGCTTGCAGATCCAGTACTTCAGGACGGCGTTCGCGAGCCGCTTGAACTCCTGAGCGGACTCGTCGCCCGCGATCGCCTCGTCGTAGGCGCGCGCGAGGCGCATCGCACTGATCGTCGCCGCCTCGGACTCGATCGCCAGGTCCGCCAGGACGTTCTGCATCAGCGGCTGGTCGATCAGCAGCTTCCCGAAGGCGGAGCGGTAGGTGCAGTGGTGGATCGCCTGGACGACCCCGTGCCGCATCCCGGCCGCGCCGCCCAGCGAGCAGTCGAGCCGGGTGTGATTGACCATCTCGATGATGGTGGGCACGCCGCGGCCTTCCTCTCCGACCAGCTGCGCCCAAGCCCCGCGGAACTCGACCTCCGAGGAGGCGTTGGACCGGTTCCCGAGCTTGTCCTTCAGGCGTTGCAGGTGGATCCGGTTGCGCTCGCCATCGGGGGTGAAGCGCGGCATGAAGAAGCACGACAGCCCGCTCGGCGCCTGAGCGAGGACGAGGAACGCGTCGCACATCGGCGCTGAGAAGAACCACTTGTGGCCGGTGATCTCGTACTCCGCGCCGGGGCCGCCGCCGTTGAGCGGCGTCGCCGTGGTGGTGTTCGCGCGCACGTCGGAGCCGCCCTGCTTCTCGGTCATTCCCATCCCGCAGAGCGCGCCCTTCTTGTCGGGCGCGGGGACCAGGCGCTCGCCGTCGTATTCCAGTGACGCGAAGCGCGGCTCCCACTCCGCCGCGATCTCGGGTTGCTTCCGCAGCGGCGGAACGACGGAGTAGGTCATCGAGAGCGGGCAGCCGATCCCCGCCTCCGGGAGGAGGATGAAGCCGGCGGCACGGGCAACGTGGGCTCCAGACTGCGGCTCGCTCCACGGCAGCGAGTGAAGCCCCCACGAGACGGCGAGCCGCATCAGGGAGTGCCACGCGGGATGGAAGCTCACCTCGTCGACGCGATTGCCGTAGCGGTCGTGCGTGCGCAGGCGGGGCGGGTTGTCGTTCGCCTCGAACGCCCAGCGGATCGTCTCCGCGCGGCCGGCCGCCGCGCCGATGCCGCTGACGTGATCCTCGGCCCACTCGCCGCCCTCCCGACGAAGCGCCTCGGCGAGGACCCGGTCGGTCTCGAAGGTGTTGTAGTTCTCCAGCGGCGGCGGCTGGTTCGCGACTTCGTGGGTGGCCCCGCCGACGGGGGTCTTCTCAAGCGTTGACACGGATGGGCTCCTTTCGACGGGTGGAGGCTGGCGCGGCGGTCTGCGGCCCGGCACCCAGCGCCCGGAGCCAGAACGCCACGATCTGGCTCGTGAGCGCGTCCGGATCCGCCCCGCCCCCGGTGGGAGAGAGGGGTCCGACCAGCGCTTCGGCGAGGGCGCCGACCAGGGCGGCGGCCGTTATGTCCGGGTCCTGGTCCGGGAGCTCGCCGGCGGCGATCCCCTCGGTGATGAGCGCCGCGATCACGTCCCGGTAGGCCTGGCGGAAGGCCAGCCGCTCGGCCTCGACCAGCGGATCGACCGGCTCGGCCAGCAGCGCGTAGGCGAGTCGCCGGGCGCGCAATGCGCGCCGCGCCCAGATCTCCGCCGCGGTTGCCGCCCGCTCGGTGGCCGGCCGTCCGTCCAGGCGCGTGGCCTCCGCCATCTCATCGACCTCGCGCTGCGAGGCGCGCCGGAAGACCTCGGCGAAGAGCTCGGCCTTCGACGGGAAGTGCCGGTAGACGGTGCCGGTTGCGACGCCGGCCCGCTTGGCGACGGCGGCCACGCGCGCCTCGGCGTAGCCGCCGTGGGCGATCAGCTCGCGGGCGGCGCGAACGATGCGCTCGCGCACCTCGGCGCGGCGCGCTTCGGTGCGGGCGGTGGGGCGATACGGCACACAAGAAGTGAACCACAGTTCACTTTTTTACGCAACCCCTGGGCACCCCCCGCTCGGCGCGATGGTCGGGCGCGGCGGGAGCGGTGACCGGCTAGACCGCTGCCTGCTCCGGGTCCGGCCGCACGATCACCGTGTCGGCGATCGGGCGAACCTCGTCGGCCGGCATCCCGACCTTGTCCGCGTGCGCGCGGACGGCTTCCGGGCTCGAGGCCTCGTAGATGCACAGGGTGCCGAGCTGGCCGCCGTCCTCCTGGATCACGTAGCTGCGGATCCAGCGGATGTCGTCGGGGAACTCGTCCTCCGCGACGTCCTTGGATCGCTGCGCGGTCTCCTGCAGTTCGTCCGGCGACTGCCATGCCGTGCGGCGGCGGATCATGTAGAGGTTCACGAACGTCTCCTCCCGTCGGGTAGCGAACGCTGCACCGACCCTACCTCGCGCTCCGAGGGCACGCACGGGATCGGGCCCCGATAGCATCGCCGCGCCTCCGGGTAGGAGGCTCCTCGGATGCCGAAGATCAAGGTCCAAAACCCGATCGTGGAGCTCGACGGCGACGAGATGACCCGGATCATCTGGGCGTTCATCAAGGAGCAGCTGATCCTGCCCTACCTGGACGTCGAGCTCGTCTACTTCGACCTGGGGATCGAAAGCCGCGACGCGACCGACGACCAGATCACCGTCGACGCCGCGAACGCGATCAAGGAGCACGGCGTCGGCGTGAAGTGCGCCACGATCACCCCCGACGAGGCACGGGTCGAGGAGTTTGGCCTCAAGCGGATGTACCGCTCGCCCAACGGGACGATCCGCAACATCCTCGGCGGGGTCATCTTCCGCGAGCCGATCGTGATCTCGAACATCCCGCGGTTGGTGCCCGGCTGGACGAAACCGATCGTCATCGGCCGCCACGCGTTCGGCGACCAGTACCGGGCGACCGACACCAAGATCCCCGGCGAGGGGAGGCTGACGCTGAGCTTCCAGCCCAACGACGGTGGGGATCCGATGGAGCTCGAGGTCTTCGACTTCCCCGCGGGCGGGGGCGTCGCGATGGCGATGTACAACCTCGACGAGTCGATCCGGGACTTCGCGCGGGCCTCGTTCCGGTACGGGCTCGACCGTGGCTACCCCGTCTACATGTCGACCAAGAACACGATTCTCAAGACCTACGACGGGCGCTTCAAGGACCTCTTTGAGGAGGTGTTCGACTCGGAGTTCAAGGACGAGTTCGAATCGGCTGGCCTGACCTACGAGCACCGCCTCATCGACGACATGGTCGCGGCGGCGCTGAAGTGGGAGGGCGGCTACGTGTGGGCGTGCAAGAACTACGACGGGGACGTGCAGTCCGACACCGTAGCCCAGGGCTTCGGCTCGCTGGGGCTGATGACGAGCGTGCTGATGACCGCCGACGGCAGGACCGTGGAGGCAGAGGCCGCGCACGGCACGGTTACCCGTCACTTCCGCCAACACCAGCAGGGCAAGCCCACGTCGACGAACCCGATCGCGTCGATCTTCGCCTGGACCCGCGCGCTGGCGGCCCGCGGCCGGATGGACGACACCCCGGAGGTGGTTGACTTCGCCGAGACGCTCGAGCGGGTGTGCGTCGAGACCGTCGAGAGCGGGAAGATGACCAAGGACCTCGCGTTGCTCGTCGGGGGCGACCAGGGCTTCCTGACCACCGAGGAGTTCCTCGGGGCGATCGACGAGAACCTCAAGCGGGCGATGGCCGAACAAGACTTGGCGACCAGCGACTCAACCCACCAGGAGGCTGCGAAGTGAGCGATACCCCCGTCAAGGTCACCGTCACCGGCGCCGCCGGTCAGATCGGCTACGCCCTGCTCCCGCGCGTCGCGAGCGGCCAGCTGCTCGGGCGCGAGACGACGATCGAGCTGCGGCTACTGGAGATTCCGGACGCGATGCAGGCTCTCGAGGGCGTGGTGATGGAGCTCGAGGACAGCGCCTTCCCGTTGCTCGAGTCGGTCGACATCTCCGACGACCCGAACGCCGCGTTCGACGGCGCGAGCGTCGCGCTTCTGGTCGGGGCGCGCCCGCGGACGAAGGGCATGGAGCGATCGGACCTGCTCGAGGCCAACGGAGGGATCTTCAGGCCGCAGGGCCAGGCGATCAACGACCACGCGGCCGACGACGTGAAGGTGCTGGTCGTCGGGAATCCCGCCAACACCAACTGCCTGATCGCGATGTCGAACGCTCCCGACGTTCCCAGGGAGCGGTTCACGTCGATGATGCGCCTGGACCACAACCGTGCCAAGGCCCAGCTCGCGAAGAAGGTCTCAGACCACGCACGGAACGTCCGCCGGATGACGGTCTGGGGCAACCACTCCACCACGCAGTACCCGGACATCACCCACGCCCTGGTCGGGGACCGGCCGGCGACCGAGCTGGTCACGGACCGCCATTGGATCGAGCAGGAGTTCATCCCGACGGTCGCCAAGCGCGGCGCCGCGATCATCGAGGCGCGCGGCGCCTCGAGCGCGAAGTCCGCAGCGAGCGCTGCCATCGACCACGTTCACGACTGGGTCCTCGGAACGCCCGATGGCGACTGGGCCTCGATGGGGGTCCCCTCCGACGGCTCCTATGGCGTCGAGGAGGGGCTGATCTCCGGGTTGCCGTGCACCTGCTCTGGCGGCGAGTGGAAGATCGTCGAGGGCCTCGACATCGACGACTTCTCACGCGAGCGAATCGACGCCACCGTCGACGAGCTCAGGTCCGAGCGCGACACGGTGAAGGAGATGGAGCTGGTCTAGGCGCCCCGTCGGTCCTGCCGCCCCGAGCGAGGACAACTAGCGGTGGCGTAACGGTGTGTGAAACGTCCGTTGCGCCTGCATTGACGTGGTTAAGGTCGCCATAGGGTCCCCAACCCCGTCACTGCTGCTGGACGCAGGAACTACGCCGCGGTGTACGACCGGCCTGACTTCTTGACCTTGCCTTCCTTCTGGAGGTCGCCTAGCACGCGGTACATGTAGTTCGGCTGGATGTTCATCCTCCGCGCGATCTCCGAGGCGGTGATGCCCGGGTTCTGCTGGATGAGCTTCACCGCCTGGTCGGCGCGGGTTCCGCCGCGACGGCGGCGACGACGGCGGGTCGTGGTTGCCGCGCGCGATCCGCGGGGGCGGCCGGGTCCCCGGCGACCCTGCCGGCCATCCGTGAGGCTGGCGAGCGCACGCTGGAGCTTCGCGAGCTCGCTCTCCAGCTCGCTGATCCGTTTCTTGAGGAGTGTGGCCGCCTGATCGACCGCGCTGGACGCTGGTGCCATGAGAAATCCTTTCGGGTGAACGGACTATGGGCGTAGGCGCCGGAGTGTGACACCTACTTCAACCCAGCGCGCTGCAGGGTAAGGGTGTCAGTAACGCCGCTTGCGCGGAAGCGTTCGGAACACCACGTCCCACAGGGGCGACGATACGCCGTAGCCGTAGCGGTGATCCTGGAAGTGGTGGCGCATGTGCTGTTCGCGTAGGCGCTTGCCGAGCTGTGTCTTCGGCGTGTGGTGATGCACGTGGTAGTGCGTGTAGTCATAGAGGAGGTAGCCGAGGATGAACCCGGAGAAGATGGGATAGGCGGCCGGCGTCCCGAAGATCAGCGTGTAGACGAAGAGGAAGAGCGCCGCGAGGGGAATGCTCACGGCGGGCGGCATCACGAGCCGAAGCCGGTCGTTCGGATGGTCGTGGTGGACGCCGTGGATGATGAAGTGGAGGCGGCTGCCGATGGGGTGATCGGGCTCCCAGTGGAAGACGAGGCGGTGAAGCCAGTACTCGGTGAGGGTCCAGATCAGGAGCCCGAGGGCGACGAAGCCGATGAGCGGCAGCGCGCCGTACCCGCCGTCGGCCCCCAGCCAGATGCCGCCGCCCACCACCGGCACGAAGATGATCGCCGGAACCGAAGGATGGATCCTCGAGAAGAAATCGAGGAACCGGTTGCCGAACAGGGGCGGTGAGGCACTCAGCCGTGCTGTCCTCGGGTCTGCCATCGGGAGCGGATTTTACCCCCGCCGAATCGCGTTTCCGCAAAGGCCGGGAATACGAAAATCGCCCCGGAGGAAAAAGACGGCGATTTGCGCGAATGCGCCCTGCGGGGCTCACGGGCCGATGACATGATCGATTCAGTGGAAACGGCAACGGCGATCTCGGAGCGGTAATGGGAGCAATCGGGGCAGACGGACCGGCGATGGAAATGGCGGAAGCGATCGGCCTCGGACGCCGGCGCACCAGCAAGCGCCGCAAGGGCCGGCCGAGCTGCGTCGACTGTTTCTTCCACTGCCAGATGCTTTGCGCGCTCGACCTCGACGAGCCCTGCTCGACCTTCCGTCCGAACTCCGCCGACGGGCTGGTCCCGCCGCGTCAGCCCGCGCTGCTCCTCCGCCAGGCGGCGGATGAGCCTGCTGCGCGGGCAGCCTGAGCGAACCTCAAACGCGGGATATGATCGGCGCAATGGCCGACGTCGTTGAAAGCCTCAAGGCCGTGCCCCTCTTCGCCGGTGTGCGGGACAAGGAGCTCGGCCGGTTGGCGAAGGTGATGAGGGAGAGCCAGTTCAACGAGGGGCAGGAGATCACCACGGAGGGTCGCAGCGGCATCGGCTTCTTCCTGATCGAGGAGGGCAACGCGTCCGTGAGCCTTCGTGGCGAGATCGTCCGCACCCTCGGCCCCGGCGACCACTTCGGAGAGATCGCCCTGATCGACGAGGGACCGCGCTCGGCGACCGTCACCGCCTCCACCGACCTGCGCTGCCGCGGCATGGCGGCGTGGGAGTTCCGGTCCTTCGTCCAGGAGCACCCGGAGGTCGCGTGGCCGCTTCTCGAGACGCTCGCGTCCCGGCTGCGAGACGCCGAGGACCGGGCGGATTAGGAGAGCCGGGAACTAGTCGGAGGGCGGCGTCGCCCCGAGAGCGGCGAAACCGCGCTCGGCTGCCGCCCGATCGGCCCCGCCCAACAGCCATCCGGTCCGGGCGGCCTGGTAGGGGCACTCGATCTCGGTGAAGAGATCCAACGCCTCGCGAATGAGCTCCTCCGCGTCGTCCCTCAGGCCACGCGCCCGCAGCAGGACCCCACGTGCGTAGCAGTGGTCTCCGATCGTGGCCTCCGCGTCGACGATCGCCGCCGGGCCACGGTCGTCGCCGGCCCGCACCAGCGCCTCGGCCCGCGTGGCCGCGTAGACCGCTTGCCACCAGAAGTTGCCGGGGGGCACCTCGGCGACGCGGTCGGCGGCCTCGCGGAGACAGCCCCGATGAAGATCGACGTCGGACTCGAGCAGGAGCACGCCCGACACCTGCCCGCCGATCTGCGGTGCCACGCTCTCCGCGAACCGGAACCAGTCGGCCGCCGAGGCCTCGTCGCCTCGATAGCCGTAGATCGCTCCAGCGCAGGCGAGCGCCGCCGCGAGCGCGGCGATCGTCGGCCGATCGGCGGCCGCCCACGCGTCGCGCAGCTCGTGCGCCATCTCGGTGGCGCTGTCCCAGTTGCCGAGGAAGAACGCGGGCAGGAGGCCGCGGGCCCAGGCGGAGTAGACGGCGCCGACCGACAGGTCGAGGTCCCGCGCCTGCGCGGCGTAGTCGGCCGCCTCCCGAAAGTCACCCGTGGCGACCAGCGACTCGATCATCATGTGGAGCGAGTCGCTGCGCTCGGGTCCGAGTTGAAGGCCGCCGTGGGCGCCGGACAGAATCGAGATCCGCTCCCGGGTGGCCTTGACGGCGTCCCGGTACCGCCCCTCGCTCCAGGCGACCGCGGTGTCGGCGTCGAGCGCGCTCGAGAGGACCGCGATGTCGTCGGTCCTGCGAGCGAGCTCGAGCCCGGCGCGGGCGGGCTCCGCCATCTCCTCGTCCTGCCCGAAGCGCCACGCGATCCACGCCTCGTCGAGCACCAGGCGGGCTCGGGTGATGAGGTCCTCCTCCGACACCAGGTCGCGGCCCCGGGCGAGCATCGTCTCGAGCTCCTCCCTCGGCAGGATTCCGGTCAGGCCGCCCATTCGCGCGACGACCTCGACCACGCGGGCGTAGGTGCTGGCCGCCTGCCCGGTGGCGCCGATCTCCTCGGAGACCGCCGCCGATTCCCGCAGGAGGCGCAGCGTCTCGTCACCGCGCCAGCGGTGGAGCGCAAGCTCGGCCGCGAACCGGAGCGCGTCGGCGCGATCCTCCGCGTCGCTGGCGAGCGCGGCCGCCTGCTCGAAGAGCTCCTGCGCGCGGGCTGAGGCGCCGCGGCGCGCGGCGACGGCGGCCGCCTCGAGGCTCGCCACCCGCGCGGCGTCGGCGTGTTCGGGACCCGGAGCGAGCTCCTGGGCCCGGACGCGGTGGTAGGCCACGAGCTCGGCGAGCTCCGGGTACCGCTCGCCGGCGCGACCCAGGATCCCGTCCGCGGCCCGCTCGTGGAGCATCGCCCGCTCGGCGCGAGGAAGGGAGGCATAGGCGACGTCGCGGATCAGGTGATGGCGGAACCCGAACCTCCCGGGTCCGATCGCGAGGCGCTCTTGGACGAGGGCCTTCTGGGCGAGGTCGGCCAGAGCTGGAGCGGAAGGTTCGCCGAGCAGGTCGTCGAGGGCCTCCTCGAGGAAGTTCGGCCCCAGGACCGAGGCGTGCTGAAGCGTGCGCTTCTCCTCCGGCGGCAGCAGGTCGAGTCGCGCCGCGATGGCGGCCTGCACGGTGTCGGGGAGGTGATCGGCGGCGCCGCGGCGGCCCTCGACGATCGCCTGCACAACCTCCTCGGCGAAGAACGGGTTGCCGCCGGAGGCCTGCGCGACCCGGCCGGCGAGCGCGCGGTCCTCGGGGGGGAGGAGCGCGACCGCCAGCTCGTCCGCGGCCTCGGCCGTCAGCGGGCGGAGCTCGATCTGGGTCACGTTGCGGGCCGACCGCCCGAAATCGGGTCGGCGCTCCAGCAGCTCCGGCCGGCTCGTGCACAGCACCATCAGCGGGACGTCGTCCAGGCGGAAGACGACCTCCTCCACCAGGTCGAGCAATCCGTCGTCCGCCCAGTGGACATCGTCGATGCCGATCACGAGCGGCCGCTCTCCCGCGAGCAGCGCGACCAGGCGGCGCCACGCCCGCTTGAGCTCATCCTCGACATCGCCGTCGCTGGCCTCGCCGCCCAGCGCCGTGGCGAGCCAGTGTGCGAGCTCGTCGGCGTCGTCCGCCCCGAGCGTGGCAAGCCGTTCGCCGAGGGCGTCGTGGACGCTCGCCACGGAGTCCTCGGCCCCGGCGCCGGCAGCCGCGCGGAGGATCTCGCCGAGCGCCCAGAACGCTATGCCGCGCCCGTACGGGGGATTGCGGCCCAGAAGGGTCTCCGGTGCCGGGTCCGCCGAGGCGAGCCGCTCCGTGAGCTCGCTGGCGAGTCGCGTCTTCCCCACGCCGGCGTCGCCGGTGACCGTGACCAGCTCCGGGACGCGATCCCTCGCCGCCCGGCGGTACACGAGCTCCAGCAGGGCCATGTCGTCATCGCGGCCCACGAACGGGACGCTCGTCCCGGCGCGCTCGGTCCCGGCGCACTTCGCCCGCCAGACCCGCAGCGGCGCCGGGAAGCCCTTCGCGTCGATGGGATCGGCCTCTCGCATCTCGGAAGCCCGGCAGGCCCGGGCGGCGCGCTCGCCCACGAGCACCTCGCCGGGTGCCGCCGCCTGCTGGAGCCGCGCCGCGGCGTTCACGGCCTCGCCGGTCACCGACAGGTCGCCGCCGCGGTCCAGGGCCAGAACCTCGCCGGTCTCGATGCCCACCCGGACGGAGAGGCCCTGATCCATCGAGGCGACCCGCTCGGTCAGCGCGAGCGCCGCCGCGACGGCCCGATCGGGATCGTCGCTGTGGATCCGCGGCACCCCGAAGACCGCCATAACGGCATCGCCGACGTACTTCTCCACGGTTCCGCCGTGCTCCTCCAGAGTTGAGCTCGCGACTGCGAAGAAGGGCGCCAGCCGCCCCCGGAGCTCCTCGGGATCGAGGTCGGTGGCCATCTGAGTGGAGCCGACGAGGTCGGCGAAGACCATCGTCGCGAGCTTTCGCTCGGCTCCCTCGAGCTCCCCGAGCGGCGCTCCGCACGACGGGCAAAATCGCGCGTCGTCGCCGGCTTGTGAACCACAACGAGCACACGTCTGGGCCATGACTTGACGATACTCAGCGACCGCACCGGAGCGGTCGCGGGATTGCACCGAGCCCGGCGGTCCGTCCCCACGATTGGCCACGACTAGAGTTGGCCTGCCATGCGGATCACGGTCCTGGGGAAGTCCCCCTCGTGGCAGGACGCGGGGGGCGCGTGCAGCGGGTACCTGGTCGAGGACGGTGACACCAAGCTGCTGCTGGATTGCGGCAACGGCGTATTCGCGAAGCTTCGCCAGCATCTGGACTACACGGAGCTGGACGCGATCCTGATCTCGCACCTTCACGCCGACCACATCCTGGACGTGGTCCCCTACGCGTACGCGCTCACCTACGCGCCCCGCCAGCAGCCGGTGCCCGTGGGCGGCTATCCCGGTACCGACGACCCGGCCCGTCCTCGGCTGATCGCTCCGCCCGGGGCGCAGCGGTGCTTTCGCCGGCTGGTCGGCTCCTGGGGGACCGAGGACCTGATCGAGAGCGCGTTCGATCTCGAGGAGTACGACCCGGCCTCGACCGTGGAGGTCGGCGCCCTTCGCGCCCACTTCAAGGAGGTGCCGCACTTCACGACGACCTACGCGATCGACTTCCACTCGACCGCGGGGCCGGGAAGGTTCACCTACAGCGCGGACTGCCGCCCAGGCGAGGAGCTGGTGGAGATCGCTCGCGATACCGATCTGCTCCTGGTGGAGGCGACGCTTCCGCGGCCCGAGCGGACGGGCCACCGGGGGCACATGACGCCCGCCGAGGCGGGGGACCACGCGCGCCGCGCCGGGGCGAAACGCGTCGTCCTGACCCACATCTCTGACGAGCTCGACGCGGACTGGGCCAGGGAGGAGGGTTCGGAGGCATTCGGCGAGCCGGTGGACCTGGCCAGCGAGGGCGCCGTTTACGAGGTCTGACTTCAAGGCGGGTGGCACTAGCTAAGGTAGGCCCGTGGCCCGCGAGCGGGACTTTCTGGTCAATTTCGAGCGCATGCGCCGCGAGATGGACGAGCTCTTCGGCAACGTCTGGGGCGAGGGAGGTTGGCGCGGCGGGCGTCCGCAGACCGGGTTCAAGCCGCGGGTGGACGTTTACTACTGCGGTGAGCCACCGAAGGCGATCGTGAAGGTGGATCTCGCCGGCGTCGGCCTGGACAGCATCGGGATCGAAGTCGTCGGGCGCACGCTGTTGATCGGCGGCGAGCGTCCTATCCAGGAAACGGAAGGGCGCACCTACCAGCAGGTCGAGATCGAGGCCGGCCGCTTCCGACGCATCATCGAGCTGAACGCCGATCCGGTCGCCGAGGACGCGAGGGCCACCTATGAGGACGGCATCCTGCGCATCGAGCTGCCGCTGCGCGCGCGAAGCGCCTCGCGCCGCAGCGTCCCGATCGAGACGGAGGAGTGAGGAGCCAATAGTGGAGCGCCGCGCCGGGGACATCCCGACCGTTCGCATGCAGCAGGACGGTGGCCCCAGCATCGAGGTCGTCGAGGGTGCTGACGTCGAACAGGCCATTCGCGAGCGCCAGGGCCAGCCGATTCCCGCGGCGCTTCCGGTGCTGCCGGTCCAGGAGATCGTCCCGTACCCGGACACGCTGACCCCGCTCGCGGTCGGGCGTCCGCGTTCGATGCGGCTGGTGAACGACGTGCTCTCCGGCGAGCGGATGCTCGCGCTGGTCACGTCCAAGAACCCGGAGGCCGAGGAGCCCGGACCCGATGAGCTCTACGACGTCGGCGTGGCCGGGATCGTCGCGCGCATGCTGAAGGTTCCGGACGGGACGATCCGCATCCTCGTGCAGGGAACCGAGCGGATCCGGATCGCTGACTTCGTCTCCGAGCAGCCCTACCTCGTCGCCCGGGTCGAGCCGCTGCCGGACGTCGTCGAGCAGTCCTCGGAGCTCGAGGCACTCACCCACAACGTCCAGCGGACGTTCACGGAGATCATCGAGCAGATCCCCTACCTGCCGGAGGAGCTCCAGCTCGCGGTGGCCAATCTCGACGACCCGTCCGCGCTCTCCCACCTGATCGCGGGGGCACTGCGGATCTCAACCGAGGAGAAGCAGGAGCTGCTCGAGCAGGTGGACGTCGCCAAGCGGCTGCGCCGCCTGTCGGAGATCCTGGCTCGCGAGCTCGAGGTCGTCCAGCTCGGCACCAAGATCCAGTCCCAGGTCCAGTCGGAGATCGACAAGGGCCAGCGCGAGTACTACCTGCGCGAGCAGCTCAAGGCGATTCAGCAGGAGCTCGGCGAGGGCGACGAGCAGCAGGCCGAGGTCAACGAGCTCCGCGAGCGGATCGAGCAGGCCAACCTGCCCGAGGACGCCCGCAGGCAGGCCGAGCGCGAGCTCGGCCGGCTCGAGCGCCTACCGCCGGCGGCCGCCGAGTACGGGGTCATCCGCACCTACCTCGAGTGGCTGGTGGAGCTTCCTTGGAGCGTGACGACGGATGACAACCTCGACATCGTGCACGCCCGCGACGTCCTCGACGCCGACCATTACGACCTCGAGCGCGTCAAGGACCGGATCCTCGAGTACCTGGCGGTGCGGAAGCTGAACCCCGAGTCGCCGGGACCCATCCTCTGCTTCGTGGGGCCGCCGGGAGTGGGGAAGACGAGCCTCGGCCGCTCGATCGCCAAGGCGCTCGGCCGCGAGTTCGAGCGGATCTCGGTGGGCGGCGTGAGGGATGAGTCGGAGATTCGCGGCCACCGCCGCACCTACATCGGCGCGATGCCCGGCACGATCATCCGCGCGCTGCGGGACGCCGGGACGCGCAATCCGGTGTTCATGATCGACGAGATCGACAAGATGGGCGCGGACTTCCGCGGCGATCCGGCGAGCGCGATGCTCGAGGTGCTCGATCCGGCCCAGAACGACACGTTCCGCGACCACTACCTGGACCTCGAGTTCGACCTCTCCGACGTGCTGTTCATCGCGACGGCGAACACGCTGGACCCGGTTCCACCGGCGCTCCTGGATCGGATGGAGGTCATCCAGCTCGCCGGCTACACGGTCGACGAGAAGCTCCACATCGCCAAGCGCTACCTCGTGCCGCGACAGATCGCACGTAATGGGCTCTCGCGCAGCCAGATCTCGTTCACCGACGCGGCGCTCAAGGCGATCATCGACGAGTACACGCGCGAGGCGGGCGTGAGAAACCTCGAGCGCGAGATCGGCAACATTTGCCGCAAGATCGCCCGGCAGGTCGCCGAGGGCGAGGTGAAGGGCAAGGTGTCGATCTCGGCCAAGCGGGCAAGCGAGCTTCTGGGCAAGCGCCGGTACTTCGCCGAGCAACGCCGGCGCACCAAGGACCCCGGCGTCGCCACCGGGCTCGCGTGGACCCCGGTCGGCGGGGAGGTCCTGTTCGTCGAGACGACCGCGATGCCGGGCGACGGCAAGCTCACGACCACGGGCCAGATCGGCGATGTGATGCGCGAGTCGGCTCAGGCGGCGCTGTCGTGGGTGCGCGGCCATCTGAGGGAGCTGACGGCGGACGTGGACGAGGACTGGTTCACGAGCCACGACATCCACATCCACGTGCCGGCGGGAGCGGTGCCGAAGGACGGTCCGTCGGCGGGGGTCGCCATGGCCGTGTCGCTCGCCTCCCTAGTGATGGGGAAGCCGGTTTCCTCTGACGTGGCCATGACCGGGGAGGTGACGCTGACGGGCCAGGTGCTGCCGATCGGCGGCGTGAAGGAGAAGGCGCTCGCCGCCCAGCGCGCGGGCATCAAGCGCGTGATCCTCCCGGGCCGCAACGAGGGCGACGTCGCGGAGATTCCCGAGCACCAGCGCGAGGGCCTGGAGTTCGTCTACTGCGACACGATCGAGGACGCCCTCGCGGCGGCGTTGTAGCGCGTAATTCACCGACCAATTTCCGGGTATATGCTCCGCGAACGGAGCCAAGCGGACGAGGGAGTTGTTGATGGCAAGTACGAGGGCTGAGAAGGCGCGCCAGGCGGCGCAGCAGGCGGGTTCCAACCCGTACGTACGCCGGTTCATCGAGGACGAGGAGCTGCGAGCGAGCGTCAAGGACGCCTTCGAAGCCGCGCGGCACGCCTACCAGCGCATGTCGAACGGCAAGGGGCCGGTCAAGGCGCTGACCGACGACAAGAAGGTCCAGCGCGATCTCCGCACCGCCGCCGAGAACCTGAGGGAGGCGTCCGAGCGCTTCCAGGGCAAGCGCAAGAAGCGTCATCCGTTCCGCAAGCTGCTCCTGATCGGGATCGTGGGCGCGGTGCTCGCGATCGCGCTGAACGAGGACCTGCGGAAGGCCGTCCTCGATCGGTTGTTCGGCGCCGAGGAGGAGTTCGAGTACACGTCGCAGACGACGGCGGCTCCCGAACCCACCGCCACCGAGTAGTTGTGCCCTAAGCGCTTGCCGAGCGTCCACGTCCTCGTACCCGCGCAGCGGCACGTCTTCGCGGTCTCCAACGGCGACGCCGAGGTAACGGCGGTTGACGACTCAGCCGACGGCTTCCGGCGCTACAAGGAGCTCCAGGAGGGTGGGCGCAACGCCGGGATGGTGGCGTTCCCGAACACG
>JBKPFQ010000086.1:0-8335 GCA_046728915.1 Actinomycetota bacterium | reverse complement strand
GCAGCCACGGGCTCCGGCGTGCGGTGCTCCACGATCTGCTCGGCGATGTTCGCCGGCACCTCCTCGTAGCGCTCGAACTGCATCGTGTAGGTCGCGCGACCCTGCGTGGAGGAGCGCAGGTCGGTCGCGTAGCCGAACATCTCCCCGAGGGGGACGAAGGCGTGGATCGCCACGGCGTTGCCGCGCGGCTCCTGGCCCTGGACCTTGCCCCGGCGGCGCGACAGGTCGCCGATCACATCGCCCAGGAACTCCTCCGGCGTCACCACCTCGACGGCCATCACCGGCTCGAGCAGGGTGGGGTCCGCGCGGCGGGCCGCCTCCTGCACGGCCATCGATCCGGCGATCTTGAAGGCCATCTCGGAGGAGTCGACGTCGTGGTAGGAGCCGTCCACCAGCTCCACCCGCACGTCGACCATCGGATAGCCGGCGCGCACGCCGCTGCCGAGGGCCTCCTCGATCCCCTGCTCGACGGCCGGAATGAACTCGCTCGGGATGACGCCGCCCTTGATCTTGTTGAGGAAGTCGAAGCCCTCGCCCGGCGCGGGCTCGGCGTTGATGACCACGTGGCCGTACTGGCCGCGCCCCCCGGTCTGGCGGACGAACCGGCCCACGACCTTCTCGATGCGGCGGTTGATGGTCTCCCGGTAGGCGACCTGCGGGCGGCCCACGTTGGCGTCGACGCTGAACTCACGCAGGAGCCGGTCGACGATCACCTCGAGGTGCAGCTCACCCATCCCGTGGATGAGGGTCTGGCCGGTCTCCTCGTCGGACTGCACCTGGAAGGTCGGGTCCTCCTCGGCGAGGCGGGCCAGGCTGGCGGAGAGCTTCTCCTGGTCGGCCTTGGTCTTGGGCTCGATGGCCACGGCGATGACCGGCTCCGGGAACTCGATGGTCTCGAGCACGATCGGGGCGTCGGGCGCGCTGAGCGTGTCGCCGGTGCCCGTCTGCTTCAGACCGACCCCGGCGCAGATGTCGCCGGCGTAGCACTCCTCGATCTCCTGGCGGTGGTTGGCGTGCAGCATCAGCAGGCGCCCGATGCGCTCGGTGCGCCCGTTCGAGGCGTTCAACACGCGGCTGCCCGCGGAGACCTTGCCGGAGTAGACGCGGAAGTAGGTGAGCTTGCCGACATAGGGGTCGGCCATGACCTTGAAGGCGAGCGCGGCGAACGGCGCGTTCTCGTCGGCGGGGCGCTCGGCCTCGCGGCCGTGCCCGTCCTCGCCCTTCTTGGGCGGCTCGATCCCGCGGACGGGCGGGACCTCGAGCGGCGACGGAAGCAGCTCCACGATCGCGTCCAACAGGGGCTGCACGCCCTTGTTCTTGAACGAGGAGCCGCAGAGGACGGGGGTGACCTTGATGTCGATCGTCGCCTGATGCAGCGAGGAGGCGATGCGCTCGTGGGGAATCTCCTCGTCGTTCAGGTAGGCCTCCATGACCTCGTCGTCGTAGTCCGCGCAGGCCTCGATCAGCTGCGTGCGCGCCTGGTGAGCGGCGTCCTGCAGGTCCGCGGGGATCTCCTCGTAGGAGAACTCGGTGCCCAGCTCGTCCTTCCAGACGAGGGCCTTGTTCTCGATCAGGTCGACGACGCCGACGAAATCTCCCTCGGCGCCGATCGGAAGCTGGATCGGAAGCGGGTGGGCACCGAGGCGGTCGCGCATGGTCTGGACGGCCTTGTCGAAGTCGGCGCCCGTCCGGTCCATCTTGTTGATGTAGGCGATTCGCGGGACGCGGTACTTGTCGGCCTGGCGCCAGACGGTCTCGGACTGGGGCTCCACGCCCGCGACCGAGTCGAAGATCGCGATCGCGCCGTCGAGCACGCGCAGGGAGCGCTCGACCTCGACGGTGAAGTCCACGTGGCCGGGGGTGTCGATGATGTTGATGCGGTGGCCCTCCCACTCGGCGGCGGTCGCGGCGGACGTGATCGTGATGCCGCGCTCCTGCTCCTGCTCCATGTAGTCCATGACGGCGGCGCCCTCGTGGACCTCGCCCATCTTGTGGGTACGCCCGGTGTAGAACAGGATCCGCTCGGTCGTCGTCGTCTTACCGGCGTCGATGTGAGCCATGATCCCGATGTTCCGGGTCTTCTCGAGTGGAAATGTGCGTGGCATTGTGCGTAGAGTGTCGTTGAAACTTGTCGCGGCGCACCGGCGTCACGACACCGCATAGGAGGAGATCTCGGGCCGGACTCGGAACGCGCCCATAAAAAAGGCCCGCACGGGCCTTGGCGCTAGTGCCGATTCAGCCCGAATACGCCTATATCGTGCGGCTCTCCATGGATTGGATGTCCGCTCAGGGGCAGCGTTTCGCTGACGCCCGAGCGACGGCTGAATATAGCAGGTGCATGATGCCCCTCAGGCAGGCTGAATGAGGCTTAACCGTCGCAAGAATCGCGGCTCCGAGGACCGTCCGAAACGGGGGTCCGCGCGCGACTCCGAACCAGCCCTGCAGCGCTCGGAGGACGGGCACGAGGACCGCCGCAAGAGCCTCGCCGGAGCGGTGCGATCGTTGAGGTCGCGGCAGGAGCGAAAGGACGGAAAGCGCGTCGCCAGGGTGGCCCGCTCGGTGGCGGCGGATGCGCTCGGCATCGCCCGCGAGATCCTCCGCTGGCCCGCGCGGATCTGGATGGCGGTCGCGGAGGCATTGGGATCGCTGATCCTGGCGGGCTGGCGAGCGGCGGTCGTGCCAGCGCTGCGCCTCACACGCCGCGTGCTCGCGGCCGGCTTGGCGGTCGCCGAGCGCACCGTGACCCCGGCGCGGGGCCTCGCGGTGGTGGCGCTGGCGGCGACGATCGCGCTCGGGGGCTCCCAGTTCGGCAACTACCGGGCAGTGGAGGTGGGGACTCCGCAGTACGTGAGGGTGCAGGACGTCGCCCAGGCGCCGCAGGTCGAGCGCGCGATGCCGCGCTCCGCGCACGGCGTGTGGGTGTTCGCGATCGCCGTCGCGTGCCTGTTCGTCACCTTCTTCGCCGTCTGGCGCAACTGGCGCCTCGCTCGATTGCTTCTGTTCGGTGGGTTGGCGGTGGTCGCGATCAGCCTGTTCATAGACCGGCCCGAGGGCCTGCGCCTGGGGACGGCCGGGGAGGCCTACGCCGGCGCTCATGCCGTGCTCCTCGGCGTCTTCTGGGTACAGCTCTTCTCCGGGGTTACGTTGGTGGTCGTTGGACCGCTGCTCGCCAGTCAGCTGCGGGCCGAGCGGGCGGCGAGGCGCGGGCGCGCTCCCCGTAACCGCCGCGGCCAGGAGGTCGATGGGAAACGGGCCCCGCGGCTCAGGCCGGGAGTGGGAACGTGAGCGCTCGCAAGTACGCGGCAGCCGTGCCGACCGGCGCCGCCATCGCGGGCGGATTCGGGCTTCTCTCCTTCGTCGTCGCGCTCATCTCGGGGGCGAGCTTCGCACTCGCGCTGGCGCTGGGCCTGGGCGGGGGGGTCGTCATCGGCGCGATTTATGCGGCGAGGCAGAACCCCGAGCGGCTGCTGCCGCTGGCCTGCGTGGCCGGAGCCGCCGCGCTCTTCGCCTCGGAGTTCATGACCACGTTCCAGCTGGCCTCGACCGGTCCCGAGTTCTGCAACGTCGGAGCGGCGGGCCGGCACCACTTCGCCCTCGGGGTCCTGTCCATCTTCGCCGTGATCGCGGTGGTGATCGCCGTCACGTCGGCGTCGAAGCCGGCGGCGATGGCGGTCGGGGTCGCGGGCGTCATCGCACTGATCCTCTTCCTCACCATCGACCTGCCCCACGCCAACAACACCGGTACGCTCGCGGGCTGCTCGGCGACCACGAGCGGCGCCTTCTTCGACGCCAAGGCAGAACCCCAGGCCGGCTTCTGGCTGGAGATGGTCGGAGCGCTGGCGCTCGCCCTGAGCGGCGTGGCGCTGGCGACGCTCAACCCCCAGCAGCTGCGCGCCATCCGGCCGCGCTGGCTCGGCCGCTCGAAGCGCGATGAGAAACCACCCGCGAAGGCGACCGCGACGGCCCCGTTGACCGATCCCGACGCCAAGCCGATGGCCGGATCGAGCAACGACCGCGAAGCCCGCGCCGCCCGCCGCCGGGCGAGAGCGCGGGGCAGCCGGCGCAGCTAGCACCCGGATGTCCACGGAGGCGCGGCGCAACACGGTCGCCCTGGTGATCGCCGGATTGGTGATTGCGTGGGACGGTTGCTGGCACGCGACGCAGCTCCCCGGTGTTCGGGGGGTCCAGCCGGCGGATGAATCCGGCTGCGTGGACCTCTGGGACTACTGAGCGAAGCTACCCGCTACCAGCGGTAGTGCGCGAAGGCCTTGTTCGCCTGGGCCATGCGGTAGATGTCGTCCTTGCGCTTCCAGGCGCCGCCCTGCTGCTGGGTCGAGTCGAGCATCTCGTTGGCGAGACGTTCCGACATCGACTTCTCGCGGCGGCCGCGCGCATAGGAGACGAGCCACCGCACGGCGAGCGTGCGCGCCCGGCGGGCGGGAACCTCGACCGGGACCTGATAGGTCGCGCCGCCCACGCGGCGGGAGCGGACCTCGAGGACCGGGGTGAGCTCCTTGACCGATTCCTCGAGCACCTCGACGGGCGGGCGGCCCGTGCGCTCGCCGACGATCGCAAGCGCGCCGTAGACGATGCGCTCGGCGAGCGACTTCTTGCCGTCGCCCATCACCTTGTTGATGACCTGCTGGACCAGCCGGCTTCGATGCGTGGCATCCGGCTCGACGGGGCGGATCGGTGCGCGGGCGCGACGGGGCACTAGCGGACCACCTACCGCTTCACGCCGTAGTGCGAGCGGGACTGCTTGCGATCCGAGACGCCGGAGGCGTCGAGCGTTCCGCGGACGACCTTGTAGCGGACGCCAGGAAGGTCCTTGACGCGGCCGCCTCGCACCAGGACGACCGAGTGCTCCTGGAGGTTGTGCCCCTCGCCGGGGATGTAGCACGTGACTTCCATGCCGTTCGTCAGCCGCACGCGAGCCACCTTGCGGAGCGCAGAGTTCGGCTTCTTCGGGGTCACCGTGTAGACGCGGGTGCAGACGCCGCGCCGCTGCGGGGCGGCAATGCGGCGTTTGCGGCCCTGTCCGGACTTGAGGCCCGGCGTCGTGACCTTCTTGGTGGGCCGATTGCGGCCCTTGCGGATCAGCTGGCTGGTCGTAGGCACGGCGGCGAATGGTACAAGGCACCTGGTCGGGCGCAGGATCGGACCCTCGTTACGCTGCGGGGGGTGGAATCGGAGCGCCCTGTACTGGCCCTCGACGTAGACGGGGTTATCAGCCTGTTCGGCTTCGAGGGACCGCTCGGCGAGGCCCCGGGGCGCTTCCACCTCATCAACGGCATGGCGCACTGCATCCCGGACGGGATCGGCACGATGCTCGAGCGCCTGGCTCCCTCCTACGAGATCGTCTGGGCCACCGGCTGGGAGGACCGCGCCAACGAGCGCCTGCCGGAGATCCTCGGCCTGCCTGGCGAGCTCCCCTTCCTCACCTTCGACGGCCGAGCCCGCTTCGGCACCGCTCATTGGAAGATCGAGGCCATCGACCGCTACGCCGGCGATCGCCCGCTCGCGTGGGTGGATGACTCGATCGACGACACGTGCAGGGCGTGGGCCGACGGGCGCCGGGCCCCCACCCTCCTGGTCGTGACGGACTCGGACGTGGGCCTCACGGAGGACCACGTCGCGACCCTGCTTGGCTGGGTGCGAGCGGGGTACACTGCCTGACGCGTGGAGGGGTTCTGGCCGATCTTCTTCCTGGCGGTGATCCTGAAGATCCCCGTCGCCGCCTTGCTGTATCTCGTCTGGTGGGCGATCCACCAGACCCCGGAGACCGAGGACGCACCACCTGAGGCCGACGACCGCGACCTCCTCCACTGGCGACGGGAGCCGAAGAGGCCTCGCGACCCGCGGCGCGGGCCGCACGCCCCCGACGCCCAGCCGATCCCGGCCTGTCCGCCAGGCGGCCGGACGCGGGTGTTGACGCCGCCGGTCCCGGTGCGCGTAGCGACGGCCCACGCCCGGGGATCCGCGGAGCCGGCCGAGCGCGAAGCGGTCTAATCGCGCCTGGCGAGAGCCTGGGCAATGCGGGCGAGGGTCGCCTCGGGCTCGGCGGTGACCTAGCGCCAGGTCACCCGCAGCACCTTATCCCGATCGCAGCGAGGTCTGCGTCGCGGCGGCGGTCCCTTCAAAGCTGCGGCCATCGCCGTGAAAGGCGAAGCCGTCGATCTCCACAGCGATCTTCGCATCCGGCCAGAAGAAGTCGATCTCGTAGCCATGAAGGCGCGCGTTGGCCTCCGGTGCGGGGAGACCGGCCCTTCTCACCAGCTCCAGGAAGCGCTCCTCGGCCTCGGAGCGTGCGAGGGCCGGGCGACCTGGGCCGTCGAGTAGCCGACGCAGCGTCCGCGTACCGGCGCGGGCGGGGTAGCGGGCGAGTAGGCCCAACAGACGCCGCTGGGTTCCGGGGTACATCCTCTTCGCGAGAGCAAGTGCCTGCTCGAGCTCGCGGGACGGCAGCACCACGGCGAGATCGAGCAGCGTCCGGGCAGGGGCGGTGATCGGGATTCGGCGAAGCCGCGTCACCTCGTCAGGCGGGAACAGTTGGGCCCTGTGGACTCGAATCTCCCTGTGGCGAGGGCAACGAGGGGCGGGCACTGTCACGTCCACTGGGCCACGGACCTCACGACGCAGCATGCGCCACACCACGGCTGCCCACTCATGGCTCAATGCGGCCCCGTCGCCACACGCGACGACGGCGGCTCACGACGGTGATCCGCCCCGGGCCGGGACGGCCCCGACACGGCGGCGGCGGCGCTTTGCGCCGCCGCCGTCCTACGCGTGTTGGGTGCGCCTACGTGGGCGCTACTTGTCGCCGTCGCCCTCCGTCGTCTCGATCTCCTGGGCCAGCTCCTCCAGCTCGTCCGCGAAGGAGGGCCCGAAGCCCTCGAGCTCGGTGACCTCGTCGCCGTCCTCGGTCAGGCCCAGCTCGGCCGCGAGCTCCTCCTCGTCCAGGAGGTCCTCCTCGGGCCGCTGGGCGGGCTCGACCGGCTCGATCTCGAGCGACCGGTAGTGCTTGAGGCCGGTCGCAGCCGGGATGAGCTTGCCGATGATGACGTTCTCCTTCAGGCCGACCAGGCGATCCCGCTTGCCCTCGAGGGCCGCGTCGGTGAGCACCTTCGTCGTCTCCTGGAAGGAGGCCGCCGAGAGGAAGGACTCCGTGGCGAGCGAGGCCTTGGTGATCCCGAGAATCGTCTCCTCGGCCTTCGCCGGCGTGCCGCCGTCCCCCTTCACCGACTTGTTGAGCTTCTTCAGCCGGTGACGGTCCTCGAGCGCGCCCGGCAGGAGCGTCGTCGAGCCCTTCGAGTCGATCCGCACCTTCTTCATCATCTGGCGCACGATCAGCTCGATGTGCTTGTCGTTGATGTCGACGCCCTGGGCCTTGTAGACCTTCTGCACCTCGCTGACGAGGTAGAGCTCGGTCTCCGTCCGGCCGCGGATCTCGAGCAGCTCGGCCGGGTACAGCGAGCCCTCGTTGAGCTGCGTGCCGGCCTCGATCCGCTCGCCGTGCTTGACGTTCAGGCGCGTGCGGGCCGGGAACGTGTAGCTCTCGTCCTCGCCCTTGGCGTCGGTGACGATCACCTTGATCGCCTTGTCGGTCTCCTCGACTGCGAACTTGCCGGCGGCCTTGGCCATCTGCGCCAGGCCCTTCGGCTTGCGCGCCTCGAACAGCTCCACGACTCGCGGCAGACCCTGCGTGATGTCCTGGCCGGCGATGCCGCCGGTGTGGAAGGTCCGCATGGTGAGCTGCGTGCCCGGCTCGCCGATCGACTGCGCGGCGATGATCCCCACGGCGTCGCCCAGCTCGACCATCGAGCCGGTCGCCATTGTGCGGCCGTAGCAGGTCTGGCACACGCCCGACTCGAGCTCGCACTTGAGCACCGAGCGGACGGGGATCGTCACATCCTCGTCGCCGTAGGCCTCCGCGATCTCCTCCAGCTCGGGCATGTCGATCTCCTGACCGCGCTTCAGGAGCTCACGGCCGCGCTTGGTCGCGAACTTCTTCGCCGCGATACGGCCGATCAGGTTCATGTTGAGCTGACCGTCGAGCCGCAACGGCGCCTCGATGAACTCCTTGGTCTTGCAGTCGTCGGAACGGACGATCACGTCCTGGGCGACGTCGACCAGGCGCCGCGTGAGGTAGCCGGAGTCGGCGGTCCGGAGCGCGGTGTCGGCGAGGCCCTTCCGCGCGCCGTGCGTGGAGATGAAGTACTCCAGCACCGACAGGCCCTCCATGAAGTTGGACTTGATCGGCCGCTCGATGATCTCGCCCTTCGGGTTGGCCATGAGGCCGCGCATCCCGGCGAGCTGGCGGATCTGCTTGAACGAC
>JBKPFQ010000085.1:0-4823 GCA_046728915.1 Actinomycetota bacterium | reverse complement strand
GCGAGCGGCATGAACACGGCGGTCTTGAAGGCGAGCGACCAGCTCACCCGTTCGGTCAACACCGCGAACATCAGGCCGATCGCGGTCACAAGCGCCGGGACGACGGCGACCCAGATCGCGTTGTTTTTGATCGCTGTCAGGAGGACGTCGCTGCTGAACAGCTGCTGATAGTTGTCGAACCAGACGAACCGTCCGCCGCTGTCGCTGAAGAAACTGCGGACGATCGTCCTGATGGTCGGGTAAACGATCCAGACCCCGAGCAAGAAGAGCGCCGGCAGGAGAAACCCAAACGCGAGCGCGTACCGGCGCCAGAGTCCGGGCTCCGCCGAATCCACAACGCGGCGGGCGGGCGATCTCAGCGCGACGCTCTTCCCGCTCATCTCGTCACGAGCGCTTGTAGGCCTTGACGGCGGCATTCTCGAGTGCGCGCGCCGTCCCGTTGATGTTCCTTGGGTTCCTGAGGAAGTCCTGGAAGATCTTCCACTCGCCTTGGCCCGGAGTACCGCCGAAGCTGACCGGCTGCTCGTCGGACATGTCGAAGCGGAACGCCTGTGCCTGTGTCACGTCCTGCGCGGCCTTCCTTAGGATCGAGTCCGCGTAGCTGCTCGGCGGCACCTTCTTGTTCGCGGAGACAAAGCCGCCCCGCTTGATCCAGACCTCGGCAGCCCTTGGTGTGGCCAGATAGTTGATGAAGGCACGGATCGCCGGCGTGTCGCGGAAGGCGATCACGAGGTTGCCGGCACCCACGACCACCGGCGGCGAGCCGTCGATCGACGGGAAGGTGAACTCCCCGTAGCCCGTAACGGGCTTGATCGGCGACGTGACGACACCGGGAACGAAGTCGCCCTCGATGATCTGAGCCGCCTTCGGGTTCGTTCCGAGCACGTTGCCGACCGCTGTCGGAAAGTCGGTCTGCAGCGCGCCGGAGGTGCCGCCCGCGATGTTGCGCGGATCGTCGAGCACCTTCGCCATCTCGCCGAGCGCCCTCTTCACCGACGGATCGGTCCACGCAATCGCGTGCCTCGAGAGCGCGTCGTACTTGGCCGGCCCGGCCGTGCGCAGGTAGATGTTCTCGAACAGGTCGGTCAGGGGCCAACCCTCCCCGCCCGGGATCGAGTAGGCGGGCAGCCCGGACGCTTTGATCGTCTGCGCGTCCGCGAGGAACGCGTTCCACCCGCTGGCCGGCGTCACGCCGGCGTCCTTGTAGGCCTCGACGTTGTAGAAGACGGTCGACTTGTTGTCGGCCTTGTAGACGAGCGAGTAGAAGCTCCCATTGACGGTGCCGAGGTCGACGATCGCCTGCCCGAAGTTCGCGAGCGTCGTCCGCTTGGCGAAGTCGAGCGGCTTCAGTTTGTGCTGCCTTACGAAGCTATTGACGAGCCCCGGCTGCGCGGGAACCGCCACATCGGGCGGGCTGCCGCCCTGGACGGCGGTCGTCAGCACGGTCGGCAGGTTGTTCCCCGCCGGCGTGTACGTCACGTTGACGTCCGGGAACCGGGACTTGAAGTCGTCGATGACGGCCTGGAAGGACTTCTGCTCCTCGCCGACCCAGATGCCCATGACGGACACCGAGCCGGAGACGTTCTGCGCCTTCGCCGTTGCGCCCTTGCCCGCGCCTCCGCCGCCGCAACCTGCGACAACGGCGGCGAGCGCGAGGGCTGGGAGGAGGATCCATTGAGCGATGCGTCTCGTGGTCATGTGTCAGCTCTCCCTGTCGAGTCGGTGTCGTAGATCCCGGCACCCGTGTCCGGGTCGAAGAAGTGCAGAGCCCGCGTGTCGACTGCCACCTCCGCTTGCTGCCCCGCGTGGACCGCGGAGTCGGAACGGAAGCGCCCGACCATCGTGGTGTGGGGCGCTTGGCTGGTCAGCTCCTCGCCTACATCCGCTGCGAGCTCGCGGACGTCGTCGGTGAGCGCCGGGCGGGCATCGATGTCGAAGTGGGCCACGATCTCGGAGCCGAGCGCCTCACGGAGAACGACGCTGCCGCGGAGCCGTCGGTCGGATGCTGTCTCGGGGGCGAGCGCCGCGTCTTCGAGGTCCTCGGGGCGGATGCCGAGGATGACCGTCCGGCCCGCGTAGGCCCTCAGCGCGGGATGGGCATTCAGCTTCTCATCGCCGAGCACGATCCGCTGGCTGCCGACCGCCGCCGCCAGCGTGCCGTTGCTGGGCTCCAGCGTCGCCTCGACCATGTTCATGGCCGGGCTGCCGATGAAGCCGCCGACAAAGACGTTGCTGGGGCGGTCGTAGAGCTGTTGCGGGCTGTCGACCTGTTCGAGCTCGCCTCTGCGCATCACGGCCACGCGGTCGCCCATGGTCAGTGCTTCGACCTGGTCGTGCGTGACGTAGATCGTGGTCGTGCCGAGGTCGTTCAGGAGCCGGGCGAGCTCGGCGCGCAACTGCACGCGCAGCTTCGCGTCCAGGTTGGAGAGCGGCTCGTCCATCAGGAACGCCTGCGGTTGACGAACGATCGCGCGGCCCATGGCCACCCGTTGCCGCTGGCCGCCGGAGAGTGCGCGCGGCTTGCGCTTCAAGAAGAGCTCGATCCCGAGGATCCGGGCTGCCTCCTGGACGCGACGGTCGATCTCGTCCTTCTTCAGCCGCTTGAGCCGCAGCCCGAACGCGATGTTGTCGTAGACGTTCAGGTGCGGGTAGAGCGCGTAGCTCTGGAAGACCATGGCGATGTCGCGGTCACGGGAGGGGACGTGGTTCACGACGCGATCGCCGATCACCACGACGCCTTCGGAGATCTCCTCGAGGCCGGCGACCATTCGCAGTGCGGTCGTCTTCCCGCTCCCCGACGGGCCGACGAGGACCATGAACTCCCCGTCGGCGATCTCCAGGTCGAGCCCCGAGACGGCACGAGTGCCGTCCGGGTAGACCTTGGCGACGTCGTCGAAGCTAACGCTAGCCACGACGAGTCCTCTGCTCGCGCCCCAGCTCGCGGGTCATCCTAGTAGCCAAAGCCGCCACCGGAGCCCGAGGACGTCGTGATCTCGTTGCCGGACGACGAGAGCACGTACCAGAGGCCCCCGAAGGCGTTCACGCCCTGTCCGTTGGTGTCGCCGGCCTTCTGGTCGGCCGAGAACAGGTAGAGCGGGTGGCCGTTGTAGGTGACCTGCGCCTTGCCGTCCGAGCGGGCGCTCGTCGCGACGATCGAGGCATTGGCCCCGTTACCGACCGTCGGCTTGACGGCCTGCAGGGGCGGCCATTCGATGGCGCAGGCGCCGTTGCACGTGCTCTTCGTGCCCGAGTCCCGCTCGAACAGGTAGAGCGTGCGGCCCTGCGAGTCGACGAGGATCTTGCCGACGTTTTCATTCGCGACGCCGACCGTGGCCGACTGTCCGTTCGCGGTCCTCGGCGGAACCGGCGAGTTCGCGTTGCCACCGCTGCTGCCACAGCCCGCGACCGCCAAGGCAGCGAGTACCAACGCAGTCGCGCCGGCGAGGAAGGTGATGGACCTAGTGCCAGCCATGCCCGTTCCTTTCGTTGGATGCATGAACTTGCCGGGAAGAAGGCGTAATCCGAGACGAAGGGCAGAGTGGCGCGGATTGCGCGTCTGATCGGGAACCGGCAGGTGCACTAGCACGACCCGATCGCCCTGTGGTCTGCCGATCGTCTATGCCCCACGTAACCGTCGACTACATGGCGGGCGAGTCCTCGAGCTGCCGCCGAGCCGGATGCCGTTCACAGCGTCTGCCACGACCCTGCTGGGTGACGCTTGCTTCGAGCGCGGCCCGCGAGCAGGCTGCTTGGCCGCAGTGCCGCTTACGGCGTCCGATCCGACCTCCGCTTTCGACTAAGCGCTCGCGCCCGGATCAGCAGCTGCCGATGAGCTCGCCGGAGTTGTGGCGGCGCCATCAGACGGGGGAGCAGGCGGACCCTCTGCACCTCCCAGTGTGGCCGGGGACCATCCCACTCGGTGGAAAACAGGGCTACTCGACGGGGCGACCTCCTTGCGCCAGCGTCCGTGTCCGTCGGCCCAAGCTCAAACATCGGAGCACTACAGCGCTAAGGGATCAAGTCCGTTGCCTTGGCCCATCGTTCGGGAGTGTCCCCTGAGTCCACGGCCGCCGTTGCGTCCTCGTCTACCGGGTAGAGCGCGTGCGCGTGCTACCTAGGTGACCCAACGCCGCGTCCGCTCAGCGGGACTTCGAGGGGCAGCATCGCGACGAGCGCGGTTCCCCCGCCCGGCGGACTACGAACGTCAACCGTTCCACCGAGTGCCTCGACGCGGTCACGCAAGCCTACAAGTCCTGAGCCACTGTGGATGTCCGCTCCGCCGACGCCGTCGTCACAAATCGAGACGCGAAGCGCATGACCTTCCGTGTCGGCGGTCACTTGCACAGCAGATGCCCGGCCGTGCTTAACGACGTTCGTGAGGGCCTCCGAGACGACATAGTAGGCGGCGACTTCGGCTGCCTCCGGCGGCTCGCTCTCGATATGCAGCGCGACTTCGACGGGTACTGGCGAACGCCGGGCGAGCGTGTTGATGGCGGGGCCGAGGCCCCCCTGCCGAAGGATCGCTGGGTGGATTCCTCGAGAGAGCTCTTGCACTTCCTCGACCGCTTCCTCCAGTCCCGTCGCGATGCGGTCGAGCTCCGTGCGGAGGTCGTGCCGGTCTTCAGGGATGCTCTCTTCCATGGCACGTACCGCCAGTCGGAGCGACACCAGCCGCTGCTGGGTTCCATCATGGAGATCTCGCTCGATCCGCCGGCGAGCGTCGTCCGATACGGCGACGATGCGGGCGCGCGACGCGGTCAGCTCCGTGCGGGCATCTGCGTTCGCGATCGCGGTCGCGACGAGCTCCGTAAAGTTCTGGAGGC
>JBKPFQ010000084.1:0-15635 GCA_046728915.1 Actinomycetota bacterium | reverse complement strand
ACCGCGATGAGCGTCCGGGCGCCCAAGTCGAGCGCTGCGAGCATCATCGGCGGCTCGAGCGAGAGCGATGCAACTGCGTTCGCGGTGGCGCCCGCCGGGCCGGCCCGCCCGATTGCCGTCACGACCGTGACGCCGGTCGGGAAGCGCGCCATCGCGTCCCGAAGGGCCTCCGGACGGACTGACCTCATCGAGTGACCCGCTCCACGGCGGAAAGTATGATGCCGCCCGCGTGAGGCCCCTTCTGATCACAGCGGCGGTGGCGGCGGCCATCGGCCTCAGCGCGTGCGGAAGCGAGGGGAACTCCGTGTCGAAGGACGACTCCGCCTACCGGGGCGCCTTGCTGTTCTCGCAGCGCTGCTCGGGCTGCCATACGTTGAGCGCGGCGGGGACCCAGGGCTCGGCCAACCGAAACGTCCGCGTCCAGGGCCCGAACCTCGATCAGCGCAAGGAATCTCGCGGGGACGTGCTGTTCGCGATCCGCAACGGCGGCTTCTCCGGCGGGATCATGCCGGCGAACATCGTCACGGGCCACGAGGCCAGCCAGGTCGCGGACTTCGTCTCGGAGTACGCCGGGCAGGACACGAAGTAGGTCGCCAGGACCTGGCGATGCTCGATTTGCGGAGCATCCGCGCGGATCCCAAGCCGGCTCGCGCCGCCCTGCGACGGCGAGGCGCCGCCGAGGCGCTCGATGAGCTGCTGCGGCTGGACGAACGGCGGCGCGAGATCCTCCCGGAGCTGGAGGAGGGACGCGCCCGGCGCAATCGCGTCTCGGAGCAGATCGCGCAGCGAAAGCGCGCCGGGGAGTCGGCCGACGAGCTGATCGCGGAGATGAGGGAGCTCGGCGGCGGGCTCAAGGAGCGGGAGGCGGAGCTCGCGCGGGTCGAATCCGAGCGCGACGAGCTGGCCGCTACGCTGCCCAACCTCCCCGATCCGGACGTCCCCGATGGCGAGACCGACGAGGACGCGGTGACCCTGCGAGAGGTCGGCGATCGACCGGAGTTCGACTTCGAGGTCCGCGATCACCTTGATCTCGGAATCGCCCACGGCTGGATCGAGATGGAGAAGGCCGCCGAGGCGTCGGGATCCCGCTTCGCCTACCTGATGGGCGACCTCGTCTTCGTCGAGATGGCCCTCATCCGCATGGTCCTCGACCTGCTCCGCGACGAGGGCATGACCGCCGCCGTCCCGCCGGTCCTGGTCCGCGAGGGCCCGCTGTTCGGCACCGGCTTCTTCCCGGGCGAGCGGGAGATGATCTACGAGGTTCCGCGGGACGAGCTCTTCCTGGTGGGCACCTCCGAGGTCTCGCTCGCCGCTCTGCACGCCGGCGAGATCATGCGTGCGGACGACCTGCCGCGCCGCTACGCGGGTTACTCGACCTGCTTTCGCCGCGAGGCCGGGGCGGCGGGACGGGACACGCGCGGGATCTTCCGCGTCCACCAGTTCGACAAGGTGGAGATGTTCTCGTTCGTCGAGCCCGCGGCGTCGCGGGACGAGCACGAGCGGTTGCTCGCCATCCAGGAGCGGATCCTCCAGCTGCTCGAGATCCCGTACCGCGTGGTGGACATCCCCACGGGCGAGCTCGGAGCCCCGGCGGCGAGGAAGTTCGACTGCGAGGCGTGGATCCCCAGCCAGGGCCGCTATCGCGAGGTGACCTCGTGCTCGAACACCACCGACTACCAGGCCCGGCGCCTGGACTGCCGTTACCGGCCGGAGCCCGAGGCCCAGCCGGCCCCGGTCCACACCCTGAACGGCACCGCGCTGGCGGTGGGCCGAACCCTCATCGCGCTGATCGAGACCGGCCAGCAGGCGGGGGGCTCGGTGAGGCTTCCCGCCTCGCTTGTCGACGCCGGTCTACCCGAGGTCATCGGCGCCGGGTAACTCGCCGGACCCTACGCAAGGGGCGGTAGGGTCGCATCACGACACCCACGAGGAAGCGAGGGAACCAATGGGCTTCATGGACAAGGTGAAGAAGGCGGCGGAATCGGCGCAGGCTGCGACGAGCAAGGTCGGGGTGGGGGCGTCGGGCGACCAGATCGCGTTGGCCAACAAGGCCAAGCGCCTGATGGACAACGGCGTCGACACCCCCGCCCGCATCGACTCGATGACATCGACCGGCAACACGGACGCCCCGGGTGGAACCGAGTACGTGATCTCGCTCACGGTCAAGCCGGCCTCGGGCGAGCCGTACGAGGCGACCACCAACCAGTACATCTATCCGTCGGCGCCGTTCTCCGAGGGCCAGGAGGTGACCGTCAAGGTCGATCCCGAGGACTCGACGCAGGTGATGATCTTCGGGGGCGCCCAACGGTGAGGGCGCCCACCGCTCGGCGCTAAGCGTCGTCGTCCGAGTCCAGCTCCAGCGCGCAGGAGTTGATGCAGTAGCGCAGCCCGGTTGGGTTGGGGCCGTCATCGAACACGTGCCCGAGGTGCCCGCCGCAGCGCGCGCAGACCACCTCGGTGCGGCGCATGAACAGGCTGTTGTCCGGCCGGGTCTCCACCTTGTCGTCGGCCACCGGGTCCCAGAAGCTGGGCCAGCCCGTGCCGGATTCGAACTTGGTGTCGGAGCTGAAGAGCTCCTGCCCGCATCCGGCGCAGCGGTATGTGCCGCCTTCCTTCTCGTCCCAGTAGGCACCGGTGAAGGCGCGCTCGGTGCCCTTGTTGCGGAGTACCTCGTACTGCTCGGGCGTCAGCTCCGCCCGCCACTCGGCATCCGACTTCTGAAGCCTCTCCATCTGGTTTCCTCGCTCGGTTCGCGTTCTCATTCATCAGGTTAGTCGCGTATCCGAGTCCGGTGTTACGCCCGGACGCGCGGGTTTGGTGACGACTCGAAGGGGCACGGGCCTCGCGTGCCCGAGCTTCCGGACGTCGAGGGATTTCGGCGCTACTGGTCCCGCTACATGACCGGAGAGCGCGCTCGCCGGGTCGAGGTTCCCACTCCCGCGATCGTGCGCAACCGCCGCGCATCGACGCTTCGCGATTCGCTCCGCGGCCGGCGATTCGAGCGTCCCGACCGCCACGGCAAATGGATGATCGCCCCGACCGACGGCCCGACGCTGCTGCTCCATTTCGGGATGACCGGCGGCCTTCACTGGTCGGGAACGGACGGGGCCGATCGACACCGCCACGACCGCCTGATCTTCGTCACCGGGAGCGGCGAGATGCGCTACCGCAACATGCGCATGCTCGGTGGCGCGTGGCTCGCCCGCGACGAGGCCGAGCTCGACCGGATCGTCGGCTCCCTGGGCCCGGACGCCGCGGACCTCGGAACCAAGGAGCTCGAATCACTGCTCGAGGGCCGACGCGGCGGGGCGAAGGCGACGCTCATGAATCAGCGGGTGCTCGCCGGCATCGGCAACGAGCTCTCGGACGAGTTCCTTTGGCGAGCACGGATCCACCCGGCGCGGCGGCTCAACGCCTTGGGGTCGCGTAAGCGGAGGGAGCTCGCCGAGGCGGTCGGCGAGGTGCTCGCCGAGTCGAATAGGCACGGCCGCATCCCACGCGAGCCGGGTTGGCTGGAGGAGCAGCGAGGCAGGCGCGATGCTCGGTGCCCACGGTGCGGCCGGCCGCTTCGCCGCTCCCGCATCGCCGGCCGCACGTCGTACTGGTGCCCTCGCTGTCAGCGGCCGTAGGTCGCCGATCCACAAGTCACCAAGGAGGCCCTGGCCTCGAGATTGGACCTTGTCCGGATATGGCCCACAAACTCCAATCTCGATAGGCCGTCCGCCGCGATTGGCGCGTAATCGCCGTATAGCGGCAATAAGCGCCAAGTTTCGCTGCGGCCCCCCTCGTTGCCCAATCCGCGACTGCGGCAAGGGCGACGCCGGGGCGTTTCACCCTCCCGTGCCGGGGAAGCCGCCACCTATGGCTACAAAGGTTCAACGAGCACGCAGGATCGGTGGGATCGCGATCGGCACGGTCAAGACGGTCTTCCGGACTGGACGGACGTGGGGAGTGGCCCGGACCCGGGTCGCGACGGCGCGCCGCCCGGCGCCGACCGTCTCGACCTGGGTGGCTCTGGCGGCGGGCGCTGCCGGCGGCGCCGCGGCGGCCTACTTCCTCGATCCGCAGAACGGCAAGCGCCGCCGTCACATGGCGTTCGATCGCCTGAAGTCCCTGGTGCGGCGGGGCGCGGCCGAGAGCGAGCGCAAGGCGCGCTACGCGGCGGGGGTGGCGAAGGGCGCCGCCTACGAGGCCGCGGGCGCTGGCGACGGCGCCGAATCGCTCCCGGACCCGGACCTGGCGAACAAGGTCCGGACCGAGATCTTTCGTGGCGAGGACGCGGCCAAGGGCGACGTCAACGTCAACGCGGAGAACGGGGTTGTCTATCTGCGCGGCGAGGTCACCGCGCGGGACGACGCCGAACGACTCGCCACCCAGGCGCGCCAGATCAAGGGTGTACGTGAGGTGGTCAGCCTGCTGCATCTGCCCGGCGAGCCGGCTCCCACCGAGGAGACGCTCGCCGGCTGATACCCGCCGGTCCCAGCCGGCTATCGCTCCGGCGCGCGGTGGACGCATACGATCCGCCGCGTGCCGGACGTTTTCGTCCCCGAGGCGTTCTTCGTTCCCGACGGCGACCGCTACGTCCCGACCGAGCTGACGCGGGGGCCGTGGGATCCCGACTCCCAGCACGCGGGTCGCCCGGCGGCGTTGATCGGGCGGGAGGTCAGCCGAGTCGACGGCGGATCCGGGCGCCAGGTCGGGCGGATCACGTACGAGATCCTGCGGGCGGTTCCCATCGCTCCGCTGACCGTCACCGCCGAGGTCGTGAGGCCCGGTCGCGCGGTCGAGCTCGTCGAGGCGAGCCTGGCTGACGAGCAGGGCGAGGTGATTCGCGCGCGGGCGTGGCGCCTTCGCCAGGACGGCGTCGAGATCCCGGGCGGCCTCTCGAGCGAGGACGGCCCGGGAGCGATCGGGACCTCGCCCTCGACCCTGCGGCCGGGCTTCGCCCCGCCGGGCCCGGAGGAGGCGAAGCCGGGCACCTTCCCCGACACCGGGCAGGACGTCGGCTACCACAGGGCGATGGAGTACCGGTTCGTGCGCGGCGGCTTCGGCGACCCCGGCCCGGCCATCGCCTGGATGCGGATGCGGGTGTCGCTCGTGGAGGGCGAGGAGCCGACTCCGCTGGAGCGCGTTCTCGTGGCGGCGGATTCCGGAAACGGAGTGAGCGCCACGCTCGATTGGAGCCGCTACCTGTTCGTCAACGTGGACCTCTCGGTACACCTGCACCGGCCGGTGGCGGGTGAGGGGGTCTGCCTGGACGCGATCACGATTCCCGAGCGAACCAGCATCGGGATCGCGGACACCGCCCTCTACGACGAGCGGGGTCCGGTGGGGCGTGCCGACCAGACGCTCTTGATCGATGAGCGCCGGTGAGCGCCGACGATCCCAAGCCGATCGTCCTCATCGCCCGTCGGCTGCTTCCAGCCGGCAGGGATCGCCTCGCGGTGCGCTGCGAGATCAGGGAGGGCGGGCTCGACGCCACCCCCGACGACCTGTTGGCTCTCGCGCCGGGCGTCGCCGCCATCGTCGCCGACCCGACGGTGCCGGTTGACGAGACGCTGATCGAGGCGGCGGGCGAGCCGTTGCGGGTCGTCGCCAACTTCGCGGTCGGCTACGACAACATCGATCTGGAGGCATGCCGGCGCCGCGGGATCGCCGTGACGAACACGCCCGGAGTCCTCACCAACGCGACCGCCGAGCTCACTCTGGCGCTGACCCTGGCGGCAGCCCGGCGGATCAACGAGGCCGAGGCCGAGCTCCGGGCAGGACGCTGGCACGGGTGGGACCCGGGCGACCTCCTCGGCCTCGAGCTGAGCGGCGCCACCTTCGGCGTCGTGGGGATGGGCCGGATCGGCCGCCGCTACGCGGAGCTCGTCGGCGGGCTCGGCGGGAGGGTCGTCTACACCAGCCCGTCACCGAAGCCCGTCGCCGAACGAGAGCTCGGCGCCGTCCGCGTGACGATGGAGGAGCTCCTCCGCGACGCCGACGTAGTCAGCCTCCACGTTCCCGCGACGCCCGAGACCGCGGGCCTGATCGGAGCGGCGGAGCTCCGCGCGATGAAGCCCCACGCCGTGCTGGTGAACACCTCGCGAGGGTCGCTCGTGGACTCGCGGGCCCTGGCGCAGGCCCTGCGAGACGGCGTCATCGGCGCCGCCGGCCTCGACGTCTACGAGCACGAGCCCGAGGTCCCAAGAGAGCTCCTGGACGCGCCACGGTGCGTCCTGCTGCCGCACATCGGCTCGGCCACCACGCACGCCCGAGACGGGATGGCCGTGCTCGTCGCGGACAACGTGCTCGCCGCGCTCGACGGGGCGGAACCACCCAACCGAGTCGCGTAACCCGCCGCCGATCGGTTGACCCGCGTCGGAGTCTGCTACCCTGCCCGGCCGCTTGTACACTAAACTAATCGAGAAAGGCAAGAACCTTCTGATGGGTACTCGTTTCTCAAAGCCCGTCAGCGATCCCTCCGGGGGAGCAGACGGAAGGCATCGGAGGCCTCGCTTGGCCCGGCTCGGGCTGGCGGCTGGAGCCGCCTTGGCTCTCGGCCTCGGGGTCGCGGCCTGCGGTTCGTCCAGCAGCGCCGAGAGCGGCGGTCCGATCGACATCGTCGCTTACTCGACCCCCGAGACCGTCTACAAGGACGGGCTGATCCCGGCGTTCGAGAAGACGTCCGAGGGCTCGGGTGCGAAGTTCTCGAGCTCGTTCGGGCCGTCCGGCGACCAGTCGCGTGCCGTCGAGTCCGGACAGCCGGCGTCGGTCGTGCATTTCTCCATCACACCCGACATGGAGCGGCTGGTCGACGCCGGGAAGGTCGATTCCGACTGGAACCAGAACTCCTACGACGGGTTCGTCCAGGACTCGGTCGTGGTGTTCGTCGTCCGCAAGGGCAACCCGCTGAACATCCAGACCTGGGATGACCTGGTGAAGTCCGGGGTCGAAATCCTGACGCCAAATCCCTTCAGCTCCGGCGGCGCCCGCTGGAACCTGATGGCTGCCTACGGCGCCCAGCTCGAGGAGGGCAAGTCGGAGGAAGAGGCGCAGGCGTTCCTGAAGACGCTGCTCGAGCACGTCTCCGTTCAGGCCCCGTCGGCCAGCGACTCCATGACCGCGTTCACCCAGGGCAAGGGCGACGTTGCCCTCGCCTACGAGAACGAGGCGATCGCGGCCCAGAAGGCCGGGGAGGACGTGGACTACGTCGTCCCCGACGACACGATCCTGATCCAGACGCCGATCGCGACCACCACGGACGCGTCGACTCAGGCCCAGGACTTCGTCAAGTGGCTGTACACACCCGAGGCCCAGCAGATCTGGGCCGACAACGGCTACCGGCCCGTCGTGCAGTCGGTGCTCGACAAGAACAGGAAGACGTTCCCCGACCCGTCCGGCCTGTTCACGATCGACAAGGTCGGCGGCTGGGACGAGGTGACGACCAAGTTCTTCGACGAGAACAACGGAATCGTCACCGGGTTCGAGCAAGACCTGGGGGTGTCCACGAGCGGATGAGTTCCGCAGCTACCGGCACCTCCAGCGCTGCCCCCCCGAGGCCGGCCTACCGGCCGCGCCTAGGTGGGGCCGCGCTTGGCCGCGGTCTGGTCACCGCGTACCTCAGCATCATCGTGCTGCTTCCGATCGCCGCCCTGATCGCGCAATCGACCGATGGCGGCTGGAGCGCGTTCTGGAACGCGATCTCGAACCCGGAGGCGTGGTGGGCGCTCAAGTGGACGCTGATCGCGTCGTTGATCGTGGTCGTCATCAACGTATTTGCCGGGACCGCGATCGCGTGGGTCCTGGTCCGGGACAGGTTCCCCGGCAAGGCGGCCCTCAACGGGGTCATCGACCTGCCGTTCGCGCTGCCCACGATCGTCGCCGGGATCACGCTGCTCGCGCTCTACGGGCCCAACAGCCCCGTCGGCATCCACGCGGCCTTCACGAAGGCGGCCGTCATCATGGCGCTCGCGTTCGTGACGCTGCCGTTCGTCGTGCGCGCCGTTCAGCCGGTGCTGATGGAGGTCGACGTCGAGGCGGAAGAGGCCGCAGCATCTCTGGGGGCGGGCCCATTCACGACCTTCCGCCGGATCATCCTGCCGAGCCTCCTGCCGGCGATCCTGGCCGGGTCCGCGCTCGCGTTCGCGCGGGCCATCGGCGAATTCGGATCGCTCGTCCTGTTCGCGGGCTTCATCGCGTTCAAGACGGAGGTCATGTCGGGCCTCATCTTCCAGGGGATCGGCTCCGGCAACCTGACCGGGGCCGCGGCGCAGTCCGTGATGCTGCTCGCGATCGCGCTGGTCGTGCTGCTCATCTTCGGCCGCCTCACTAAATGGAGCCTTCGCCATGCTGGCTAGCGGGCGCGCGAGCAGGTGGGGCCTTCGGACCTTCGCCCTGGGTTACCTCGCGGCGCTCCTGCTGATCCCGCTGGGGATGATCTTCTACCGCGCCTTCGAGCACGGCGTGGGCACGGCGTTCGACGCGGTAACGACACCGGACGCGCTGCATGCCTTCTACCTCACGATCCTGGTGACGCTGATCGCGGTCCCGTTCAACACGGTCTTCGGGGTCGGCTGCGCACTGCTCCTCGTGCGGACCGAGTTCCGGGGCAAGACCCTCATCAACGCGATCATCGACCTGCCGTTCGCGATCTCGCCGGTGGTCATCGGCCTCTCGCTGCTCCTCGTGTACAGCGAGACGGGCTGGCTCGGCGACTGGCTCAACGCCAACGGCTTCCAGGTGATCTTCGCGCTGCCCGGGATCGTGCTCGCGACGATATTCGTGACCCTGCCGTTCGTCGTGCGCGAGGTCGTGCCCGTCCTCCACGAGATCGGAGACGAGCAGGAGCAGGCGGCCAGAACGCTGGGCGCCAACTGGTGGCAGAGCTTCTGGCGCGTCACCCTTCCCGCGATTCGCTGGGGGGTCAGCTACGGGGTCGTCATCGCGACGGCCCGCGCGCTCGGCGAGTTCGGCGCGGTGGCAGTCGTGTCCGGCCGCATCGCGGGCCAGACGCAGACGGCGACGATCTGGATCTCTGAGGCCTTCAGCCGCTACGACTTCACTGGCGCCTACATGGGCGCGGTGATTCTCGCCGTGCTCGCGGTCTCGATCCTCGTGGCAATGAACGTGTTCAAGCGAAAGGAAGCCTGATGAGCATCATCGTCGAGAACGCAACCAAGCGGTTCGGGGACTTCGTGGCGGTCGACGACGTCTCGATCACGGTGCCCGACGGCTCCCTGACCGCCCTCCTGGGCCCGAGCGGCAGCGGCAAGTCGACCCTGCTGCGGATCATCTCGGGGCTCGAGGAGCCCGACGCCGGGCGGATCCTCATTCAGGGGAACGACGCAACGCGGACCCCCGCGCAGCACCGGAACGTCGGCTTCGTGTTCCAGCACTACGCCGCGTTCAAGCACATGACCGTGCACGACAACGTGGCGTTCGGGCTCAAGATCCGCAAGCACGAGAAGAACCACATCAACCAGCGGGTCCAGGAGCTCCTGGCGCTCGTGCACCTCGACGGCCTCGCCAAGCGCTATCCGTCGCAGCTCTCCGGTGGTCAGCGCCAGCGCATGGCCCTCGCCAGGGCGCTCGCGGTGGAGCCGAAGGTGCTGTTGCTCGACGAGCCGTTCGGCGCGCTCGACGCGCAGGTCCGCAAGGAGCTGCGCGCCTGGCTGCGACGCCTGCACGACGAGGTCCACGTGACGACGATCTTCGTCACGCACGATCAGGAGGAGGCCATGGAGGTCGCCGAGCAGATCGTGGTGATGAACGTCGGTCGCGTCGAGCAGGCGGGACCGCCGCGCGAGCTCTACGAGCACCCGAAGAGCGAGTTCGTGATGGGCTTCGTGGGGGCCGTGAACCGGCTGGGATCGCTGTTCGTGCGCCCTCACGACGTCGAGATCCTTCAGCAGCCCCAGCCCGGCGCTGACGAGGCGATGATCGAGCACATGGTCCATCTGGGCTTCGAGGTCCGCGTCGAGCTGGTCCTCGCCGGCGGCGATGGCCTGTGGGCCCAGATCACGCAGGCCGAGGCCGAGCAGCTCGAGCTGGAGAAGGGCCAGATCGTCTACGTCCGGCCGAGCCGTGGCCGCGTGTTCGACCGCGACGGCGGGGCGCCGTCCGGCGACGGCAGGCCCTCGACGGAGGAGCTCCAGGCCGCCTGACGCGTCCGACGATCAGTAGGCCCGCAGGTCGGGCTTCTTGCCGAGCTCCTTGACGCCGGTCGGGATCCTGTCCGCGATCACGTCCGCCAGCGTGACGTTGTCGAGGATGCCGCGGACGTTGTTGCGCAGCGCGACCCACACCTCGCGCAGGGGCTGGGCCGTCCCGCTGTAGCTGAGCTCGTCGGGGCGCTCGCCGCGCACATGGGCGAGCGGGCCCTCGGCGGCTCGCATCACCTCGCCGATCGTGATCTCGTCCGGGGGTCGGCTCAGCCAGTAGCCGCCCTCGGCCCCCCGGCGACTCTCGACGAGCCCGTGGTGGCGAAGGTCCCCGAGGATGTTCTCCAGGAACCGCACCGGGATGTCCTGAGCCTCCGCGATCTGGTCGCCCTTCATCGGTCCGGATTCATGCGCGGCGGCAAGCTCGATCGCCGCGCGCACCGCGTAGTCGGCCTTGGCGGAAACTCGCACGCCGCCATTCTCTACGAACCGCGCACCCAGGGAGCTGCCATCCCAACAGGTTTTTGGCACTTGAAGGGCGCTACAGCAGCCCTGGATTGCCAAAGGCTTCCACGCAGCGGCTCCTACAGCGTCGTGGACCAGGCGAAGGTGACGCTCGCACTGGTGCCCTGGTACTTGTTGTCGCCGCGCACGGGGCGCGAGAGGGTGGGCGGAGCGGGGATCCCGGTGTCCTTCGCCTCCACCCGGAACTCGTAGGTGCCGCTCTCCCCGGGGCGGTAATTGCCGGCCGTGACCGTCCCCATCTTGGACAGCAGGCCGCCGTACTTCGTGCTCGTGGCGCCGCTCTTGGTGAGGGTGACGCGCACCATCAGGTTGTCGGCCAGCGTGCCGCCTCCGGGCCCGGGAGGGCTGACCAGGTCTTGCGCGCGGAGGTAGAAGTATCCGCGCGCATCGCCCGTGTTTGTGAGGGTGATCTGGCCCGACGCCGTGTCCCCCGGCTTCATGTTCGCCACCGAGACGATCGGTTCGCCCTCGAGGGAGTTCTGGATCTCGACGTCGCCGCTTCGGTTGATCACGTCGAGCGTGGGGGCGTCGCGCTTCGCATCCGGGGCCCCCATCAGCGCGGCGAGGGAGATGGCGAGCGCCGCGAAGATCAGGGTCACGGTCAGCGCGGTCGAGCTCCACTTCGACCGTTGATGGCTGCTGGTGAGGGCTTGGTCCGAAGCGCGGCTCACGGCTTGTCCTTGAACGCGGCGTAGTCGTATGTGGTGCCGTTGTTGTTGACGGTGGCGCTGGTGCCCACCTGGAAGCCGTCGCTCTGAAGGGCGGTGATCCCGGTGCTCTCGTTGGCCGTGTTGGTGAAGAGCTGGGACGCGGTGCTGGAGAGCGCGCTCGAGCGCATGGCTCCCGCGCGTGCCGTGACCGTGTCGTTGGCGTGGACGATGACGAATGCCGGCTGGAACCCCACGCCGGTAATCGAATGGCTGGCGCCGGTGCCCGAATAGGACGTGGTCTTCATCTCGTCGACGTCCTCGTTCCAGGCGACGTAGTGGTAGGTGGCGAGGTTCGAGTTCACGCTGGCGCTGCTGCCGACGGAGAACCCATTCGAGTCGAGCGAGGTGATGCCGGTCGTGCTGCCGGTGTCGGCGCCGAACTGGAAGGTCCGCGTCATGGCGCTCATCCGCTGCACCGCCGCCGTGGTCGCCGCCGGCAGGACCATCACGTACTCGGGGGAGAACCCGAGGCCGGTGATCGACTTGCTGGTGCCGTTGCCGGTGTAGGTGCCGAGCGACATGTGGCCCGAATAAGACTTGACGGCGACCCAGTGGTAGGCGCGGTTGTTGCGGTTCACCGCGTTGTCGTCGCCGAGCGTGAAGCCGTTCGCGTCGAGGCTCTGGATCAGATTCGCCGTCAGTGCCGTGGCGCCGGTCATCGGCTTCGTGTTGTCGCCGCTCATTGTGGACGTGCGGACCTCGGCGGCGCCGGAGTTGTCGTCGGACTTGACGATGACCACGTCGGGCTGGAAGCCGACGCCGGTGATCCCCCGATTGTCGTTGCCGTTTCCGGTGTAGCTGCCACTCGCCACCCGGATCCCCGGGAAGGACGACGCCGCCGTGAACGTGTTACTCGGGTTCGACTTCGTGGCGCTGAACGAGGCGCCGGACATCGCCGTCGTCGCGGCCGCGACGAGGACGAGGACGAGGGCGCCCCAGACTGCCAGTCGTGCGCGAGCCCTCATGACGGGATCGCGGTGCCGGATGAGGTCGGGGGCGGGGGCGAAGCGCCGGCGGCCTGCTCTTGGGCCATCGCGGCCTCGCGCTGCGCGCGTGCCTCCTCACCGGCCTGACGCCACAGGCGCGCGATCAGGACGAACGCGATCAGAAGCGCGGGCAGGCCGATGACCAGCATGCGCACCTGGACCAGCGAGAGCGCCGCGATCCCGAACCCTAGATAAGGGACGGAGAACGCAACGCGGGCCTGCGTCGGCTGGTCGAGCTGGAAACGCCAGGGATCCGGGCTCTCGTTCGCGTCGCCCTTCGTGCGGAACGAGGTGCCCTTCTCGCCGTGATGGCGGATCGAGACGATCCGGTGCGTGACCAGCCCGTCGATGCCGGTGTCGGCGGGCGGGCTGTAGGTGATGACGTCTCCGACCTCGAGGTCCGAGACCGGGACCGCCTTGTCGAAGACGATCGAGCCGCGATCGTAGGTGCCCTGCATCGAGCCACCCGTGATCACGTAACGCTGATAGCCGAACGCCGCAGGCAGGCGCATCGTCGCGGCGAGGCAGAGCCCCGCCGCGACGATGATGCCCGAGAGCACCTTGCGAATGACTCGCATCGTCAACTCAGTCCGGTGGTGCTACTCCGAACCGCGACTACTGGACGGCGTCCCAGGTGAACGTCGCGCTCGAGTTGTCGCCCTGATAGGCGTTACCCGCCGAGCTGTTGAACGTGGCCGCGAACTGGTAGCGGTGCTTTTCGTTCGCCGCATAGGTCCCGAGCGCCACCGATGACGTCATGGCGCTCAGCGTGCCCGAGTACTTCACCGGGTCACCGGCGTTGCAGGTGGGTGTACCACCGGAGAAGTCCCCGCAGTCCTTGACCACGAGATCGATCTTGTCCGACAGCGGGTTGGAGCCGTCGGAGTTGCTCAGCGCCGTGCGGCTGAGCGAGAACGTCCCCGAGAGGGAGCCATTGTTCTGGATGTCCACCGTTCCGGTCGAGGTGTCGCCCGGCTTCCAGTTGCTGGCGGTGAGGATCGCCGCGGCGTCGTTGGAGTTCGACATCGTCAACGTCCCCGCGGTGAACGTGTTGTTGGGGTTGGCGCTCGAGGCCGAGAAGTCCGCGCCGGAGCCAACCGCGACTCCAACCGCGACCAGGACCAGAGCGAGTACGCCCAGCGTCCGCTTGGGGTGCTGGAACAGTGCGTCGATGCGAGACGTTCATTCCTCCTGGGAGGTTTGATTCGGGGCCGTGGCCCCGCGTACGCCTCTAGCATCGGCAGGGCCAGGCCGTCCCCCGGGTCAAAACCGGTATGAGCTTCGTATGAACCGACTCTCGTGTGCGGCTGGGCCTAGGGACCGTCCGGCCGGTAGCGATAACCGAAGCCGCGAACGGTCTCGATCGGATCGTCGTCGGCGACGTCCCTCAGCTTGCGTCGCAGGTAGCCGATGTAGAGCTTGACCTGCTGGTGGGACCGGTTCGCCGGGTCGCCCCAGGCCATCTCCAAGAGCTGATCATGGCTCAGCACCTGGCTCGGATGACGCACCAGGGCGGCGAGCAACCGGAACTCAGTGGGCGTGAGCTCCAGATCACGGTCGCGGATAGTCACCCGTCGTTGGGGGAAATCGATCTCGATCAGCCCGTCGCTGTGGACCTCGTCGTGCACCTGGCTGTCGCCGGCCCGCCGGAGCAGGGCCTCGATCCGGGCGATCAGCTCCTGTCGGCCGAACGGCTTGGTCACGTAGTCGTCCGCGCCCTCGCGGAGCCCTCGGACCTTGTCCAGCTCGCCGGAGCTCGCCGTGAGGATCAGCACCGGCACGTCGCCGAGCTCGCGAATGCGCTCGAGCACCTGCCACCCGTTGAGCCCCGGCAGGCCGATGTCGAGAATCACCAGCGCCGGCCGGTGTTCGTAGAACTGACGAAGCCCCTCGCGCCCGTCGGCGGCCTCCACCGTCGCCATCCCCTCGCGCTCGACCACCGTTCGAATAAGGCCACGAAGATCGTCGTCGTCCTCGACGATGAGGACCTTGTCGATTTTCACACGCAATTCATACCAGCTTCGCAAGAGGCTCATTCCCAGCAGGCGCATACTGGCTACATGGCCAAGTCCGCGGATGATCCGGCTGTATCGGATCCCGGATCCGAATCGGACCTCGAGCGCTCCGTTGCGGATCTGGCCGAGGCGATGCGCGGGGCCGTGACTCCCGTGATCGGCTATCTGGAGCTCATGTCGCAGGAAGGGGACGCCGTGCGCAGCGATCGCCATCTGCACTGGATCGCGACCATCGAGCGGCGTCTCGACGCGATGCGCGAGCTGAACGACCAGATCCTGAGGGTCTGCGACGTGCTGAGGGACTCGGTCAGCGGTCGCGAAGCAGCCTCACGACCCGGTCCTGAAGCTCCCTGGGACTGAACGGCTTTCTCATAAGGCGCTCGCCCTCCCAGTCTTGGCCGGGCGGCAGGTGTCTCTCGTTCACCGTCGCGGTCAGGAGCAGGACCGGAATCTCAGCGGTCTCCGCCCTCCAGCGCAGGGCATCCACCACCTCGATTCCGGTTCTCTCGGGCATCGCGACGTCCAGCACGCAGGCATCCGGCCGGTGACGCAGCGCGAGCTGCAGCGCCTCCTCGCCGTCGCTCGCCCGAAGCGTCTCGTGGCCCGCCCGCTCGAGCGTCAGGCAGATGAGTTCGAGGATGTCGTCGTCGTCGTCCGCGACCAGGATCAGCCCGACCTCGTGGTCGGATCTTGCGCTCACTCAAGCCTCCTCGGTCGTGGTTTCCCACCCGCTCACGGGCAACTCGACCCGAAACTTCGCACCGACCCCGGGCTCGCTCTCGACCGCCACTCGCCCGTGATGCGCGTCCACGATCGCCTTCACGATGGTGAGTCCAAGCCCAACCCCGGGGACGGCGTATGCGGCGGCGCTGGGCGCTCGGTAGAGCCGGTCGAACAGCTGACCCTGCTCATCCTCCGGAATGCCCATTCCGGAGTCCGCCACCTCGATGGCGGCGACGCCATCCGCCGAATCGAGGTTGACCGCTACGTGACCCCCCTTCGGCGTGAACTTGATCGCGTTGGAGAGGAGGTTGTCTACCACCTGTCCAAGGCGCTGCGGGTCGCCGGAGCACGGCGGAGCTGACGCGGCCCTGGTGGTCAACTCGATGCTGCGCTTGTCCGCGGCGGGGCGAGCGGCTTCAACCGACTGCTCGACGATTCTTCGCAAATCGACCTCCTCCAGCTCGATCCTGAAGCTCCCCTCCTGGATCCGGACGAGGAGTAGGAGATCGCCCACGAGCCTCATCTCCCGCT
>JBKPFQ010000083.1:0-7830 GCA_046728915.1 Actinomycetota bacterium | reverse complement strand
CCGAGGCGACCGGGATCGTCACCGAGGCAAAGGGCGAGGCGGAGGGGATCGTCGATAGCGCGAAGGCGCAGTCGAGGGAGCTCCGAGAGCGGGAGGAGCGTAGGCTCGAGGAGCTCCGTCGCCGGGCCGAGGAGGAGCTCGCCAGACTGCGTGCCGACACGGACGCGATCCGGGCGGAGCGCCGCCGGCTCTTGGACGGGATCGAGGAGCTAGGGGCGCGCCTTCACGGACTCGCGGAATCCTCCGCGGAGGCCCCGGAGCCTAAGGCCGCGGACCGCAGCTCCGCGGACCCTGTCTGATTGCGCGGCGTGGGTTGCGACAAAGGAGGAGCGGCGCCAACGCCTGGAGCAGCTGCGCTCCGCCGGTGAGAACGCGTCCCCTGGAAGGGATGGCGGCACGAAGGAGGCTCGGCCGGGCAATACGTCTAGGAGTTGCCTCCCAACCCAACGCCGCGCCGCCACGCCTTCAAGCTCGGCGCCGCGTGGCTACTCGCGGTTGGAGTGCTCTTTGCCGTTGGTCAGCCGACGGCGGCGCTGGCTCTCGGCGCCGTGCTCGTCGCCGTGTGCGGCCTCGTGACGGTGACCAACTTCTGCATCCCCACCCCGCTCAGCATCTGGTGGGCGCCGGCGGGGACAACCCGCCGGGCTGGTCGAGAGTCCGTGATCCAATCGATTGACAACGGCATCAACCTCCTAACCAAGGAAGGAAGCGGCGATGAAACGCGAACAAGGCGTTGTGGGAGAAGGGCGACTTCACGCGGATCGCTCAGAGCATGCGAGAAAGCGGAGAGGAGCTCGTCAGGAAGCTGGACATCACCCCCGAGCTCCGGGTGCTTGACCTCGGTTGCGGCGACGGGACCACCGCGGTGCCGGCGGCTCAGCTCGGGGCCGACGTCCTGGGCGTGGATATCGCCAGCAACCTGGTCGCGGCGGGCAACGAACGCGCCGCGGCCCTCGGCGTGACCAACCTCCGGTTCCAGGAGGGCGACGCAACGGATCTGAAGGAGCTCGACGACGATCGGTTCGACCTCGTCGTCAGCATCTTCGGGGCCATGTTCGCTCCCAAGCCGTCGGACGTGGCGAAGGAGATGGTCCGGGTGACCAAGCCGGGCGGCCGGATCGTGATGGGGAACTGGATCCTGAACGATCCGACCCTGTTGGCCCAGATCCTGAAGATCAGCTCCGCCTACTCGCCCCCGCCGCCCGAGGGCTTCATCAGCCCGATGACCTGGGGCGATGTATTTCGCGTCGGTCCCCATCGACACTCCCTCCGGAGTCCGCTACGGCCAACCTTTCGCCAACCGACGCGTGCCCCTTGGGTCATCTAGAGCGGTAACCGAGCCGGATGGCGCGTCTGCCTCGGCTCGTCAGCGAGTCCAGCAACCGTTCCACGGACGACCCTACACCGCAAGGACCGGAAGTCAAACTCGGCGTTCCCGCCCGCCGCCGCGTAACGTCCGACGCCATGCCGGAACCTCACTTCGGGGACCTGCTCATAGTTGCCGCGTTCGCGTTCGCGGTCCCCTTCCTGCTCGGGCTCTTCCCCGGACTGCGGCTGCCCTCGGTCGTCCTGGAGATCGTGGCCGGGATCGTGATCGGGCCGTCGATCCTGGGCATCGTCGAGGTCGACCAGGCGATCGAGGTCATCGCGTTGATCGGGCTGGGGTTCGTGCTCTTCCTCGCCGGGCTTGAGATCGAGTTCGACAAGCTGCGCGGGCCGGCACTTCGAGTCACTGCGATCGGCTTCGCGCTCTCGTTCGGGCTCGCGCTGGTCGTTGCGTTCGGGCTCAAGGCCGGCGGCCTCGTCGAAACGCCGCTTCTCGTCGCGATCATCCTCTGCGCCACCTCGCTCGGGGTCCTGATCCCGGTGCTCAAGGACGCCGGAGAGATCTCGACCACGTTCGGGCAGCTGATCATCGGGGCTGCGACGATCGCGGACTTCGGAGCGATCATCCTGCTGTCGCTGTTCTTCTCCGGTGAGGGCGGTGTCGGCGCGACGCTGCTCCTGCTCGGCGCCCTCGCGCTGCTCGCCGTCGTCGTCTACCTCGCGGTGCGCGGCGCGGAGGGCTCGGCTCGCATCCGCCAAGACCTCGTGCGCCTCCAGGACGCCACGGCCCAGATCCGGGTGCGCGCGGCGATCGTGCTCTTCGTCGGCTTCGCCGCTATCGCTGAGACGCTCGGTCTCGAGGTGATCCTCGGCACATTCATCGCCGGAGTGATCATCTCGCTGCTCGACCGCGACGAGGTGATGACCCATCCCGACTTTCGAGGCAAGCTCGAGGCGATGGGCTTCGGATTCTTCATCCCGGTGTTCTTCGTCGCCAGCGGGGTGCGCTTCGACCTCGACGCACTGGTCGCCGATGCGTCGAACCTCATCATGCTCCCGATCTTCCTCGGCGCACTCGTGCTCGTGCGCGGGCTGCCGGCGCTGCTCTATCGGCGCCTGATCGACGGCCGCCGGATCGTCGTCGCGGGCCTGATGCAGGCCACCTCACTGCCATTCATCGTCGCCGCGACCGCGATCGGACTCGAGTTGGGGCTCGTCGACGCTGCCGAGAGCGCGGCCCTGATCGGCGCCGGCCTGCTCTCGGTCCTGATCTTCCCGCTCGTCGGGCTGACGCTGCTCCGCGGACGGGAGTCCGTGGCCGCTCCGACGTAGCTGAGTGGATGCCTCGTCAATGGCGCGACCGGTCGCCGTTTAGATCGTTCGTGACGGTATGAAAGACCGTGCGGAGATCTCGAAGCCGTTACACGTCGTCAAGGCGTGTCGAGGGTTCGAATCCCTCCCCCTCCGCTAGTCCGGGAAATGCTTGCAAGCTCCCTCATTGAGAACATCGATTGGCGCGGGCGAGCAGCGGTTTGACCGCCACACCAGGCAGAGCCAGGGCCGGGTCTAGCCCTTGTCGCCAAAGCGGCCGATCGCATGCCGATCGCACGATGCCCCGCATCAGTTCGCGCCCGGGGTCCAACCGAAGCCGACCGCGCTCAGGGGTTGGCGCAGACAGGGTAGCCACGTGGCGCGAGTCCTAGGGCAGATCTCCCCCCGAGCGGCCGCCTACCGGCTGGCCACGAGCGACCGCTTTGAGCACTTGGTGCGCTCGGCGCCCTGGCTCGAACGCCGCGCTTACCAGGCCGCTCATCGCTACGTCGCAGGAACCTCGCTTCAGGACGCACTGGCGGTCGTGCGGAGGCTTGGCGATGAAGGGCTCGCCGCGACCCTCGACCTATTCGGGGAGAGCCTCACCGATCCAGGGGCGATCGACGCCGCGGTCGGTGAGTATCTGCGGGTGGCCAGGGAGATCGAGACGCTCGACGCCGACGTCTACCTCGAGGTCGTTCCCTCGCACCTTGGTCTCGATGTCTCTGCCAACCTATTTCGGGCGCGGCTCGAGCGGATAATCGACGCCCTGCCCTCGGCATCCCGGCTTCAGGTGAGCGCGGAGGAAAGCCAGCGCGCGGATCGCACCTTGGGCGTCGTCCTTGCCCTGGGGAGGGCGGGCGCCCCGATCACGGCCACGCTACAGGCGAACCTGAAGCGAAGCCCAGGCGACGCCGAGCGCCTCGCCGAGGCGGCCGTCCCGGTGCGGCTCGTGAAGGGCGCCTATCTCGAACCCCCCGAGGTCGCCTATCCGTGGGGGGAGGCGACGGACCTCGCTTTCCTGCGACTCGCCCGGAGCATTCGCGCTGCGGGCACAGAGCTCACGATCGCGACGCACGATCCGGTGATCCGCGAGGCGCTCATCGCGGCGCACCCGGGAATCCGGGTCGAGATGCTGAAGGGGGTTCGGACCGAGGACGCGCGCGAGCTCGCTCGTCGCGGTCAGCACGTCCGGATTTACGTTCCCTACGGCAAGGGGTGGTTTCGCTACTGGATGCGGCGGGTGGCCGAATCGCTAGGGGCCTGAGTGGTCGCGTTCCTTGCGCTCCCCCTCCGCTCCTAGAGCCGAATCCGGCTAGTTAGAGCGCTTCGCAGTCCCTCCGGGAGCCTCGAATGCTTGGGCGCCCACGTCCGATGGGCCGATAGATGCCGTCTGATGGGAAAGACGACTTTCCCATTTCTTTCCCCAGGCGTGAGGGGTACGTCGACTTCCATTCCGTACTCACCCTCCCGCTGTGAAGGTGCGCGCTTGACCTTGGTAGCCCGCGCTGTCATGGGCTGGACGATCCCGACCGCATTACTTGTTTGGCGCGATTCCGCTTGGCGTCAGCGGAGACGCCGCCGCAGTAAGGAGGTGAGATGGAGCATCTTCAATCCGCGTCGGCGGAAGATCGCGACAGTGCCTTCAGGGCAGCACTCCAGTCATAGAAGTTCTCCTGGCGGATGATGCGGCCACCCCTCAGGGTGAGGACGGTCCCATATTCCTCGCTCAGCTCTGTGTCAGAGCCGTGCATGGTCCCGACCATGCCCAGGCGGATCGCGAACGATGGGCCGCCGGCGTCAGCAATCTCGCGCGGTTCGTAGCGAAACCGCGAGAACCCCGACTTCCACTGCTTAACGAACTTCGTCACCCCGCTTGGCCCCCGATACACGGGATCAAAACCAATCCCCGCCCGCCCCCTGCCAGGGGGGTAGAACTCGACCTCGGAGTCAAGCGGAGCTCGCATCGCCTCGTAGTCATCTCGGTTGACCGCCGCATAGGCGCTCCGGACCACGCGGGTGAGCGCCGCCTTGCGAATCGGCGAACCCGCCGGCGCTCGCTCGATTCGCTGAGAGAGACGTCGTCGCAGCCAGGGTGCGGCGAGCGCTATGCGTTCGTCGACGCCTCGTCGCTCGCGTTCGAGCGGCTCGATCAGCCACCGGACAATCTTGTCCTCGTGCACAGCCAGCGTGAGTATCCCCCTTCATCGCTCTCGTTCCCATGCAGCGACGCGTATTTATTTGCCGAACTACGCCCGCTGGCGAACGGGTCCGCCCGGCCGGGAGACGTCAGTCGAGCGAGGCGCTCCAGCGCCGTTCGAGGCGCGCCGTCTTCCAAAGGACTGCGCTGCCCAGCCAGGCCAGGATGAAAAGAGCGGCGACTGCGTAGCCGATGCGATTGAAGTCGAGGCTGACTATGAAGCCCCAGAAGCTGCCCTCGAGCCCGAAAGCGCCGGCACCGACTTGGAGCAGCTCGATCGTTCCGATGGTCAGTGCGACCGCCACGGACACGCTGGTCACGGCGAGGTTGTAGAAAATCCTGCGAACAGGGTTGGCAAAGGCCAGCCGTACACCCGTGTCATGAGGGCTCCGTCGGCGGTGTCGGCACCCTACGCCGCCGGGGCGCCGGCTCCAGCGCCGGATTGACCCATCCGCCATCGCCGGGTTGTTGTTTCGTTCCGGGCGCGACGATCTGGTTGATGCGCTCGAGCACATCGGCGGATAGTTCGACCTCCGCCGCTGAAAGCTGGCTCTCGAGGTGCTCCGCGCTACCAGACGTTGCGACCGGTGCGATTCCCGCTCGGCGTGGATGAATCCTGCTGTGGCGCCCACTCCTCTCACCTGCGCCTTATCCTGCGGTCGTACGTTCCTCCCTGCGAGTTCGACTGCCCGACTTCGAAGGAGAAGGAACATGAAACTCACGATCATCGCAGCGACCGGGGGAGTCGGCCGAGAGCTTCTTGAACAGGCCGTCGCCGCGGGTCACGACGTCACCGCGGTGGTACGCAATCCAGGCAAGCTCTCGCGGGAGGTGCGTGCCGTCACCGCCGACATGGTTGCGGCCGACCCGGCGGCGCTGGAGTCCGCAATCTCCGGGACAGATGCCGTGCTCTCCGGTCTCGGCCCCCACTCGAATGCCGACGCAGGCGTCGCCTCGCGGGGCACCCGCGCCATCGTGGCGGCGATGGGCGCCACATCCGTCCGGCGCATCGTCGTGGTCAGCGCTGCGCCGGTTTCCACGGTGGCGTCGCCCGGCCGCCCCAACCCGCCGAAGCACGACCCTGGCGACGGATTCTTCATGCGCTACCTGTTCAGCAAGATCGCAAGCGCCAGGTTCGGAAAGGTGTATGTCGACCTGGCGCTGATGGAGGACATCCTTGCCGACAGCGACCTCGAGTGGACCGTCGTGCGGCCGCCCCAGCTGACCGACAAGCCAGCGACCGGCACCTACCGGACGGCCTACGGGCAGAACATCCGGGGCGGCCTGTCCGTCCCCCGCGCTGACGTCGCCCACCTCATGCTCGGAGTGCTCGATCGGCCGGAGACGATCCACAAATCCATCGGGATCGCCAGTTAGAGCCGCATCAGGGCCCAAGCCTTGATGGCGACAAGCGATCGCGCGATAAACGAGGCACTCGGCATTGCACTACGCAGGTGAACACGTTGGGGGCGAGGGCAAGACGCCGTACGCCGTCCCGCAGCGCGATCGCGACATCGCGACCTGTGCCCAAGGGGAGGACCCTAAGCCATCGCTCCGTCTTCCTCTTGCGCGCCGGCGCGCCTCGAAGTTCAGGTGCAGACAAGGGTAGGCACGTGCCGCGCCACCTGCGCGGTTGGCGGCGCTGCGGCTGCACGGCTTCCTGCACAAGGGCGGATAGGTCTACCGCGAGGTCCTGCCGGGCAGGAAGGGTTCCAGGTCCGGGCCACCCACCGTTCCCCCACCACTGATCCCACTCCCGCCAGGCGGCGCTCCCCGAGCCGAGCAGCGCCAGCAACAAAAGGGATCAGGCACCACGCAGCCTCGAGGCCTAGGACTAAACACGACCATGGGTCATATATGTCTTGACATGCGATGCATGTATCACTTGCTAACGCGTCGATCGGAAATCGAAATCAGAAAGCGCTATCGAGTCTGAATCGCGGCAAACGACGGGGCGGGGGAGCGGGGGCGGCTGGCGCGCCGCTACATACACGCGATGCTTCTCCGGAACCGTTCAGGCCCTCGGAACGCCCCGGAAGCAGACCGCCCGTACCCGGAGGTCTCCCCGGCTGTAACGCTCGTAGACCAATCGCACGCTCTCCAGGCGCGGGCCGATCGCTTCTATGCGAACTGACCCGTCGGTCGCGCAGGCCTGAGTCAGTGACGGCGAACCCAGCCGGCGAGGAGCCAGGTCCAGGAGCGTTTCCCGCAGCGCGGACAGCGATTCCAGTAGCGCCTCAGGGTGGCACCGCAATGCCGGCAGACCGGCTTTGGCTTCACAACCATCGCTTCAATCTCCGATCCGGCTGGACATCTAGGTCCCGTCTACTTCCAATCCACTCTAAAAGCCCAGTGCGCCCGCCAGCCCAGTGCTGTCAGCCCCATCCACCCCTAAGCGCAGGGTGTGTTGATGGCACCGATGGCGGCGACGGTCGGCGCGATGGACGCGCTACGGCGGCTGCGAGGAGGACGCCGTTTACGCGTTGCGCGCGACGCTCGTCGATCTAGCTGCCGTCTGCGAACTACTTGCCCACAAGTTGCCTCCCCCGACCGCCTTTGACCGGCACGCGGCGATCGCGGTGAGGGCGGCGACTGTAGCCCGTCATCCGTCCGCGGTCAACAGTCGCACGCACCCGTCGAGACCCGTGTCGGGCGGCTCCGGCGTGGCGTCCGCCTAGGACCGTGCGAGGGCGCCTCGCATGCGTCGCCCGAACGCGACCACGCGAGCGAGGTGCCCGCAGTACGGCGCGCCTGGGCAGCGGGCGAAGGAGAGCGCGATCGTCTCGACGTGTTCGTCTTCGGCCTCGCGCCGGCGGCGCGGTAACAGCGCCACCGCCAGGACCACGCCAATCGCGCATAGCACCGCAGCGACCGTGAAGGCGCCCTTGAACCCGTGGGTCAGCGCGACCGGGAGTGCCGAGCCACCCTGCAGCGCGCTCGTCGCGCGGCTGGTCGAGACCGAGGAGAGGATCGCCAGGCCCAGCGAGCCACCG
>JBKPFQ010000082.1:0-4671 GCA_046728915.1 Actinomycetota bacterium | reverse complement strand
CCCGCGGACCGGAGCCGGTCGAGCTCGGCGGCCAGCAGCATCACCTTGACCACGCTGGCGGAGACGTAGCCGCGCCCGGCGGCGAGCCCGTGGGGGCGCCCGCGCGAGTCGACTACGGCGAAGGACACGAGACCGTCGCGGGAGCGAGCGTAGCTGCGAGCGGCGGCGATTCCTCGCGCTCTCGGGAACCGCCTCGGTAGGCCCTCGCGAGCCGCGGGCGGCGGGCTGTCCTGCATCCGGTATGGGCGGCGCGGCCCCGTGTCACTCGTGGGCACGACGACGGTCGGCCCGCTCGCCCGATCCCCGCCCGCGTGGGCGGACCGGCCGTCACCGCCAGCGGCGATTAGCCCGGGGCCAACGACGATCGCCGCGGCGACCGCGGTAGCGATGGCCCCGGTCGCGAGCAGCCGCCAAGCCCAGGACGGCCGGCGCGAGCGGCGAACTTCGCGCCGTGACTGTGAGCGTCGCGTACTCTCCTCACAACGCCGCCGCAGCTCGTTGAGCTCCTTCTCTGCGTCATGCGCGCGGCGTCGCTGCGGCTGCGGGCATCCAGGTCTCGCCTTTGCCGACCTCCTCTTTCACCGAAGGGCCTCGACGCTAGCACTCGCCGGCGCAGCGGTGCGCGCAGAGCACGGATACGGTAGGGGAGCTCGAGTAGAACCCCGTGAGGAGTTCGGTCGGCTCGCGGACCAGGGCTCCCTCAATCCGGGAGGTATTGGGTTACGCCCAGCGGGTGGAGCACAGGCGGCGCTGTGACCTCTCGGCTCTTGGAGGCGCGATCAGCGAGCTTCTCGCTCCCGGGTGCCTGGTGCTCGGCGAGCTGGCGCTCCTCCAAGAGGCCGAGAGCTGGATCGCCTTGGCGGCGCGGAACCGGCTCAACGCGCTGTTCGTCCTGTCAGTACGCGACGCGAGCCCATCGGCGCGGCGCCGGAGGTGGCGTGGCGGGAGCGCGCGGGCGAGCCCTCGAGCTGGCCCGCGAGCGGGGGATGACGATCGAGCACGGCGGTCACCTTCTGCCGGAACTCCTCCCCACGGGAGACCTGTGCGCGCTCGCGGCCGGGGAGCCGCCGAGCGAGGCCGTCAAGGGGATCCTCGCGGAGCATGTGCGCGCGCACCCCGAGGCCGACGTCCTCCACCTGTGGGGCGCGGACATGCCGGTGGGCCCGGCACGCGATCACGAGGCTCCAGAGGCGGCGCTGCGGACCGCGAACGCGGTCGGGAGGTGGCAGAGCGGGAGCGTCCGGCGGTCCGGCGGTCTGTTGCTTTTCCGGTGCCGCCCGGTGACTTCCCTGGTGCCCGATAAAACCCCGAAACTGCGGGGGCAGGTGATCGGAGAGTGATCCGCCTAGGGAGGCCGACGGAAATCTCGCGCCTGCCCCCGCCTTTCACAAGAGTACTCGTCGGGCTCACGCCTCGAACCTCGCATCCGAAGCGAGCAATGCGCGGGTCGAAGTTTGCCAACATCATCATCGGCGAACGGGTCGCGGACTGGGTGAAGAGCGCGGCGTGACCGCATGCCAGCGCCCGCTACGCGATGATCCACAATCCGGGACGTCGCTCGCCGCCCCGATCGACGCACGGGTCATTGCTGTCCCGCGGCAGCGCCACGATACCCCGGGCAGACCTCGTTCGGTAAGGACGCCCAGGGCGCCTGTACGGAGCGCCATCGCGAGGGCTCCTATGATGCCGCGCACCGGGTCGCCTGCCCCGTCGGCGGGCGTCCGAGACAGGGATTCCAAAGGAGGCGCGAGTGACTAGCGAGAGCGGCATCGAGCGGATCCGGGCGGCGAAGTTCCCTCTGGTCCGCAAGGGCTACGAGCCGGATCAGGTCGACGCCTTCTTAGCGGAGGTCGTCGATTGGCTCGAGACGGGCGGCGCGGACCAGGCCCGTGCCGAGATCGTCAAGCGCGAGATCGAGCGGGTTGGAGAGCGAACCGCCAGCATCCTCGCGAGCGCCGAGGACACGGCACAGCAGCTGCGAGGGGACGCCGAACGTGAGATCGCCGCGATGCTCGATCGCGCCGACTCGGAGAGCAGACGTGTAAGAACCGAGGCCGATACCTATGCGGCCACTGCCCGTGGCGAGGCCGACGAATACGCGACGAGCTTGCGCGCCGATGCCGATGCGTACGCGACCAAGGCGCGAGCCGATGCCGATGCGTACGCGCGCGAGACGCGCGAGACCGTGAACGCCGACGCCGAGCGCAAGCAGGTCGTCGCCGACCAGCGGGCAGCGGAGGTGATTGAGGCCGCGGAGGAGAAGGCCCGACGAATCGTTAACGACGGCAGCGAGCGGCGCCGCGAGGTCGAGGCTGTGATCGCCGACTTGGTCAAACGCCGTGATCAGGTCATCGCGGCGGCAAACGACCTCGGAGCCGAGCTCCAGTCGGTTGCCGCCGGACACACGCCGAAGGCGGGCGCCGATCCGTCGGAGCGCCCACGCGAGTTCGATCCGCTCGAGCGTGGCGAGTCGGTCGCGTCCGAAGCCGAGTCCGAGCCCGAGCCCGAGGACGGGTCCGAGCCCGAGGCCGTCCGGACGTAAGCGAGACGACCACGATGGACCGACTGAGCGTCGATCGGATTCGCCGCGCAACGTTCCCTGTCACCCGGCGCGGCTACAGCAAGCGGGCGGTACACCGCTTCCTCGATCGAGTGGCCGAATGGCTCGAGACCGGCACAGGCGACCCCGCCCGGGCCGACCTGCTGCGGCTCGACCTGGCCCGGGTCGGGCGACGAACCGCGGCGATCCTGCTCGAGGCCGACGCCGAGGCCCGGCGCCTGCGAGCTGAGGCCGAGCGCGAAGCGGCGCAGATCGTTCGCCGGGCGCGCGAGGAGGCGGAGCTGATCCGCGGCGGCAGTGACCGGGCTGGCGCACACAGCGTGCGGAACGGACCGCTCCGCCAACCGGCAGACCCGGGTACGGGTCCACGGCGTCATCGCGGCTAGGCCGCCCGGTCGCTCCCGTTGGCGCTGATCACGAGCCCGTTGTTCGGGCAGTTGGCAAGGTCCTTGTGCAGCGTCATATCGGTGATTGATCGTGTCGCCGCATTTCGGAGACGGCGGGGGCGGCTTCCTGCAGTTGGAAGGTGGCAACCGATCTCGGGGCACGGGTGATCATCCCGATCGGCGATCGGTACTACGGGCTGCGCGACTTCACGATTGCGGATCCCGACGGCTTCGGGGTCAGATTCGCCTCACCGTTGGACAGCGGTTAGGCCGCATGAACACGGGAGCGAAGTCCATCGGCCATCGGGGTGGCGTTCGAAGCACCCACCGGCCGCCCGCCTTAGGCGACGGCTAGCTTCGCGGTCACTGCCCGCTTGACGCGGAGCAGACACCAGCGAACCGCGCCGCACGCCGTGGCTCGTCGTCCATGTCGAAGCTCTCAGCCCGTCAGCGCCAGGCCGGTTTACGAGCCTGGAGAATCGGTTACGGCAGTCTCGCTGGTTGCCGGGCGAGAGAAAAGCCAGGGAGAGCGGGCAGGTTTGGAAGCGCCCGGCCCGGCACCGAATCAGGAGTGCTGGTGATCGTGTACCTCGTAGAAGTCGCGTTCGGGCGTCGGTAGCTGCGCGAATATCTCGGAACCGACCAGATCCTTGAGAGCCGGGTTGAGCCGTCCCTCGCGAAAGGCGTCGAACCTCTCTCGAGACTCCCAAACGTCTGCCATCACAGCCTGGCCTTCAGAGGTGCCAAGCGTGTGAGAGATCAGGCCTTCGGGGGGCTCGTCGCCGAGACGCTCGTTGACCTGGTCGTACTGCTCTGTCGTGAACATCGGTGGCATCCGCTGGATGACTAGAACTGCCATTTGGCCTCCTTCGTCGCGTTGCAGAGCATCGTCTCAGACCGAACCGCACAGAGGAAATGACGCTTTCACGCGAAAGCGGGAGGGGCATCACGCGACCATGGGCCAACCGTGTTGTCAGTAAGCGGAAGGCGGGATCGGTTTTAGTCTCGCGCCGTCCGTAGTTCCTCGGTCATCGCCTCGACCGCTTCCGGTCGGCCGTCAAGCCGCGCGGGAGTGTTCTGGAACGCGGCTGCGCGCCAGCCGGAATCGTCGCGGATCGCGAGCAGCAGCTGGACGGCGTTACGCTCGGCGATCACGTCGTCTCCTCCGGGCGGAAGCATGCCGACGATCGCGTGCAGGAGGGCGACGCCATCGCCGATCAGCCGCACGCTACGAACGATCCGGACATAGCTCGCGACCTGGTGGTCGGCGAAGATGGCTCCAAGCTGCTCGGCGATTTGGCCGCGACCATGCATCTCGCTGCCGTCGAAGCCGACGACGATCGCGTTGTCGGTGAACTGCTCCGCGTAGCCAGCCGCGTCACCGCGGTTCCAGGCCGCGAGGATCTGGCCGTGCAGAGCTTCGACGGCATCCTTTGAGCTGCCGTCTGGATTGCCGCTCATGCCCGAAAAGGTAGTTGGCTCAGCTGCCGCGGCGGCGGCGTCGTTCAGATACTTGCTTCTGCGTTCACGCGAAAGGGAGCAGCGGGCGATCTGGCTGACGATGGAAAGTGCATTGGTCGCGTGCTTCGCCACCGAACCCGAGGCCTCGGACCACTAGGCTCCGGGCACGATGACTCCAGCATCGGGCGAGACGATTCAGGTGGGCGCCCTCAGCGTCCGCTTCCTGGTCGAGGCTGCCGACTCGAACGGAAGCGCGAGCGTTTT
>JBKPFQ010000081.1:0-28277 GCA_046728915.1 Actinomycetota bacterium | reverse complement strand
CGGAGTACGCCGAGCTCTATCAGGAGCAGCTCGCCAAGCTCCGCACCTCGGCCCCAGCGATGCCTTGGAACAAGGTGAGCAAGGTGCTGGAGGAGGAGTACCTCGGTGAGCCGCTCGACGAGCTCTTCGCCGACATCGAGGCGGATGCGTTCGCGGCCGCCTCGATCGGGCAGGTACACCGGGCGACGCTGCACGACGGTCGTGCGGTGGCCGTGAAGATCCAGTATCCCGGCGTCGCCGAGGCGCTCGAGTCCGACCTGCGGAACGCCGGCATGATCATGCGCCTCGCGCGCGCCATCGCGCCGGGCCTCGACGCCAAGGCCGTGGCCCAGGAGCTGCGCCTGCGGGTGATGGAGGAGCTCGACTACGAGTACGAGGCGCAGAGCCACCGCAGCTTCGCGAGGGCCTATCGCGCCCACCCGTTCATCTGTGTGCCGGACGTGATCACCCGGCTCTCGCGGCGGCGGGTGCTGGTCACCGAGTACGTGGACGGGATCGGCTTCGAGGAGGTCAAGCGGCTGGCGCAGGAGGAGAAGAACCGGTTCGGCGAGATCGTCTTCCGCTTCTGCTTCGGCTCGATCTACCACCTACAGATGTTCAACGCCGACGCCCACCCGGGCAACTACATCCTCATGGAGGACGACCGGGTCGCCTTCCTGGACTTCGGCATGACCAAGCGGCTCGACGCCGAGCAGATCGAGCTCGAGCAGCGGGCGATCGACGCCGCGGCGAGGCGCGACCCCGGGGCCCTGCGCGAGGCGCTGCACGACCTCGGGTTCGTCAAGAAGCCGTCGAAGTTCGATGCCGAGCGGCTCATGGAGCACGTGATGGTGGTGGGCGGCTGGTACATGGAGGACCGTGAGATCGAGCTCACGCCGGAGCGCGTGATGAAGGTGATCGAGTCGACCTCCGATCCGCGCTCCGAGTACTTCGACCTCATGCGGCGCGAGAGCCTCCCGGCCGAGGAGCTGATGGGACGCCGCATGGAGACCGGCGTCCTCGCGGTGCTCGCTCAGCTGCGGGCTCGGCGCAACTGGCACCGCATCTCCCGGGAGTGGATCTACGGGGACCCGCCGGCCACCGAGCTGGGCGAGCTCGAGTGGGCGTACTTCGAGGAGCGGGGCGAGCGGCGAGTGCCCGGGCTGCCGTCTCGGGCGTAGCCGGAGGGTCCCTCCCTTCCCCCTCCTGGCTGCTGAGTGATAGCCGGAGGGCCCTGCCTCCCTCCTGGCTACCGACCGGTCATGGACATGATCGGGGCCGCCGCCCACCCCGCCAATCCTCCGATCGGGGGTTCTTGAGGATGATTCCGACTCCTCCGATCGGGGGATGCCAGCCCGCCGATCGGATGAGGTCGGGCTACGCCTCTGCCCGCTCGGTGGCGCCGGCTCGGCTGGGCAGCAGCCGCCCGCCCACGAAGAAGAGCGAGATCAGGAAGCCGACCACGGCGGCGATCGCCACGAAGCGGAAGCCCGCCTGGACGCCGACGGCGAACGACTCGCGCACAATCCGGAGGATCGTGTCCTGGGCCGAGGAGCCGAGCTGCTTCAGGGCGGCGGCCGCGGCATCGGTGCCGGCGAGCTCCCCGTGCAACACGGCGACCTGGTGATCGGTGAGATTCTGGCCAGCGGTGGTCGCCTTGTCGTCGAGGTCGTTTTCGGATGTGATCGTGAAGATGGTGGTGGTGATGCCGAGCCCGATCGCGCCGCCGGCGATCTGGCACATGTAGACCAGGCCGCCGGCCAGGCTCGTGCGGGACGGATCAAGCGCCGTGACGCCGGCGGTTGTGACCGAGGGATAGAACAGCCCCGCCCCGAGCCCCGTGATGGCGAGGCCGACTATCAACCCGCTGTAGTTCGAGTTCGCGTCGATCATCGACAGCAGGAAGGGACCGATGGTGAGCCCCGCCGCGCCCGCGGTGACCGTGAGCTTCGCCCCCAGGCGCCCGTACAGGGGCCCGGCGATGAACGAGGTCAGCGCGAACGTCCCGAGCATCGGGACCATCCCGAGGCCGGCCTTCAGCGCCGAGTAGTCGAGGATCTTCTCCATGAACTGCGGCGCGTAGAGCACCGTCGCGAAGAACACCGCCGACATCAGCAGGACGGTCATGCAGGCGTTACGGAACTCCCCGTTTCGGAACACGTCGCCCGGGATGAGCGCGCTTCTCTTCATGCGCGGCTCGATGAAGCCGAAGGAGATGATCAGGACCGAGGCGACGACCAGCATCAGGATCACCCTGATGTCGCCGAAGCCCCAGTCGGCGGCCTGGTCGAAGGCCAGCAGCACGAGCAGCAGGCCGATCGAGAGAGTCGCGATCCCTGGGTAGTCGATGCGCTCGTCGGTCACCTCTGGGCGGGGCTGGTGGACCTTGAGCCAGGTCACGAGCACGGCGAAGGCGGCGATTGGGACATTGAGGAAAAAGATCCAGCGCCACGAGAGCTCGTCGGTGAGGACGCCGCCGAGCAGGGGCCCGATCGCGTTGCCGAGCCCCGCCGCGCCCAGGATCAGACCGCCGGCCAGCCCCGCCTTGGACTCAGGCAGCGCCGCGTAGGTCATCCCCAGGATCGCCGGCCACATCAGCGCCCCGCCGACGCCCATTCCCACGCGCATTGCGATCAGCCAGATCGAGTCCTGGGCAATGCCGCCCAGCAGCGAGAAGCCCGCGAAGAACGCCGACCCGATGAAGAAGGCGCGGCGGCGGCCGAACAGGTCGGCGAGGCGCCCCCCGGTCACGATCGCCATGCCGAAGACGAGGCAGTAGGCGTTGATCACCCACTGAGCGGTCCCGACGTCGACGTTGAAGTCGTGCTCGATCGCAGGCAGGGCGACGTTCAGGGCCGTGAAGTCGTTGGCGATGACGATGACGCCCAGGCCCATCGCCAGGAGGGCCATGACGGCGCCGGGCGCGATGCGGTCCGGATCGGCCGCCGCGGCCGCCGGCGTCGTCGCTGCGGTCTCCTTCGCGCGAGCGTGCAGGTGCAACGCCGATCTCGCGTGGGCGTGGCGCGATCCCCCAAACGGCACGCCGGGACTCTACCCGCGGCCGTCGGCGGCGATTTCCTCGATCTCGCCCGCGGCCCGCGCGGCGCCGTTCTCGCGCGCGAACGCGGCGGCGAGGCTGGCGGCTCCCTGCTCGAGCGAGTCGTCGTCCAGCGCTCGAAGTATCTCTCGGCGAAGCTTCGCCGACGACACGCGGCGACTCAGGCGGATCCCGGCGCCCGCCGCGACCACCCGGGCCGCGTTGTCGTTCTGATCGCGCCCATTCGGGATGCAGATGAGCGGCACCCCCGCGGCAAGCGCCGCGTGGACGGTGCCGAGGCCGGCATGGGTGATCGCCAGCCGCGCATGCGGCAGGACGGCGGCGTGCGGGGCGAACTCGACCACCTTCACGTTCTCGGGGACGGGCAGCCCCGAGACGTCCAGTGCCGGACCGGTGGTGAGCAGGCCTCGAACCGCGATGCCGTCGAGCGCGGACAGGACACGGCGAGCCAGGTCGCGTTGGTCCTGGAACGTGGTGCTGAAGCTGGCGAGAACCAGCGGTCGGCGATCGTCCACCGGCCATGCCGAGCTCCATTCGGGAGGGGCCTCGCGGTTCAGCACCGGGCCCGCGTAGCGAACGTTGGCCGGCAGCTTCGCCCTGCCGGCGAAGTCGAACGCGGGGCTGGTGAGAACGAGGTTCAGGTCGGCTCGCGTGGGCTGCTCGAGGACGTCGTCGACCGGTTTCAGCCCGAGCTCGCGACGGGCGGCGTTCACCGGCCTCAGCCCGGGGGCGAAGCTGCGGGCCAAGCCACGGGCGAGTACAACGTCACGCAACCTGCCAAGCGGGCCGCGGGCGGGCATCAGGCCCTGACCGAATGGCGGGACCCCGCGCAGGGGCAGCGGATACACGCCGTGGATCATGGACACGCTCGGAACGCCAACGGCCTCGGCACCGATTCCAGCGCCCGCGAGCAGGTAGTCGAACACGATCACGGCCGGCCGGTCCCGCTCCGCCTCGGCGACGACGTCCCGGGCGAACTCCAGCGCGGGCCCGAACATCAGGTTGTCGCGCAACCGGGCGAACGCGCCAATCGGCGTCCGCGCCTCCCAGTCTCGGATCAGGTCGGTGTCCGGACTGCTGGCGTCGGCATCCGGGGCGTAACGGAAGGGCGTAAAGGCGGCCCCGGTCGCTTCGACGCGGGGGCGCTGGCAGGAGTGGCCCAGGACGAGCACATCGTGACCGCAGCGCACCAGCTCGCTGGTGACCGGGAGCTGTATGGCGACGTTGCCGCCGCCGTCCCAGATCACCTGGAGCACCCGCATGTATGGACTCTAGAGCCGGCGGGGTTGCCTAGAGGCGGCCGAACAGGCGGGGGTCGTTGGTGCAGATGCCGTCGACGCCCATCGCGGCGAGCGTGCGCATCCTCGGGAGGTCGTCGACCGTCCAGGCGATCAGCTCGAGGTCCAGCTCGTGACACGCGTCGGCAAGACGCCGCGTGATCACGGGGTGGTAGGCCCAGATCGAGGTGACGCCGAGCTCGGCGGCGCGGCGGCGGATGATGCCGGGGAGCCTGGCGCGCAGGGAGACGAGCCCGCCGGCGACCAGCGGTCTCGCCCAGGGCATCGAGTTCCAGTCGCGGCTCACCTTCGGCAGCGTCCAGCCGAGGGGGATGTCCGAGTTCAGCTCGCGGAGCGCCGTGAGGCTCGACACCTCCATCGTCGAGACCGAGGCGCGGTCGAGCAGGTGGCGGTCCCGAAGCGTCGCGATCACCTCGTCCTCGCGCCCGGCGACCTTCAGGTCGCAGTCCACCGCCACCCGGTCCAGCGGGGGGCGGGTGAAGGCATCCATCGCCTCGTCGAGCCGCATCGGCTCCCTGCGCGCCGCGTCGCCCCAGTCGTGGGCGACGAGGAGGGGCGGCGCCCCGTCGGCGACCGGACCCGCGGGAGCGCGGCGCCAGTCGGCGCCGCGGAACTCGGCCCTCGGGCGCAGGACGTCGAGCTCGATCATCTCGACGCCCGCGTCCACGGCCGCCTCGAAGCTCTCGAGCGTGTTCCCCGGCCGGATCCCGTCCGCTCCCTTGTGGCCGATTCGCTTCACCAGCCCGGGGAGGGTATTCAGGAGAAGTCGGCTACCCGGTGCTGGCGAGGAGCTCGGCGAGGCGATCGTGCGATTCGTTCATGCCGCCCTCCATGCCCGACGAGAGCATGCCGTCGCGCTCCTCGGTCGTGTGGAACAGCATCGTGGTCGTCACCTTGGTGCGCCCGCCGAGGTCCTCGAAGTCGGCCGATTCGACGAGGACGTGCCCCGGCATCCCCTCCCACTCGAAGGTCTCGGCGACGCGCTCGGGCGGCGTGATCTCCCGGTAGGTGCCGCGGAACGCGGTCTCGCCCTCCGCGTCACGGCAGATGAAGCGCCAGTCGCCGCCAGGCCTGGCGTCCATCTTGTCGATGGTCGTCGTCACACCCCGCGGACCCCACCACTCCGGGATCAGCTTGGGGTCGGTATAGGCGGTGAAAACCCGCTCCCTCGGGGCGTCGAAGATCCGCTCGGCGACGATCTCGCGATCCGATGGGGTGCTGATCGTGGTGGCGGTCCTGGCGGTCTCCTGCTGGTCCGTGCTCATACGATCTCCTTCGCTTGCGCCTTCCGCGGGCGGTCGGGCGCGCTCGTTTCATCTACTCCATAGACAGCGCCAGGCGGCGAAACTCATCGCCGGCCAGGGCCGATCGAACTTCGTCATCTGCGGGCGTGCCTGGCTAGGTTCCGCCCATGGGGAACCTGTCGGAGGCCGCGCGGCGGCGGATCGCCGCCGTCATCCTCGTGGTTGGCATAGCGATCGCAGTCCTGGCGATCGCGGACATCGGCCCGTTCTCGGACCTACCGAGCGAGGCGGAGCGCGCCCAGAGCGCGGTCGAGCGGTTCTTCACCGCCGCGCAGGATCGGGACTTCAAGTCGGCATGCGGACAGCTGACGGGAGAGGAGCAGCGCGTGGTCGAGCAGCGCGCCGGAAGCGTGGCCGCGCAGAAGGGCCTGAAGGGGTGCGACGAGATCCTGGCGGAGTTCCTTGGCGACCAGCTCGCGGGAACGAGGATCACGAAGGTGGTCGACGTGCGGGTGAGCGGCAATCAGGCCGTCGTGGAGGCGAGCCTGCGCTCGCCCGGGGTGAAGGGCACGCGGGCGGCGACCTTCCACCTGTTCCTGATCAGGGACGAGTGGAAGATCGCCGACTTCGGCGTGTAGGGGCCAACGCGGGAGGCCGCTAGAAGAGCTGGTTCTCGCCGGCGAAGATCTCGCTGACGCTGTCGTCGGCGAATATGCGGCGGATCGAGTCGGCGAGCGTCTGCGCCGTGGAGAGGACGGTGATGTTGTCGGGGGCCCCGGGGCGAAGGGGGATGGTGTCCGTGACGACGATCCGCTCGATCTGGGAGTTCTCGTAGGCAAGCCGCTCGTACGCGGGCCCCGAGAAGACCCCGTGCGTTGCGGTGGCGATGACGCGTGCGGCGCCCTCCTCGAGCACCGTCTTCGCGGCCGCGCAGAGGGTGCCGGCCGTGTCGATCATGTCGTCGACGAGAACCGCGGTCTTGCCGCGGACGTCGCCGACCACGTAGCCGATGGCGGCGACCTGCTGCGCGGGGCGCTCCTTCTCCATCACCGCCCAGTGGACGCCGACCTTCCGGGCGAAGTTGCGCGCCACCTTCACGCGGCCGGCGTCGGGGGAGACGATGACCAGCTCCTCGGGGAAGGCCTGGTCCATGAACCACTGCGTGAGCATGGGCATCGCGGTCATGTGGTCCACCGGGACCTCGAAGAAGCCCTGGATCTGGCCGGAATGGAGATCCATCGTCAGCACACGGTCGACTCCGACGGCCTCCAGGCACTTGGCGACGACCCGCGCCGAGATGGGCTCGCGCGGCTCCGACTTCTTGTCCTGACGCGCGTAGCCGTACCAGGGCATGACGGCGATGATGCGGTGGGCGGAGGCGCCCTGCGCGGCGTCGATCATCATCAGGAGCTCCGCGAGGGAGTCGTTCGGGGTCATGCCGTTGGCCGCGTTCGCGGCGGTGGACTGGACGAGGAACACGTCGGCGCCGCGAATCGACTCGCGGTAGCGGCAGTAGACCTCGCCGTCGGCGAACGTCTTCAACTCGACCTCACCGACGTCGACGTTGAGGTGCCCGGCGATCCTCGCGGCGAGCTCCATCGACGCGCGCCCGCCGAACACCATCAGGCGCTTCGTGTACTCCTGCGGGATCGAGCTGATGGTCCCCGGCCGTTCCTCGAGCGTGGTCACGAGTCCTCGGTCTCTCCTTCGTCAGTTTCCTCGCGCGCCTTCTTGTCGGCGTAGCCCTCGATGTTCTCCTGTCTCGGCCTCGCGATTCCGAGCGCGCCGGGCGGCACGTCATCGGTAATCGCCGAGTTGGCGCCAGTGTAGGCGCCGTCGCCGATGCTTACCGGAGCGACCAGGGTCGTGTCAACGGAAGTGTGCACGCGGTCGCCGATCTTCGTGCGGTGTTTGCGGAATCCGTCGTAGTTGGCGGTGATCGTGGCGGCGCCCACGTTGGTGTCGTCGCCGACGTCGGCGTCGCCGAGATAGGACAGGTGCGGCACCTTCGTCCCCCGCCCGACGCGAGTGTTCTTGAGCTCGACGAAGGTGCCGGCCTTCGCGCCCTCGGCGAGGATGGTGCCGGGGCGGAGATAGGCGAAGGGGCCGACGCTGCAGCGGTCGGCGATCTCGCTCTCGACGACGTATGAGTGGGGGGCGGTGACCTCGGCACCGACCGTGGAGTCGATGACGGTGCTGTTCGGGCCGATGATGCTGGCGCGACCCACGCGCGTCTGGCCGCGAAGGGTTGTGCCCGGCTCGATGACGGCGTCGGGCTCGATCTCGACGTCGGCATCGACCCAGGTCGAGCCCGGGTCGGTGACGGTCACGCCCATGAGCATGTGGCCCTCGTTGATGCGCCGCCGGGCGATCGCGTTGACGGTGGCGAGCTCGGCGCGGTTGTTGACGCCGATGTTCACCGTCACGTCGTCCACCTTGTGCGCGATGACGCGCTTGCCCTCGGCACGCATGAGGTTCAGCGCGTCGCCGATGTAGTACTCGCCGGCGGGGTTCTCGTTGTCGATCCGGCTGATGGCGTCGGCGAGATCGGCGGCGTCGAAGGCGAACGTGTTCGTGTTCACCTCGTGGATCGCGAGGATCTCGGGCGGGATGCCCTCGGGATGCTTGGTCTCGACGATGCGCTCGAATTCGCCCGCTGGGTCGCGGACGATGCGGCCGAGCGACTCGGGGTCCTCGCGCTCGACGCTCACGACGGTCGCCGCGGCACCGGACTCGCGATGCACTCGAGAGACCTCATCGAGATGCTCACCCGTCACCAGCGGATGGTCGCCGTTCAAGACGATCACGGTGTCAGCATCGGCGACCACGTCGAGCGCCGCGCGCACGGCACCGCCGGTCCCGTCGGAGCTGGTCTGCACCACGGTCTCCGTTCCCTCGGGGAGCGCGTCGGCCAGATTGCGGTCGGGCGAGACGATCACGCAGACGCGCTCGGCACCGGCCTCGCGAGCGGCGAGGACGGGCCAGGCGACCATCGGTCGCCCGCAAACGGGATGCAGCATCTTCGGCACCGACGAGCGCATCCGGGTCCCCTCGCCGGCGGCCATGATCAGCACGGTGGGGCCGCTCACCTACGGAATCGTAGAGCGCCACGGCCTCTCCTACTCATCCGCCAGGGCGAGCTGGGATCCATTTGCAAGCTGGCCTTCCAGCCGGTTCCGCTCGGCCTCACGCTCGTACCAGCGAACCCACTTGCGAATTGCGTTGTCCGAGACCCCGTACCTGCGCCCGACGGCCAGGTAGCTGGTCTCCTCGATCTCGCGAAGGAGCTGGCCAAGAGGCGGCCGCTCAACTTTTCGCCGATCCGGCTTCGGGATACCTCGAAGGCGACCGGTTCGATCCCAGCGCGATCCACGTCTCCGTGAGCAGTACCGCTGCTGGCGATAGCGGGGAAAGAACTCGGCGCGACAATGGAGACACGCCCGAGGTTCCCTCGGCAGCCGGTTCTTTCTTGCACAGTGCGTCTCGAACGTCGCCGCACAGTTCGGGCAGGCGATCCTCAGGTTCTCGATTCGATTGTCGTTAGGAACCCCATTCACGTGATGGAGGATCAGAGCCATTCGTTTTCCGTGCCACACCCTCCCTGGCCGCAGAGCTCACAGCGCCTCTGCTTCAGCCCCTCCACGAAAAGGCGATGCTTCAGGTGGTCGCGCGAATAGCTCGAGTCCTCCACCAGGATCTCCTGCAGCGGCCGAGGAGTCGACGAACTCTCGAGTGCCGCTCTGCAAACCGCATCGGGATCGAAGTGCTCTGTCGGGACCTGCCAAAGCGCCGCGTACTTCTTGAGGGTTCGCCAGTTGCCGCCAGCCGTGCGGTAGTTGAGTCGCCTGAGTGTCTCAGCCCACGATCGACTCGCGGCGATTGCTTCGCGGAGCTGTTCCTCAGTGAAACGCAACGGGCATGGCACGAACACATGTTCGCATTGATACCGGACGTGATCCAGGCCCTAGACTCGAGACCGTTCCGGGGTGGGGTAAGCGGTAGCCCGCGACACTTTGGATGTCGAAGAGGAGGTTCAAGTCCTCCCCCCGGAGCTCCCGGAATCGGACTGGTGATCCGAATCCCTCATGGGACGTAGGTTTGGCTGGGCGTGGCCGACGCCTACGCGTTCATCGACGAGTGGACGTCGACGCGCCGCAGGAGGCGGTGTTCGATGCGCTGGCTGACGCCCGCACGTATCCCGAGTGGTGGCGGCCCGTCTACCTCAATGTCGACTCCGACTGCGAGGCCGCGGTCGGCTGCGTCTCGCGGCAGGAGTTCAAGGGCAGTGGTCGGTGACTTCACGGGCAATGGCGTCTGGACCCTCACGAACTGGTCGATCAAGCGAGCGATCGAGGGCCTCGAGCCCTACGCCCGCGGTCGCCACGGCGGCCCCTAGCGGCGGCCCCGGCGGGACCGCAACGCACGCCGCCGGATAATTACCTACAATTTTTTGTAGGAAATGGATCGCCCGCACGCAGGAGACACCACGCCCCCCTCGATGGTCGACGCGGTCGCCGACCCCGTCCGCGCCCGGATCGTCCGCCGCTTGGCATCCGGCGGCCCAGTCTCGCTCGACGAGCTCGCCGAAGCCGCCGGCATCCACCCCAACACCGCCCGGAGCCACCTGCAGGCGATGGAGACCCAGGGCTTCGTGGAGCGAACCGCGGAATCGGCGGGCGCCCGCGGCCGCCCGCGCACGACGTTCAACCTCCGCGAGGGCTGGACCCTTCCCGACGAGGGGTTCCTCGCCATGGCGGAGCTTCTCGCCGCGGCTCTCCGCGCATCGCGCCCCGACTCGCGCGCACTGCGCCGCCTGGGCGTCCGGTGGGGCCGCAAGGCGGCTGCCGCCGACCGGCCCCAGGAGGTCCACAGGGAGCTCATCCGAAACCTCAACCGCCTCGGCTTCGACGTCCGGATCGACGGCAGGCGACTGATGCTCAGCGGTTGCCCCTGCCCGCTCGTCTCGCCTGAGCGTCCCGCCCTCGTCTGCAAGCTGGTCGACGCCGTCGTCGACGGAGTCCTCGACGGCTCCGGGAGCGACCTGCACGCCGTACGCCACGAGCACGATCCCGCGAGCCGCTCCTGCAGCGCCCTCCTCCAGCTGGAGGCCGCATGAACCCCGCCCTGCTCCACGCGGTCGAGAGCGGCAACGGCCTCGACCTCGAGCGCGCAGAGGACGCCGCCCAGGAGCTCCTGATCGCGCTCGGCGAGGATCCGCAGCGCGATGGCCTGCGCGATACCCCGCGCCGGATCGCGAAGGCATATGCGGAGTTCCTCAGCCCGAAGGCGTTCAACCCGACCACGTTTCCCAACGACGAGGGCTACGACGAGCTCGTTCTCGCCCGCGGGATCCCGTTCAACTCCCTCTGCGAGCACCACCTGCTGCCGTTCCACGGCGTCGCCCATGTCGGCTATCTGCCCGGAGACCGCATCATCGGACTGTCGAAGCTCGGCCGCGTCGTGGACCTGTTCGCCCGTCGCCTTCAGGTACAGGAGCGCCTCACGAGCGAGGTCGCCGCCTGGCTCGACGACCACCTGGAGCCGAAGGGCGTGGGCGTCGTGATCGAGGCCGAGCACCTGTGCATGTCCCTTCGGGGCGTGGAGAAGCCGGGAACGCTCACCGCGACGTCAGCGCTGCGCGGGCTCATTCGTGACGACCCCCGTACCCGCCAGGAGTTCCTCACCCTCGCGGGGCGCAAGAGCTGAACAGAAAGGAGCCGCGTGCCCACCGACCAGACCTTCGTGATCATTGGAGCGGCCCTCGCCGGAGCGAAGGCCGCGGAGACCCTTCGCGAGGAGGGCTTCGACGGGCGGATCGTCCTCGTCGGCGCCGAATCCGAGCGCCCCTACGAGCGCCCGCCGCTCTCGAAGGACTACCTGCGCCGCGAGACGACCGACAGGCCCTACGTCCATGACGAGGGCTTCTACGAGGAGAGCGACATCGAGCTGCGTACCGCGACCGAGGTCGAATCGATCGACCGATCCCGCTCCGAGGTCGCCCTCGCCGGCGGCGAGCGAATCGGCTTCGACCGTCTCCTGCTCACCACCGGCGCCGAGCCGCGCCGCCTGAACGTCCCCGGGGGCGATCTCGACGGAGTGCTCTACCTGCGCGAGGTGGCCGACAGCGACAAGATCGCCGAGCGCATCGAGGCGGGCGGCAAGCTCGTGACGATCGGAGCCGGCTGGATCGGCGCCGAGGTCGCCGCATCCGCTCGCTCCAAGGGCTGCGACGTGACCATCCTCGAACGAATGGCCCTGCCGCTGGAGCACGTACTGGGGGCGGAGCTCGGAGCGATCTATCGGGACATCCACATCGACCACGGCGTCGAGCTCCTCGCGGACACCGAACTCGAGGGATTCGAGGGCTCGGGCGCCGTCGAGTCGGTCCGCACCGCCGACGGGCGCTCGATCGAGGCCGACTTCGTCGTCGTGGGTGTTGGCGTCGTGCCCCGAACCCAACTCGCCGAGGCCGCGGGCCTGGAGATCCGCAACGGGGTCTTGACCACCGAGCGCCTGGAGACCAGCGCGGACGGGATCTACGCGGCCGGCGACGTCGCGAATGCCCTGAACCCGCTCTACGGCGAACACATCCGCGTCGAGCACTGGGCCAACGCCCTCAACCAGGGTCCAGCCGCCGCCCGCAACATGCTCGGGCAGGAGTCTCCGTACGACAACGTCCCCTACTTCTTCTCCGACCAGTACGACGTCGGTATGGAGTACGCCGGATACGCGACCGAGTGGGACGAGGTCGTGTTCCGCGGCGGCGTGGCGGAGAGGGAGTTCGTCGCCTTCTGGGTCGCCGGCGGCCGCGTCGTCGCCGGTATGAACGTGAACGTCTGGGACGTCATCGACGACATCCAGGCACTCATCCGCTCCACGACGACCGTCGATCGCGCCCGCCTCGAGGACCCGGACGTTCCGATCGGCGAGCTGGCAGCGCCCGCTTCCTGACGCAGCGGCGGCGTACGATCGCGTCGAAACCTGTTCCCAGCCCCAACGAAGGAGGCACTGCGATGGCGCCGGCAAGTCACGAGGACGCAAACCTGCTCGTCCAGCTCGCCCAGTGGGGTGCGATGATCGATGTAGGGGAGGCATTCGGAGCGGTGTTCGGCGAGGGGTTCGACCCCGACACTGCCGACACCAACGATCCCCCCGTCCGCACCGTCCTCGCGTTCGGCGAAACGATCGGGACGCTGGTCAAGAACGACCTGCTGGATCGAGGGCTCGTCCTGGATTGGCTCTGGGTCCAGGGGCTCTGGCAGCGGGTCGGGCCGGCGGCGCAGCGGGCCCGCGAGCAGTATGGCTCGGAAGCGCTATATGAGAACTTCGAGGCGCTGGCGGAGGCGCAGGCGGGCCAAGCGTGACTCCGCCATGGACCGTGCTCAGGCCGGCCGCAGCAACACGCGCGCCGGGGCCCCGTCGCTGCCGACGAGCTTCACCGGCAGGCAGATGAGCTCGTAGTCGCCCGGCTCCACCGCAGAGAGATCCAGCCCCTCGACCACCCAGACGCCGGCGCCGAGCAGCGCCCGGTGGGTCTCCGCCCCGTCGCTCCGGTAACCGCCGACCGACAGGTAGTCAACGCCGACGAGCGCAACGCCGACCTCACCGAGCAGCTCGGCCGCCTCCACCGAGACGTGGACGAACGCGGGATCGAAATCGCGTTCCACCCACGGCCGCTCGGAGTTCGCGGTCCGGAACAGGATCCGCTCCCCGCCCTGGATGTCCAACCCTTCCAGCTGGCCGCGGTCGATCGGCTCCTCCCCCTCGATTCCGATCACCCGTGCCGGGCCCATCGCGATCTCGAGCGGCAGCTCCTCGATGCCCGGGTCGTCCTCGAAGTAGTGCAGCGGGGCGTCCATGTGGGTGCCCGTGTGCGCGCTCATGGCGAGCCTCGTGACGTTCGCCTCCGCGCCCTCGTCGATGCTCATGACCCGCTCCAGGCTCACCTCCGGATCCCCGGGCCAGTGGACCATCCCCGACCGGACGGGCACCGAGACGTCGATCCAGGCGCCGGCCATGGCGCCTCTCAGTCGTCCGCGGGCGGGCGCACCCGGCCGCCCTCGGCGCCCGGCTCCGTCGCCGGCCCCGCCGCGCTCGCGATCCCCAGGACCCGCATCGCCTTCAACCCCAGGCTCAACTTCTCGCGCCCCTCGCTCGAGCCGATGTCGTGCCCCGTCAGCTCCTTCACCCGCTCCAGGCGATACCGCACCGTGTGGCGGTGGGTGAACAGGCTCGCCGCCGTCTGCGCCACGTTGCCGTCGTTCTCCAGGTAGGTCTCGACCGTCGTCACCAGATCCGTCTCGTACTGCTCGTCGTAGGTGGCGAGCGGCTGGAGCGTCTCCCGGTAGAAGCGCTCGAGCTCCCCGGGGTCCTCGCTCATCGCCGGCAGGAGGAGCCGGTAGGCCCCGGTGTCCTCGAACGCGAGCATCGAACGGCCCTCCGCCTCGGCCACGTTGGCGGCGAGCTCCGCCTCCTTCCCGGCCCGGTAGAGATCCACTGGGTCCTCTGCCAGCCGGCTCCGGGCAACCGTGATGCCGAAGCCCGACAGAGCCGCCGCCAGTTCGCGCTCGAGCGCCTGCGCCGCCCGGGCCAGCTGCCCGTCCTCGCTCGCCGGGACGATGGCGACCACCTCGGCCACCTCACCCTTGCCGAGCGCGCCGACCGACCCCGCCCCCGCCGAGCGGACGGCCCGCATCGCCACGGTCAGCACCCGCCCGCGCCAGTCCCCGCTCTGCGCGGCGAACGGCGCCGCGCGCGCCACGATCACTCCCGCACCAGTCTCGATCGCCGCCCCCAGCTCCGCCGCCCGCGCCACGATGTCCCCGCGATCCGTGACCTGGCGATCCAGCAGCGCGCGAACGAACGCCGCCGCGGCCTCGTCGCTCGCCCACTCCGGCGAGCGGGATCGCTCCACCTCCAGCGCCAGGAGCGTCGACACCATCCTCGCCACTGACGGCGTCGGCGGCTCGCCCCGCGCCCGGTAGCGAAGCTCCCCCACGACAGTATCCGCGACCCGCAGCTCGATCCGCACCGCGCCGTCGCCGGCGAGCAGCTTCCCCTCCTCCGCCTGCGAGGGCGCGGCCACGCCGAGCACCGCGCTCGAGCGGTCGATGACCGCAGCGCTCCCGCCGAGCGCCTTGGCGGCGGCGCGCGTCACCGCGGGCAGGCCGGCGCCCGACTCGATCGCCGTCGTCAGCTCGTCCAGCAGGCCCTCGGGGTCCGCTTTTGCAGGCGTTTCGCGTGCAGCTTGCTCCGGGCTCACCGGAGCATGGTAGTCGCGCCTGGCCCCCGCGCCGGCAGGGTGCCCGTCAGAGCCCGGGAATTGCCTGCGTAATTTGCGGCCAGTAGTAGACGATCAGCACGCCGATCGCGACACCGATCAGCACCAGCACGACCAGGACGAACACGGACAGCAGCACGGCCGTCGCCTTCTCCCAGGTCCGCCCGTAAGCGCCGATCGCTGGAACCAGGATCAGCGCCGTGAAGGCGAGCAGGCTGATGACGCCCGCCCCGCCGAACAGGAAGTACTCAGTCCCGAGCGCCAGGGGCAACATCACGAGCGGAATTCTGACGCAAGTGGGTGGCCACCATGGCCACGGCGGCGCACCCGCAGAACGCCGCCGCGCCGAGGGCCCACCCGCTGGTCACGTCGCTCAGGTAGTGAACGCGGAGATACACGCGCGACAGTCCGACCAGGACCGCCAGGGCGAATCCGGTCACGAGGAGGGCGGTGCCCCCCCACATCCCTGGCCGCAACCGGATCGCCAGGGTCAGCGCCAGCCACGGATAGAGGATCGAATGGGCCGCGTGGCCGCTGGGAAATCCCGAGCCGCTCACGCTGGTCAGCGGCTCCGGGGGCCGGGGCCGGGACGTCACCTCCTTCAGCTCCGCGACCCCTACGTAGATGATCCCAACCGCGACGATCAGCACCGCGGCCTCTCCCCAGTGCCGCTGCCAGACCAGCACCAGAGCGGAGATCACCATGATCGGCAGGATCACCGCGCTGGATCCAAGCGCCGTCACGATCTTCGCCACCTCCACCAGCCACGCCATCTGGATCTTGTCCACAAGGTCCAGCGCCGTCTGATCTCCCGGAGTCGGCCCCGGGTTGTCGGAGATCGCCGACGTGTAGACGACCACCACGTACACCGCCACCGCGAGGACAGCGACCACGGTCGTGAACTCGAGCCCGAGCCCGCCGGGCGTGATCCTGGCGATGACGAACCGGACCTGGGGCTGGATTCGACGCCCGAATACGAGGACTGGGCGCAACCACGGCCGCCGCTCCATCCCGGCGACGAGCCGCCGACGGTTCTCCGGATTGCGCAGGAACCGGACCGCCCAGACGATCCCAACGATCACGGCGATGGCGATCCCGAAGAACAGCGTCCCCTGGCCCGCGGCGTGCGCCGCCGCGTCCAGGCTTCGCGAGGCGAAATAGCCCAGCAGGACGTACCCGGCCGCCCACAGTCCGGTGCCCAGCACACTGAACGGCAGGTAGCTCGTGTACCGCATCCCGGAGCTCCCGGCGACGAACGGGGCGAGCGCGCGCACCAAGCCGATGAAGCGCCCAATCAGGATCGTCTTGCCGCCGTGCCGTGAGAAGTAGTCCTCCACGCGGCTGAACCGCTCCTCGGTGATCCGGACCTTGGGGCCGTGCCGCAGGATGAACCCCCGCCCGAGGCGACGCCCGAGCAGGAAGCTCACCGAGTCCCCCGAGAACGAGCAGGCCCAGACAATCCCGATCGTGAGGATCACGGACGTCTCCCCCTGCCCCGCGACGGCCCCGCCCAGGATGACCACGGTCTCGCCGGGGAGCACCAGGCCGACGAACGCCCCCGTCTCCAGGAACGCCGCGAGCCCCACGAACAGGTAGGTCAGCTTCCCCAGCTTGCTCGCGACGTCGTCGAGCGTGCTCTGAAGGCTGATGTTCGGTGCCAGCTGGCTGAACGCGACGAGCGCCCCGATGACGACCAGCACCGCCGCGATCTGAAGGATCCGGGTCCGACTCCCCCCCTCCGCGCCCTCGATCATCGCTCCAGATCCGGTCCCGCGACGATGGCCCCCGCGAATCGCGGCGCCAGGCTCCCGGCGGCGGCATCGGCCGCCGCGATGTCCTCGAAGATCCCGAAGGCCGTCGGGCCCGAACCGGTGACGAGCGCCACCTGCGCCCCGGCTTCGCGCAGCGCCTCGAGCGCCCCGTCTATCTCCGGGCGCAGCGAGAGCGCCGCCTCCGCGAGGTCGTTCACCAGCAGCTCGCGGTAGGCGAGCGGCGACTCGCCGCGGCCCGCCGCCTCCCGGAGCTCGGCGGCGATCGACTCCAGCTCGGAGCGATCCCTGCCAAGCCCCAGGCGATCACCCTCCTCGTACACCCGCGCCGTCGACAGCCCCGACTCGTCGGGAACCAGCACAACGCCGAAGCGCTTGGGCGCCGGCAGGGGCTCGACGACCTCACCGGCACCACCCACCAGCGCGAACGCCGGATCGACCTGCGACGGCACGTCGGCGCCGAGCCCGGCCGCGAGGTCACCGACCTCCCCAACCTCGTCGCGGGCGAGCCGCAACAAGGCGGCGGCGTCAGCGCTCCCGCCTCCCAGTCCCGCCGCCACCGGGATCCGCTTCTCGACCTGCACCCGGACGGGTGCGCGGTTCCAACCGCGCGCCCGCAATCCGGCGAGCGTCGCATCGACGATGTTCGGCCCCTCGACCCCCTCGCACACGACCTCGTCCCGCTCGGCGTCGCTCACGACGATGCGGTCCGAGAGGGTCAGCGGGCAGAACAGCGAGCGCAGCTCGTGCAGGCCGTCGCCCCGGGGCCGGCCGAGATACAGGCACAGGTTGAGCTTGGCCGGCGCGCGAAGCGTCAAGCGACCCCCAACTCGGCGGCAAGGGCGGCGAAGTCAGCGGGTGCCAGCTGTTCGGCGCGCGCGTCCACGGGCTGCCCCAGGCGCTCGAGCGCGGCGCGCGCCTGGGCGCGGGAAGGGCCCCCGGCCAGCTCCAGCGAGCTCGCGAGCGGCTTTCGCCGGTGGGCGAACGCGTCCCGCACGAGCCGGGTCACGCCGGCCCCGGGCGCGGGGCCGATCCGCCGCAGGCGGACCAGCGCCGAGTCAACGCGCGGCCTGGGCCGGAACACCGCCCGGTTCACGGTGCGGATCAGCTCGACCTCGCATGCGAGCTGCACGAGCACGCTCGGGGATCCGTACGCGGGGGACCCCGGTCCGGCACGCAGCCGATCGGCGATCTCGCGCTGGACCATCACCGTCCACCTGCGCACGCTGGGAAGCTCGGCGATCGTCCTCAGCAGCACGGGCGTCGCGACCGAATAGGGCAGGTTCGAGGTCACCGTGGTCGGCGGCGGCTCGAGCGACCCCAGGTCCAGCCGCATCGCGTCCCCCCGTACGACCGAGAGGTTGCCGGCGCGCTCGGCCAGCTCGTCGAGCTCCGCCGCGAGCCCCTCGTCGATCTCGACCACGTGAACGTGGCCCACGCACTCGGCGATCCGCTCCGTCAACGCCCCCTGCCCGCCTCCGATCTCGAGGGCGACGTCGCGTGGCTCGAGCTCGGCGTCGCGCACGATCGCCTCCAGGAGGTTCGGATCGGCCAGGAAGTTCTGCCCGAGCCTCACCATCCGAAGACCCTGTTCGCGTTCGCCTCCACCATCCGCTCGAGCTCGGCGTAGGAGACGCCGCGCTCGGCGGCGACCAGCTCGGCCACGTCGACCACGTTGGCCGGCTGATTCGGCTTGCCGCGCACGGGTTGCGGTGCCAGGAACGGCGAGTCCGTCTCCACGAGGAGCAGCTCGTCCGGAACGAGCTGCGCCGTCTCGCGCAGCTCGTCCGACCTCGGATAGGTGACGTTGCCGGCGAACGAGCAGTACCAGGCCTGCTCGATCGCGTCCCCGATCCGATCGGGCGGTACCGAGCAGCAATGCAGGATGACCGTCACCCCGTCGGCCTCCGCGGCCAGCGTTCCAAACGTATGGTCAAGCGCGTCCCGCGTCCCGGGCTGATCGCGCATGTGGATCACGAGCGGCAGCCCGGTGCGGCGCGCGATCCCGATCTGCGCCGAGAAGGCCTCGCCCTGTGCCTCGCGGGGACTGGAGTCCCGGTAATAGTCGAGTCCCGTCTCGCCGATCGCGCGCACGCGGTCGTGGGCGGCGAGCTCCTCGATGTCCGCCGCGACGCCGTCGTCGAATCCGGCGGCGGAGTTCGGGTGCCGCCCCACCGAGGCGAACACCTCCTCGTACTCCTCGGCAGCGGCGATCGCCTCGCGATTCGATGCCTCGTCCAACCCGACGGTGAGGATCCGGCGCACGCCGGCCCGGCGCGCGCTGGCCACGAGCTCGCCGTCGGCGGGCTCGCAGACGCCGAGGTGGGCGTGCGTATCGACCACGGCGCCAGTCTAGGAGGGGCTCCGTACGGTCCTAAAGATCCCGACGCGAGAACGCCAGCGCCGCTCCGCCGGCGACGAGCGCCGTATAGGCGACCGCCCACAGGACCAGGAGCGGCCCCGCGCCCTCGGACCCTCCGAACGGCCCGAGCTGGAGGACCACCCCCGTCAGCCCGCTCGTGTCGGAGATCAACGCATGCAGGCCCGCCTGGTACAGGCCGTCGAACGGGAGCACCCAGGTGGCGACACGGCCGATCGTGTGGAGGGGATGGGAGTCGAGCGCCAGCCCGATCTGGTCGAGCAGCCCGGCCGTCAGTCCCGTCCCGAAGATCATGAACACGGCAATCCCCTGTGCCGTCGCCGACATGAACACCGAGATCAGGAGCGAGATCGCCGCGATGGTCGTGACCGCGAGGGCCAGGCCGAGCACCGGCCCCACCACGTGGTCCGGCACCCAATCCCCGACCGCGGCGGTGATCACCAGCGCGACCCCGTACACGATCACCACGTAGCCGGCGGCCACCGCCGCGGCACCAGCGAGGCGCGCGAGCAGAATCGTTCTCCTCCCGATGGGCCGCACGACAATCGGCTGCAGGAGGCCCGCCTCGGCGTCGCCTCGGACCACTCCCAGCGTCAGGAAGATCGCCACGACGGAGCCCAGGAAGAGGATCGCGAACATCGCCAGGCCGAAGAGGGTCGCGCCGGTGAACGCGGTCGGGTCGAGGACGTTCTCGTCCGGCGGCACGAAGCTCTGGACATCCCGAAAGGCGAAGTAGCTGCCAACTCCGTAAAGCGCCAGGAACCCCAAGGTGAGCACCAAGACGACGAGGAAGACACGCCTGCGCACGCTCTCGCGCAGCGCGTAGCCGATGATGGTCAAAACCACGCCGGCGCCGGTCATCCGGTCGTGCCCTCCACCGCCTCGAGATAGGTCTCCTCGAGGGTGCTGGCGAGTACCCGCGCGCCGTACACCCGCTCGCCCGCGACGACCAGCTCGGCGACGATGCGCGGAACCTCCTCCCGGGTAGCCCCCTCGTACAAACGGGTCCCACCGTCGACATCGATCTCGACGCCGCGAGGCTTCGCTAGCTCCTCGGGCCGGCCCTCGGTGACCAGGCGCCCTTCGTTGAGGATCGCAACGCGGTCGCATACCCGCTCGACCTCGCTCAGCAGGTGGGAGTTCAACAGCACCGTGGTGCCGCGGTTGCGCAGCTCGGCAAGCAACGTCCGCACGATCCCGCGCCCCACCGGGTCGAGGGCGCTGGTGGGCTCGTCTAGCAGCAGCAGCCGAGGTCTTCCCACCAGCGCCTGGGCGATTCCGAGCCGCTGCTGCATCCCCTTCGACATCGCCTCCACCCGCGTGGCGGCCGAATCCGCGAGACCGACGAGCGCAAGCAGCTCAGCACGCTCCCAGCTGCCGCCATCAGACGCTGCGAGCCGCTGGTGGAGCACGAGCAGCTCGTCCGCCGTCATCCAGCCGGGGAACCGAAACAGCTCCGCCAGATAACCCAGGTTGGCGCGGGCTTCTCGAGACCCGGACGGGTGACCGCCAACGTCCACCTCGCCCGAGGTCGGTCGCACGAGCCCGCACGCGATCTTGGTCAGCGTCGACTTCCCGGCGCCGTTCGGGCCGAGCAGGCCGACGAGCTCGCCGTCGCCGACCTCGAAGCTGACGTCGCGAAGCGCGGCGGTGTCCCCGTAGAGCTTCCGCACCTCGCGCGCGACGATCGTCACGCGGTACTCCTACGCCGCCGCGGTCTCGATCTTCGGGAAGAGGGGCGGCAGGGTCTCCACGCTCTGCCCGCCGGCGTGGGAGCCGAACGCCTCGAGCTGCCGTCCCTCGACGCCGAGCGCCTCGAGCATGCGGTCAGCGGTTTCGGGCATGTAGGCCAGGAGCAACAGCGTCGTCACCCGCAGCCCCTCGGCGAGGTTGTAGAGCACCTCGTCGAGGCGTACGGACTGGTCATCCTCCTTCGCCAAGTCCCACGGGCGTGTCTCCTCCACGTAGCGGTTGAGGCGTCGCACTCGAATCCAGATCTCCTCCAGCGCCTGCGTCAGCTCCGCGCGGTCCAGGAGCTCACAAACCCTGGCCTCCAGGCCGGCGAGTCCGCCACGACCGCCAGCGAGCTCGGGATCGGGCTCGCCCTCGGGGACCCGCCCGTCGCGGAAGCGGCCGATCATGGCCAGCGTGCGGCTGGCCAGGTTGCCGTATTCGTTGGCGAGCTCGGAGTCGTAGCGAGCCTCGAAGCCCGCCGGCGAAACCGAGCCGTCCCGGCCGAACGACACCTCCCGGAAGCAGTAATAGCGCAGCGCATCGGCGCCGAAGCGCTCGATGACCTCGAACGGGTCCAGCACGTTGCCCAGCGACTTGGACATCTTGTGTCCCTCCATCAGCAGGTAGCCGTGGATGAACATCCGCTTCGGCACCTCGTAGCCGGCGGCCATGAGGAAGGCCGGCCAGTACACCGCGTGGAACTTCAGGATGTCCTTGCCGATGATGTGGAAGGCGGGCCAGTAGCGATCGGTCAGGTCCTCGCCCTCACGCGCATAGCTGAGCGCGGTCACGTAGTTGAGCAGCGCGTCGAACCAGACGTACATCACCTGCTCGGGGTCCCACGGGAGCCGAACGCCCCAGGTCAGCTTCGGCCGCGACAGCGAGACGTCCTCGAGCCCGCCGCGGATGAACGAGAGCGCCTCGTTGTAGCGGGCATGCGGCTGGACGAAATCCTGGCGCTCCGCGTACAGCCGCTCCAGCGGCTCCTGGAACGCCGACAGCTTGAAGAACCAGTTGTCCTCGCGCTCGCGCTCGAGCGGAATCTTGTGAATCGGGCATGTTTGACCTGGGCCCAGCTCGAGCTCGGTCTTGAAGTCGGCGCAGCGCGGGCAGTACCAGCCCTCGTACATGCCCTCGTACACGTAGCCGTTGTCATAGACGGCCTGAACGATCTCCTGGACCTTCGCCTCGTGCTGCGGATCGCTCGTCCGGATGAAGAAGTCGTTCGAGACGTTGATCTGCGGCAGGAGCGCCTTGAACTTGGGCGCGTTGCGATCCACGAGCTCGCGCGGCTCGATCCCCAGCTTCTGCGCGGCCTGCGCGACGGGCTCCCCGTGCTCGTCGGTGCCCGTGAGGAAGAAGACGTCCTCTGAGCGCTGGCGCATGTGCCGCGCGAGGATGTCGGCGGCGATCGTCGAGTACGCGTGCCCCAGGTGGGGCTCCGCGTTGACGTAGTAGATGGGGGTGGTGACGTAATAGGACACGAGCGGATGAGCATAGACGGGCGAGATCGTGGCCCTAGGCGTCCGAGCGGACCGGGAACCTCCTTCAAGGAGATGGTCGGACCCGGTCCGCTCACCTGGCGCGTCAACGGCGAGGCCGTTCTTCTCCTCGGCGGCGGCCGGGCGCTGATCCTGCAGGTCGCGCATCCCGGGGTGGCCGCGGGGGTCGCCGAGTTCTCCGACTACCGGCGCGATCCCTGGCGGCGCCTCTACCGGACCCTCGACACGACCCTGACGATCGTCTTCGGGGATCCACCATCCTCTCGCGCCGCATCGGAGCGGCTGCGCCGGGTGCACGAGCGGGTCGCCGGGACCGACGACCGCGGCGCCCCGTACCGCGCCCTCGACCCGGAGCTCCTGCTGTGGGTCCACGCGACGCTGATCGACACGTCGCTGACCATCTACGAGCGCTACGTCAAGCGCCTGGGCGCGACGGAGATCAGCCGCTACTACGAGGAGATGAAGGACCTCGGCGAGGCGTATTCGATCCCGCGAGACGCGATGCCCACCGATTACGCGGACTTCCGGCGCTATTGGGAGGCGATGCTGGAGGGCGGCCTCAGGGTCACCGAGACCACACGCGACGTGGCCGACGCCGTTCTGCGCCCGGACGTCCCGCCCCTCGCGTGGCCGGCGGTCGAGCTCCTGCGCCTGGTCACCGTCGGGCTGCTCCCACCGGGTCTCCGTGGCGAGCTGGGGCTCTCGTGGGGACCGGGGCGTGAGCGGGCGCTCGCGGGATCGCAGCTGGCGGCGCGAGGTCTGCTGCCGGTCCTCCCGGCTCTCGTTCGCCGGTTTCCGAGCGCGCGAGCCGAGATCGTGCGCGTCGCCTGAGCGCCTAGAGCAGGCTCTCCTGCCCCTTCGCCGTTCGCCGGCGCCGCGGGATTCCTGCGGCCTCCGTCAGGGCCGCCTCGACGTCCGCGAGGATCGCCTTCTCCGAGCGCGACGCGACCAGCGGCTCGGAGAGGCCCTCGACGTGCACGTAGGTGCGCCGACCCTCGCCTCGCTCGTCCGGGCCGAGTGGGATCAGCGCGTAGATGCGGTCGGCGCGGGCGAATCTCCCGTACCCCAACGACACCAGCCGTGGCTCTCGCTTCGTGGCCACACCGCAAGCCTAAACCCGCGAGCGGCTAGTCCGGCTTCTGCGAGGGGCGGACCAGCTCGTTCAACGCGGCCTTCGCCTGGCGCTTGCACTTTGGCGCAAAAGGCGGATGCGCCAGCACGCCGGCCTGGCCCTTCGGCGCCGCGATGACGAAGTCGATCCCCTTCTGCTCGTCCGCGCTGTTGACCTCGTCCACGTCGTTCAGCAACTCGTCGACCCGGCAGAACGGGTCACCGTTCATCTCGTAGGCGCTGCCCGCCTGCTTGAGGTTCAGCGCGTCGATGATCTTCGAATCGTCGGTCGAGTCACCGCTGACTGTGCCGCAGCCCGCCCAAAGGAGGACGAAGGCCAGGATCAGCGGAACCGCGAGGCCGCGGCAAGCGACAGCCATGTCGCTTGGAAACTACCCGCCGACTGCGGCGGAAATTCGTGGGCCAACGTGAGAGGGGCGACCCGGAGGCCGCCCCTCTCCTACAGCGCTTGGCTCTCAGAGCCACGCAGACGTCCCTAGTGCTTCACCTTGCACTTCTGGTTGTCCTTCTCGGTGTGCTTCGTCCCATCGTTGTAGGTCCAGGTCGTCTGCATGTTCCACTTCTTGCTCTTGGCCTTGCAGCGGGCGCTGATGTAGTTCCCCTTCTTGATCTTGGTCTTGAAGATCGTCAGAGGGAACGCCGCCGCCTGAGTGATGTGGTTGACGTCGAGGACCTTCCCGTACTTCCCGGATGCGTCCTTGAGCACACCGGTCAGCAGAATGGTCGTGTTGCCCTGGTTGTTGTTCGCCGGATCCTGGCAGCTGATGGTGCTCGGATTTGACGCCTGAACTCGCGTGAACACCTGCAGGGTCGGGTTGCCGCCCTTCGGCTTGCCGTTGAACAGCAGCACGCAGCCGTTGATGTCGAAGGCGCCGTTGGCGGTTGCCTGAGCGGTGCCCTTGCCAACCTTCGCCTTCTTGCAGGCCGCCATGGCACCGGCCATGGTCTGGTTCGCCAGCTGGTTCGCGGAGCACTTCTTGGCCGCCTTCGGGTTGATCTTGAAGTTCTTGTCCAGGAAGATCTTCGTCCTCTCGACGGCACCGCCCGGATTGCTGTTACCGGGGTTCGTGTAGCTCGTCTGGAGGTCGGTGCTCAGAGCCACCGGCTTGTACTTCTTCTTCGGGACCTTGTTAGGGCTGACCTTGAAGCTGAACGTCGAGGTCGCCGCCCCCAGGGCCATGCCCGAAACCGCGAGCGCCCCGGCCGCCGCCAGAGCTACGACGACGGCGTACCGCCTTCTGATGCGCATATGTCGACTCCTCCTTGCGAGGTTCGCCGGCCCGGCTCTCCACCCGCGCCGTAATTCCTTACCTACATTCGGTAACCCCGTGAAGCCGCTTGAGTTGCGGCGCCAGGGCCGTGCAGGCCCGCCAACCGTAGCAGCCCCCGGCCGGCCGCGACCGGGGCGAGCGAGACTGCGCCTAGGGCTCGCGGCGCACGTGCAGGTACGGGGTGAACTCGCGGAACGCGCCGACGGATCTGAAGTTGCCCTGCTTCTTGCACGGCGGATGCTTGACCTGGTCGGAGTTGAGCTTGTCGTTGAAGGCGTAGAGCTTGAGGCGGCGGAATAGCTCTTGGGCCTGTGCCTTCTTCTCAGCCGTCGTACCCTCGAATCGGTTGAAGAAGTTGGGGTCGTTGGGCGAGTTGGGATCGAGGCGCGCCGTGATACCGCCCGAGCAGGGGGTGTTCGCGAACGATTCCAACCCGCTGTTGAGCCTGTTGTAGCCGCCCGGCTTGAGGTAGGGGTTCGCCCGCTCCATCGTCAGGCGCTGCGGGAATGCCGCCAGGCTCTGTGGGTTCAGCGGGCTCGTGGTCCTGAGCGTCTTGGCGAACTTGAAGTTCCTCTCTGGGGCGGCCTGGCCCCAGTTGGTCGCGGAGGCGATGTTCCCCAGGAACCCCGTGATCTCGTGCTTGTACTTCTGCGCCACCTTGATGATCGGGTTGAACTCCGCCAGCCACGGGGCCCTGCCGTCGACGGTCGCGCCGAGCCGGGCCAGGAGCGGGGTTAGGTCGTCCTCGAGCAGTCTCCTCAGCGCCGGGAAGCCCTTGTGGGAGGCGGCGATCGTGCCCCGCAGGCCGCTGAAGAAGCGCTGGAGGTCGGGAGCGGCCCTACCCGCCGCCTGGAGGGTCGGGCTGAGCTGCTTCACGGCGGGCCGGAGCTGCTGCACCAGCGGATCGGTCTTGATCGCGAACTGGTTGAGCCGCTCGAGCGTCAGGCGGGTCTCGCGCTGGAAGGTCGGGAGGATCCTGAAGGCGTCGGCGAGGTCCTGGTTGCGCTGTGCGGTGGTCGAGAAGACCGTGTCGGAGTTCTGGATCAGGCCGCGGAGTTGGCCCTGGCGCTCCGACAGCGCCTGGAACACGGTCCCGCCGCTGTGGACGAGCCTGCGGACCGCGTGCTGCTGGGTGTCGAGGATACGCAGAGCGCGGTTTGCCGACTCGGCGAAGGGATCGAGCTCGGCGATGGCGTTCCCGAAGTCCGCGCCCCGGCCCCGAAGCGCCGCGGCCTGTCCCTGCATCCAGGCTCGGAAGTCCTCGCGCGTCTGCTTGGGGAAGGTGCGGAAGACCTCGTCGAGCTGGACGGAGCTGGCGACCTGTGCCGGCGGCAGGCTGCCGCCCTCGGGCAGTGATGGCTCACTCCTCGATCCCGGCGTAAGCTCGACGTAGGTCTCGCCCAGGAGCGTCTTGGAGCGCAGGATCGCGCGCGTGTTCTCCGGGATGGGTGCGTACTGGCTGTCGAGCTCGATCACAGCATCGGCGTAGTCACCCTTGTCGGAGAGCGTGATGGCCTTGACCTTGCCGACGGAGACCCCCGAGATGCGGACGTCCGATTCCGCGGCGAGCTGCGTTGCCTCCGTGAACGGAACCGTGACGCGGTAGCCCTCCGGCTTCAGCGGCAGCGGCCCGCCGAACGCGATCCACAGGAACAGCGCCAGGCCGAAGCACGACAGTGCGAAGCCGAGCGCGATCAGGATGCGGGTGACTGTGGGTGGCCGAGTCTCCATTAGGGGTTGCAGCCTCCCTGGGCCCCGATCTCAGTGCTGGTTGGAATCCTCGAGAGGTCCGAAAGCGTCTGTAGGAAGTCGTTTTGGCTCCCAACCTGTTCGGCGAGCACGGCTGTGGCGCACGAAAGCTGGACGAGGCCATGTCGCAGCGGCCCGCCAGCGTCCTGGGTGAAGAACACCGCGTTCGTGTTGTGGTTCAGCCACGAGGCCCAGAACAGGAAGCCCTCGTCGTCGGCCCCCGGCGGGTTGTAGGCCAGGGCGTTCAGCAGCAGGTTGAGGTCCTTGAACCCCTTCGAGAGCGCGGACGTGGTGGTCCCCAGTGGCTTCGCAGCCTGCTTGATGTGCTTGAGCGGCGACTGCACCTGGCGGGCGAACGGCCTGATCTGGTGATGGATCGGGTCGGTGGTCTGCCGGAACAGCGGTCGCACCTGCCGCAGCGCGGGCGCGAGGGCTCGGGCCGACGGGATCAGCTTGCGCGAGGCGGGTCCCAGCACCAGCGCGAGCTGGTTGGCGCTGCCGAGCGCGCTCCGTGTCTGGCGGAGTGTCGGTGGGAACTCCTGGAGCGTCGCGCGAATCGCGTTCTGCTCCTTCGCGAAGGAGCCCAGAACGGCGTTGGATGAGCGCACGAACTGCGCGAGCTGAGTGTCGCGATGCCCGAGCTCCGTGCTCAGCTTCCCGAGGTTGGTGATGACCCGACGCAGGTTCTGGCGGCGTTTGACGAGCGCGCCGTTGATGCGCGCGATGCTGTGCACCGTCGGATCGAAGCGTCGCAATCCGGACGAGAGCTCCCTGGAGTGCCCGTGGAGGCCCTGGGCGCCGCCCTGGAGGAGTAGCTGGAGGAAGGACTGGGTATCGCCGTCAAGACTGGCCAGGATCTGGTCCGGGTTGACGTTCGGCTGCGTGTTGGCGAGCGGCACCGTCGAGCCCGCAGTCACCTCCTTGCCGTTCTGGCCGGGGTCGATCTCGATCGTCATGTCCTGAAGGCCCGTACGGGGCCGCAACAGCAGCGACGCGTCGGTGTGAATCAGGCCGGCGTATTTCGGGTCGATATCCATCGTCACGACCGCGGCCCCGTTCTCCAGGTTGACGGCGCCGATGCTGCCGACCTTGATTCCCGCGATGTTCACGGTCTGTCCCTGACCCGGCGTGATCGCCTGCGCTGAGCTGAACTCCGCCTTCAGCTCGAAATGCTCCTGGCCAAGGATCGGAAGCCAGGACGGGAAGTTGGCCTGCTGCCGGGACAGGATCACGCCCGTGGTGACGAGGCCTAGGACGATGAGGACGCCGATCGCGACGAAATCGCGCATGTGCTCTCGGATCGCGCGCCTCATGGGACCTCCGCCGGGTCGGGTGGGCCTTGGGCGGCGAGCGGACCGTTGAGATCGGGGACTGCGTTCTTGTGGCAGGGGACGTCAGGACGGAAGGGGGGCACATCGCCGGTGACCACCGGCCGGGTTCCCAGGGGCGGTGAGATGTTGTGCGCCCAGAGCGTCTCGTTCTGGAAGCCACCGCCTGGGTTCTCCATCCGCGTCAGCGTCGGGCCACCGCCCGCCTGGAATCGAACGAAGGAGCCGCTCCCGTCGAAGAGCTGGCTCTCGCCGGCGAGCTGGACCGTCGAATAGAAGAGCTCGCGGATGTTGGGCTGTCCGGTCGTGAAGTCGTAGCCGGGCCCAGAGTCCTCAAGGACGGTGTTGCCAGCGGGGATGAGGTTGTGCGACGTGCACCGGCTCAAGAGATTGGTCTGCTGGAAGAGAGCCGGCGACGAGGCAGCGGTCTGCGCCAGGCCTGGGCCGGCTGCGGCGAGGTAGCGAGCGTCATTGCCCAGCTCGCCCTTGCGCAGCAGCCTCTTCACCTGGATGAGCCACGGGATGCCGGTGCGGATCGTCTCCGGAAGCTGGCG
>JBKPFQ010000080.1:0-5484 GCA_046728915.1 Actinomycetota bacterium | reverse complement strand
GATCCTGATCTTCCTGTTCATCATCCCGGTCTTCGCCGGGATCGCGAACTACGTGCTGCCGCTGATGATCGGGGCGCCCGACATGGCGTTCCCGCGCCTCAACGGGCTCAGCTACTGGCTGCTGCCGATCGCCGGGGTGCTGTTCCTGGCCAGCTTCTTCGTCCCGGGCGGGGCGTTCGACGCCGGCTGGACGGGCTACGCGCCGCTCTCCACCGGGGCGCCGTTAGGCCAGTCGTTCTTCAACTTAGGCGTGCAGTTCGCCGGCGCCTCGTCGGTGGCGACCGCGCTCAACTTCCTGGTCACGATCATCACCATGCGGGCGCCGGGGATGAACTTCTGGCGCATGCCGCTGCTGGTGTGGGCGAACATGTCGACGTCGCTTCTGGTCGTCGCCGCGACGCCGTTCATCGCCGGGGTGCAGTTCATGGTCCTGTTCGACCGCGCCCTGCATACGGACTTCTTCCAGGCGCTGAACGGGGGCGACGTGCTGAGCTACCAGCACATCTTCTGGTTCTACTCCCACCCGGCCGTCTACATCATGATGCTGCCCGGGTTCGGGATCATCTCCGAGGTCATCTCCACCCACGCCCGCAAGCCGATCTTCGGCTACCGGCTGATGGCCCTGGCGCTGATCGGGATCGTGGTGCTGAGCTACACGGTCTGGGCGCACCACATGTTCGTGTCCGGGATGTTCGCGTGGCTGCGCGTGCCGATGATGATCACGACGCTCCTGATCGCGGTGCCCACAGGGATCAAGATCTTCTCCTGGCTCGGAACGCTGTTCGCCTCCAAGCTCCACCTGCGATCAACGGGGATGCTGTTCGCGCTCGCCTTCATCGTCACGTTCACGATGGGCGGCATCTCGGGGGTGATGCTCGGCATGGTGCCGATCGACATCCATGTCTCCGACACGTACTTCATCGTCGCCCACATCCACTTCGTGCTGTTCGGCGGCTCGGTGTTCACGATCTTCGCGGGCATCTACCACTGGTTCCCCAAGATGACCGGGCGGATGTACGACGAGAAGCTCGGACGGGTGCACTTCTGGCTGACGCTCGTCGGCATGTACGGCACCTTCCTGCCGATGCACTGGATCGGGATGGAGGGGATGCCCCGCCGCGTCGCCGACTATTCCGCCCAGTTCGGCGACTGGAACCTGCTGATTTCGGTCTTCGCCTTCCTGCTCGGCGCGGCGCAGCTGATCTTCCTCTACAACATGATCGTCAGCTGGAAGTGGGGCCCGCTCGCCGGCGACAACCCGTGGCGGGCGAAGACGATCGAGTGGCTCGTCACCTCGCCGCCGCCGGTGTTCAACTTCGACGAGATCCCACGCGTCGTGGGAGGTCCGTACGAGTTCGGCGTTCCCGGGGCCCGGCACGCGATCCTCGGCCCCTCCGAGGCTGAGGTCGGCCGCGCCGAGCCGGCGGTGGCCGGCACCGCGGGAGGGAGCCGAAGTCCGTGACCGCGGCGGCGGACCCAGGGACCGGTGCGTCCGCGGACGGTCACGGCGGCACCGTCCTGGTCTTTCTGAACGAGGTCGCCGGCGGTCGCAAGCTGCTGGAGGCGGCGCGAGAGCGCGTCGAACAGGGCGTCGCCGAGATCGCCGTGGTCGCGCCCCAGAACCAGCCGATCGCCGGACAGATCGTGGACCGCCGGGAGGTGCGCGAGGCGGCGCAGAGCCGGGTGGAGGTAACGCAGGCGGTGCTCCGCGATTTCGGGATCGACTCGACGGGAGCGGTGATGGATCCCGATCCGGCCCTTGCCCTTGACGACGCGATCCGCGCCTTCACGCCCCGCGAGGTGCTCCTCTCCTGCCTCTACGACACCCGCTTCGGGTTCACCCGGAAAGACCTGGTGGAGTGGGCGAAGCAGAAGTTCGACGTCCCCATCACCCACATCCCGGTGCGCATCGAGGACGACGCGATTCGCTGGGACGTCACGCACACCCTGGTCGTCGCCACGCGGACGGTTGCGAGCCGCGAGCTCGTCTCCCGTCTGAAGAGCAAGGCGGCGAGCCATCCTCAGCGCTACACGATCGTCAGCCCACCGTCGGGGGGAATCAGCCGTGAGGAGGTGTGCCAGCGGCTGGCGAGGACCCTCGCGACGCTCTATCGCTCCGACATCGACGCCACCGGCCAGCCGATGAGCCCGGCGCCGCTGGCGGCGGTGGAGAACGCGCTTGAGCACTACCGCATCGACGAGATCCTCATCTCGACCCTTCGCGGAGAGCAGTCGAAGTGGCTGGAGGAGGGGCTGATCGACAACGTCCGCGCGCGGACGGACAAGCCCGTTGAACACGTCGAGGCGGGCGACGACGTCATCGACGCATCCGCGCCCGAGCCCGCGGGTGCGCCCGTTGCGGTGGGTGAGGAGGAGAGCAGCTAGTGGAATCCGCCGCGATTCCCGCCACTGCCGAGCACGAGCACCACGGCCCCCCCGAGGCGCATGCCAGCTCGCGGATCGACCGCCAGACGCTGGGCATTCTGCTCTTCATCGTCTCGGAGGTCATGCTCTTCGGCTCGTTCTTCGCGGCGTACTTCTTCATCCGCGTGGTCGCCAACGTCGGGCCCTGGCCGCCCGAGGGGTTCGAGCTTCCCACGGCGGTCGCCGGGGTCAACACGGCGATCCTGGTCTCGTCGAGCTTCACGATCCACTGGGCGCTCGAGTCGATCCGCCGCGAGAACCGGCGCGGCCTGATCATGGGCCTGGCGGCGACCTTCATGCTGGGCGCCACCTTCCTCTTCATCCAGATCAACGAGTACGCCCACATCGGCTTCGCCCCGCACACGAACGCCTTCGGCTCCGTCTTCTACGGCCTCACGGGCCTCCACGGCGCGCACGTGACGGTCGGCCTGATGCTGCTCGCCTTCGCGAACATCCGCGCGTGGCGAGGCCACTTCTCGAGGGAGCCGAAGAAGCACCTGGGCGTCGAGGTGCCGGGCATCTACTGGCACTTCGTCGACGTGATGTGGATCATCGTCTTCACGACGGTGTACATCCTCTAGAAACCGCTTAGACAAACCGTTTTCAGCGCTCGGCTTGAAGCGATGCGCCACTGGATGCGCATGCAGCTCGGCGCCAGCGCCACGAGCCTCCTCGGCACGCCCGCGCTGGGCGTCCAGGTAGGCCGCGAGCAGCCCTGCCGCCTCCTCCTCGGAGCCGGGCATGAGGTGGCCGTAGCGGTCGAGCGTGATCGAGATGTTCGCGTGGCCCATGAACACAGACAGCGCCTTCGCGTTCACTCCTGCGGCGATCATCAGGCTCGCAAACGTGTGACGGCAGGCGTGCGGCGTGATCCGCTCCAGCCCCGCCGCGGTCCAGGTCTTATCGGCGCGTCGCTGGAGCATGTTCGCCGTGAACGGAATGTCGGGCGTGTTGCCGAAGATCAGCTCGGCACCGCTGCGGCCGGTTCGCGCCAAGTGCTCGGCCAGGTGGTCGCGCAGGACGACCGTGATCGGCACCTTGCGCCGCCCGGCATTGGTCTTCGGTCTATCGGCCCCTCGGCGGGATCCCATCCTCGCTCGACTCGGATCACGCCGGTTGCGAGGTCGACATCATGGACGCGAAGCGCCCGCAGTTCGCCCAGCCGCAATCCGGCAAACATCGCCGTCGCCCATATCGCCCGGTCGCGCTCGGGGACATTGGCAATGAGCGCTTCGGCTTCATCGGGCGAGGCATAGCGTTCGCGGCGCCCGCGTACAGCGGGAAGCTCGAGACCGGCGCACGGGTTGACCGCGAGCTCGCCACGCGAGATGGCCCGTCGAAAGATCGCCCGCAGCGGCAGGAGGGTGACCTGGATGCTGGACGGGCTGAACCCAGCGGAGAGGAGCTTGTCGGCGAAGTGCTGGAGATCGGGGCGCGTGAGGTCGGTGAGCCTGACCGCGCCCAGTTCGGGGAGGACATGGCGGCGCATAGCGCCCGCGTACCCGCGGAGCGCGGATGGCTTGAAGCGGTCGCCCGAGCGGTTGCGGATCGTGCCGGTCTTAGCGCCCTCTTCCCACGCCTCCCAAGCCTCGCGAACGGTCGTCGGCTTCGGTGCCCGCAGACCGCCTCGAGCCGCGAGAGCCGTCGCGTCAGCCCGCCATGACTTCGCCGCCGCGAGCGTTGGGAAGGTCTTGCGCACCTTGCGCTTCTCGCGTGGGAGCCAGACGAACGCCTCCCAGCTGTTGCCTCGTCGCCGGATCCCGGTCGGCATCGCGGTGACTCTATTTGCGGCATCGGCGGTCAAAGGACCGGCTCTTCGTTCTCGACAATCCAGCGCTTGAGCTCGGCGACGGAGACGACGCGCTTTCGGCCCCGGCGAACCCACCGCACGTACGGCGCAACGTGTTCTCGGAAGTGGTCCTCGGACATGTCCAGTGCCGCTGCGGCATGGGTGACGGTAAGTGCCAACGTGGGGATTGTGGTCCGCAGCCTTTCCCCGGTCGTCATGCCGCCGCCCAGAGGCCATCTTGGAGGCTCTCGAACTCATCGTCGGTTAGCTGGGGCAGGAGGTCGGTGTAGTCGCTCATGGTCCTTCCGGGGCGGTGTTGGCAAAAGAAAAGGGGTCCGCCGACCGGCCTGTCCCAAGACGAGAAAGGACAGGCGTTAGCCGACGAACCCCGTTAGCACCCACCCCTGAGCGCTGCGCATGTCGCTGACCCGCGAAGGGCGCGACAAGATTCGTTATGTCGCGCGCAGGCTTAAGGGTGGAGTCGGGGGCTCAGTCGGCCCCGTTGTAGTTGATGTGGGTGCCGCCTACTGGCGGCGAAAAGTCTTCTAGTCCGACATCACCCAGACGTCGCCGTCCGGGTGTTCGATGGTGGTGCCCTCGCCGGTCTCGTCGGAAAGCTCGGCAAGGTGCTGCTCAACGTCGTCGATGGTCCCGGTGATCAAGGGCTTGTCGAGGTCGAACAGGGTCCAGAGCGGTTCGCCCGACCAATGAACCCCCGTGAACTCGGCACGTACCTGCTTCTCGGGCATGTGTAATTCGCGAAGCCCGAGGGCTAGGGCTCCCCGGTTCTTGCGGATCTTCTCCTTGTCGATGCCGTACTGTCGTTGCAGCTCGCGCAAGGGGATCGCGGAGCCTCCCCGGTGGTGCTTCTTCGCTCGGAGTCCGCGAGCCTTTGCCGCGTAGCGGAGTCGATCCTCCCGGTTCCGATCTGCTTTAGGACGCACCTCTCCCACCGACATTTCAGACGATAGACGAACGATCGGACACACCGGCCTGCGTTCCCGCAAGTAGGTGCAGTCCGGCAATTACGGCACGACTTCCTCCTCCTCGACACGAAGGGACCGCAGTTCCTCAGTCATGTCATCCAGCGCCGCCAGGATGTGCCGTATCTAGGCCTCGTGCCGCTCCTCCTGCTCCCGCAGCTTCCGTCGGATCTCCTATGTCAAGCCGCTTCGGCCCTCGTCGCTTGATTCCTGTGGCGCGGGCGATTAGGTTTGGCTCGAACGCAATCTCGACGAGTCCTGGGAGGCCGGTAATGGCTGGTATTGAGG
>JBKPFQ010000079.1:0-12545 GCA_046728915.1 Actinomycetota bacterium | reverse complement strand
ACCCCGTCCTTGACCAGGTCGCCGAACTCGCCGGACTCGGCGTTCAGCCCCTCGCCCGGCTTCATGTCGCGGACCTTGTTGACGACCACCGAGCCCTCGAGGCCCGAGTTCTCCGCGATCTGGCGGAGCGGCTCCTCGGGCGAGCGGCGGATGATCTCCGCGCCCGTGCGCTCGTCGTTGTCGGAGAGACCGCTCGGGTCGATGGCGTCCTGCGCATTCAGGAGCGCGACGCCACCGCCGGGGACGATGCCCTCCTCGAGGGCCGCCCGGGTGGCCTGCAGCGCGTCCTCGACGCGATGCTTCTTCTCCTTCATCTCGGTCTCGGTGGCCGCGCCCACCTTGACGACGGCGACCCCGCCGGCGAGCTTCGCAAGCCGCTCCTGTAGCTTCTCGCGGTCGAAGTCCGAGTCGGTGGTCTCGATCTCGGAGCGGATCTGGTTGATCCGGCCCTCGATCTGGGACTTCTCACCGGCACCGTCGATGATCGTGGTCGTGTCCTTCGAGACGACGACCCGCCGGGCGTGGCCGAGCTGCGAGAGCTGGGTGTTCTCGAGCTTGAGGCCCATCTCCTCGGTGATCACCTCGCCACCCGTGAGGATCGCGATGTCCTCGAGCATGCGCTTGCGGCGATCACCGAGGCCAGGTGCCTTCACCGCGACGCCCGTGAAGGTGCCGCGGAGCTTGTTGACCACCAGGGTGGCCAGGGACTCGCCCTCGACGTCCTCGGCGACGATGACGAGCGGCTTGCCGCTCTGCATCACCTGCTCCAGTATCGGCAGCAGGTCGCGCACGGAGCCGATCTTCTGGTTGGCGATGAGGATGTACGGATCCTCGAGCACCGCCTCCATGCGCTCCTGGTCGGTGACCATGTAGGGCGAGATGTAGCCCTTGTCGAACTGCATCCCCTCGGTGAACTCGAGCTCCATGCCGAAGGTCTGGCCCTCTTCGACGTTCACGACGCCGTCCTTGCCGACCTTCTCGATCGCATCCGCGATCACGTTGCCGATCTCGTCGTCGGCCGCCGAGATCGCGGCGACGCGAGCGATCTGCTCCTTGCCCGCGATCTCCTTGGACTGCTTCTCACGCAGGTGCTCGGTCACCTGGTCGACCGCCGCCTCGATGCCGCGCCGCAGCGCCAGCGGGTTCGCGCCGGCCGCGACGTTCCTCAGCCCGTGCCGGACGACCGTCTGCGCGAGCAGCGTGGCGGTCGTGGTGCCGTCGCCGGCGACGTCGTTGGTCGCCGTGGCGACCTCGCGGACGAGCTGTGCGCCCTGGTTCTCGAACACGTCCTCGAGCTCGATCTCCCGGGCGATGGTGACGCCGTCGTTCGTGATCGTGGGCGCGCCGAACTTCTTGTCGAGCACGACGTAGCGCCCCTTGGGGCCAAGGGTCACCTTGACCGCGTTGGCGACACCGTCGACGCCGGACTGCAGAGCGGCCCGCGCCTCGGCGTCGTACTTGAGCTCCTTATGAGCCATGTCTCAAATCTCCTTCGATTTCGTAGTTACGAGCGACCGTCTGCCGGATCGGCAGGCCTCGCTATATGACCTTGGCGAGGACGTCCGACTCGCGCAGCACGAGCAGGTCCTCACCGTCGACCTTGATCTCCGTGCCGCCATACTTGCTGTAGAGGACCTCGTCGCCCTCGCTCACGTCGAGTGGGCGGCGCTCCCCATCCTCGATGGGGCCGTCGCCGACGGCGATCACCTTGCCCTTCTGGGGCTTCTCCTTCGCGGTATCGGGGAGGACGAGGCCGCTCGCGGTCGTCTCCTCCTCCTCGATCGCCTGAACGATCAGCCGATCGCTAAGGGGCTTTAGCTTCATCCGTTCGTTACCTCCGTCTTGCGGGTTTGAAAGTCGATCCCCACCGTCCCTGGCACTCTACATGGGAGAGTGCCAAAGGGTCCCCGTGAGTGTAGCCGGCCGGTGGCCGATGTCAATACGAATCTCAGTCGAGGCGACTCAGATCAGCCGGCCGCGAGCAGGCGGCAGCCCAGCAGCCGTGCGAGGCCCTCGCCGCCGTTTCGCATCACCCAGTCGTGGTTCCAGGCGAAGACCGGCGCCGCCAGCGGCGCGAGCGCGTTCATCCACGGCCTGGTGGTCCGCACGTTCCATTCGTAGACCACCGCGGTCACGGGAGTCGAGCCGTCCTCGGCGAACAGGCGCCAGCGGCCGGTGCCCGCCAGCTCCCCCGTCGCCTCTCCCTCGAGCAAGTACGGCTTCTCCACGCGCGTGGTCGTCATCGTGAAGTCGAGGTCGTAGGGGAGCTTGGAGCGCCAGCTGTAGCGACCCACCTGGCCCACGCCGCTAGAGTCCCCGTCCGCCACCTTCTCCGCCGCCGTCACGCCGCGCCACCATTGCGGCCAGCGCTCGGAGTCCCAGATCGCGTCCCAGACGCGCTCGCGCGGCGCCTCGAGGCACCAGGTGGTGAGGAAGCTGTACTCGGACATCGGTCGGCCGGGAAGCTAGTTCCGGGACGACGGCGTCTCGCCGTTTCCCATGTGCGGTGCAACTGATTCGACGACCTGGGAGAAGCGGATCACGGTCACCGTGTCGTCGTGCTCGACCTCGCGCCCGTAGATCTGGCGAAGAAAGCCGGTGATCTCGTCCAGCCGGCGGAACTCCGGGTTGTCGTGCTCGATGTCCCGCGGTGAGAGGTCGCGCACGCGCTTCACCTCGACGTCGTCGATGACGGCCGAAAACAGCTTCTGGCGGGGGCTGTGCTGGTAGCCCACGGTGATCCACACGATCTGGCCGCGCTGGTACTTGCGCGACTTGTCGCCAAGCCGGATCGTCGCCGTCTTTCGGCCACGCTTGAGCTGGTCGACGAAGGCAGGGGAGAAGAAGTTGAGAGCGAAGAGCCCGCCCGTCACGACGCCACCTGACCTCTGGAGGGGTGGGCGCTCACTCCGCCAGCCTAACGGTAATTAGAGGCCGCGACTGTAGTCGCGGCAGTGACATGTGAGGCCTCGAAAGCCGCCGCAATTTGTGTGTGGGCCTCGTGGGCGGTTCTCTATTCCGGGAAACCCTCGGAGCCGATCAGCGGCACGAACCGGCAGGGCCCGATGATCTCCCGGTCGAGGCCTTCGCCCGTTGACGCATCCACGTGCTCCCCGATGCGCCTAAAGACGGTGAGCATGTCCGCCGCGCGGGTCGCGACCGGGACCACCAGCCGGCCGCCGACGGCGAGCTGGCCGATGAGCGTGGGGGGCGGCCCCGGGGCCGTAGCGTGGACAGCGATCGCCTCGAAGGGGGCGCGATCCGGTACCCCGGCGCTCCCGTCGCCGACGACGACCTCGACGTTGCCGATCCCCAGATCCCGGAGCGTCGCACGAGCGCGCTCGGCCAGCTCGGCGACCCGCTCGACCGTGATCACCTCCCTCGCGAGCATGGCCAGGACGGCCGCGGAGTAGCCGGAGCCCGTCCCGATCTCCAGCACCTTCTCGTCGCCGCCGAGCTCCATCGCCTGGCAGATCGCCGCCACGATCCACGGTTGGGAGATGGTCTGGTCGTGGCCGATCGGCAGCGCTGAGTCCGCGTAGGTCCGGCGCACGTAGGGCTCCGGGACGAACCGCTCACGCGGGACCGCCGCCATCGCCTGCAGCACGCGCTCGTCGTGGATCCCCCGCCGCCGCAGCTGGCGCTCGACCATGTCTTCCCGCTGCGCCGCGAACTCGTCGGCGTCGGGGGCGCGGCGCATCAGAGGCATCTCTAGAAGATGTAGGCGCGCAGGCGGCGAGGCTCGATGACCGTCACCCTCCCCCGGCCCACACGGACGACGCCGGCCCGCTCGAGTGTGGCGAGAAACCGGCTCACGCTCTCGCGCGAGGTTCCGGCGAGCTGCGCCAGATCAGACTGCGTCATGCGGATCGTGATGCCCTGATGGCCCGACGAGGCGCTCTCCTCGGCGATGAGCTGCGTGAGCACCCCCGCCACGCGGCTCGGCACCGTCTGGAAGGACTGGCGCGCCACGCGCTCATTGGTCTCGCGTAGGCGCTTGACCAGCGCGGCGATCAGCTTCACCGAGATCTCCGGGTGATCGGCGAGCAGACGCCTCACGTCCGCGGCGGGCAGAGCGAGGAGCTCCGAGTCCGTCAGGGTCTCGACGCTCGCCGACCGGGCCTCGCCATCCAGCATCGCCAGCTCGCCGAAGAGGTCGCCCGGGCCGAGCGTTGCGAGCGCGATCGCGCGCCCGTCGGGATGCTCGCGCGTGACGCGCAGGTCCCCCCTCCGCACGAGGTAGCAGGCGTCGCTGTGGTCACCCTCGTGAAAGACCCTGACGCCAGCCGGGAAGCTCCTCGCCACGGAGACTCGCGAGATCCGCTCGAGCTCCTGGCGGGAGAGCTCGGAGAACAGCGGCACGCGCGAGAGCAGCTCGACCGATTCGCCAGGGCTCATTGGTCCTCCCTCACGACAGGGATTATCCCGCGCCGGCCGCGGGGCTTGCCTGGCAGGACGCGCACCAGTAGGTCGTCCGGTTGGCGTCGCCCTGACCGCGCGCCTGGATTGGCTCGCCGCATCGAGGGCATGGCTGGCCGGCGCGCCGGTAGATGGACTTCGGCGTCCGACCGGTCTCGACGCCGTAGCGCATGAGCGCCGCGATCTCGATGACCAGCCGCTGGAGCTCCTCGTCGCCGAGGTCACCGAGTCGCCGCCACGGATCGACGCGGGCCGACCAACATCCCTCGCACTTGTAGATGTTGCCGATGCCGGACAGGACGCGTTGGTCGAGCAATGCCTCGCCGACCTGGTGCGACTGATCCGCGGCGCGAAGCGACGCGATGCCGGTCGACGGCTCAAAGTCCGGCGCCAGGACGTCCGGGCCGAGATGGCGCAGCCGCGGATCGGACCGGATTTCGGACTCGGTTCGCAGCGCCAGGTGGGAGCCTTCCAGCTGCACGGCCGCAGCCCCGGGCGCCGAGAGCACGGCCCAGGCCCGTCGATCGGTCACGGCCTTCCGCGCCGGGAGTACGCGCCACGAGCCGCGCATCCCGAGGTGGGAATGCAGCACGAGATCGTCCTCGAAGTGGAGGAACAGGTGCTTGCCCCGGGCCTCCGCCTGCGTGAGCGTGGACCCGCGCAGCTGGTCCACTCGTCGCGCCTGGCGACGGAGCGGGCTCCGAGGATTCGGAATCGCAACGTCGACGATCGGCTTGCCGCCGAGCGCCCGCTGCAGAGCTCGGGCCGTGCGATGGATCGTGTCCCCCTCGGCCACTCCTCGAGGCTAGACGGCGCTACGAAGTTCCTAGTAGCCGGCCGCCCAGGGTGGGACGTTCTGTCAGCTCGCCGGCCGCGGATCGTCGGGGGTCACAGGTCGCTCATCGCCCACGGATCTCCGGGCCGCTCGGCTCGATGCCAGGGGGCAATCCGATCCTCACCACGGACCAACTCCCATCCTCGCTTTCGCGTGGAAGCCAGCGATGCGTGTCACGGTCCGGGCTCTCGGCCGCGAGGCGCCTGCACTCCGCCTCCGCCTCCGCGCGCGTCATGGACGAAGGGTACCCCCACTGATCGCCCGAGCTTCAGCTCCCGAACGCGTCCGCCGCAGCGCGGGCGATCTCTTCGCGCGGGACGTCGCGAACGTGCTGGGCGAGATTCCAGCGATGGCCGTACGGGTCGGTGATCTGGCCGTGGCGATCGCCCCAGAACACGTCGCCAAGGGGATGGTGGACCTCAGCGCCGGCATCGAGCGCACGCTCCCACAGCGAGTCGACGTCGTCCGTGTAGATCTGGAGCACCGTGGCCGTCCCCCCCAGCGTCGGCGGGGAGACGATTCCCATGTCGGGAAACTCGCTGCCGACCATCACCGCCGAGTCGCCGAGCCACACCTCGACGGTCATCACCTTTCCACCTGGAAGCCTGATCGCGTTGCGCGCCTCGGCGCCAAACGCCTTCGCGTACCACTGCGCCGCCTCTTCCGCATCGCTGACCACGATGTGCGGGGTGATCGTGTGCATGCCCCCGGGAATCGCTTGCGCCATGGTTCTCCTCCGTCGTTAGGGACAGTCGGGACCGCACCGTACGACTTCAACTGAGCTTGAAGTCAAGCGTTCGGGACGCATCGAGCGTCGAGTTAACCGGCCTCAGCCCGGTTAAGTCGACACTGGATGTCGAGAAGCTCGATGGAATCGACTCGAGTGGGTTCGTGCAAGGCTCGGGAAGGGCCGTGGGCCAGGCCCTGGCGGAAGCTCCCGGAGCCCATATTTTCCTTGGGCCGCCGCTGGCCGGATTCCTTCGGTTGTCGTACCAGTGTCCTGCGACGCCGACGAGCAACGGTCTGCTCCACATCTACAACGACTCGGGCAGCCCAGCGAACGTCTTCGTCGACAGCGGCGGTGCGAATCCGACCTATCTGCAGATGCCGGCTGGCGACCACCAGACGTTCCCGGCCTCCGCTGCAGGTGATTCCTTCTCCATCCAGGCGCAAGGGGCGCTCGGCGTGGAGACCATCCAAGCAGCGACTGTGCACCGCGCCACCGACTGCCACGCTCAGGCCCAGGCGCTGCGAGCGAGTTCACCGAGCTGAGTGATCGCCGCTCAGGCCGAGGCGACTAGGCGACGCGGCTGGCGGTGGAAGCCCGCCTCGATCAGCGTCTCCTCGAGGCCCGAGCCGATCACCGGCTCGCCGTCGACCCGCTCGATCGCCAGCCTCGGGAGGAGTCCGTCGTGCGCGGCGGCCGCGACCTCGCCGACCGCCTCGGCAAACGCCTCGCCCTTCAGATCCGCGAGCCGGAGGATGCCCCGGCCGCCTCGCTCGACGAACAGCAGCGGCTCCCCGTCACGCAGCAGGACGTACGCCCCGGGCGTGCGGCTCGGGCGGCGGCCCGACTCGCGTCGCGGCCACGGGATGCCGGCGCCGTACGGGTTCGCAGGGTCGGTCGCGGCGAGGATGGTGTAGCGGCCCTCCGGCTGGGGCAGGCCGCGCAGGCGCTCGACCGCCCCACCTAGCGCGAACTGGGCCCCGCCGAGCCCCTCCACGAAGTAACCGCGCCGTGCCGTGCCGAGCATCTCGAGATTCGACATCTCGCCGTAGACGGTTGAGAAGCCGCCGGGAACGCCCTCGGCGAGGACCGTCTCGCGGGTGACGATGCCGTAGCGCTCCAGCATCAGCTCGGCCTGGGCGCGGAGGCGCGGACCGCTGGGCGGCGCGTTTTCGAACAGCGACGAGGTGAGCGACCACCGTCCCTGCACTGCGTGCGAGGCGGCCGCCCGCCGCGAGGCGAAGCGCCGGCCCCGCCGCTGGGCTGACTGCACCGAGCGAAGCCGGGGAGCCCGAAGGGGCGCGAACGCGTCGTTCGTCACCTCGCCGGCCCACGCCAGGTCCCACAGCGCGTTGTGAAGCTCCTCGGGAGCGATGTCCAGCTCCTCGACCAGGTCGATCCAGAAGCAGGGTCGTCGGGCGAGGAGCTCGCGGATCGCGTCGTGCACGTCGCCCTCCGGCGCCTCGATGCGCGCGTTCGCCGGCGGTGGCCCGGCCAGGCGGACGTCCTCGCGGAAGTACAGCGCCACCTTGCCGCCGCTCCGTCCCAGGGCACCGGCCCCGACCCAGACGACCTCGCCGCCCGTGCACAGCTCGTCGAGCCATGCCGGGCTGTAGGCACCCAGGCGCCGCGGCAGCACGTCGCGCTCCCACACCTCCGGCGTCAGGGCCACTCCCTGAAGCGGCACCAGCGCCTCGCGAAGCCGGTCAGGCCCCGCGCCGGCGGGCCGGTAGGCGTCCACGTTCTGCCAGCTCGGCATGAAGCGGGCCAGTTCGCGCGGCTCGACCGCCTCGGCCTCGGCACGAAGGTGAGCGAGGCTCGCGCGGCGCAGCCGGCGCAGGACGTCCGGATCGCACCACTCGCGCTCGGTGCCCCCTGGGAGCAGCTCGCCGCGCACGAGCTCGCCGGCGCGCTCCAGCTCACGCAGGGCCGGCGACGGGTCGACCCCATACCGCCGCGCCGGCGCCTCGGTGACGAACGGGCCATGCGTGCGCGCGTAGCGACGCATGAGCGCCACGATCGGATCGGTGACGTCCTCCAGGAACGACTCGGGCAGGCCCACCGGAGGCGGAACACCCAGCGCATCGCGGTAGAGCGCGGCGTCCTCGGCGGCGATCCAGCGCTCCTCACCACCGATGCGGACCTCCGCCGCGCGGCGCTCCCGCTGGAGCTTGTCGAGCATCGAGGCGGCCGAGTAGCCCTCCGCCACGCGCTCCTCGCACTCCTCTGCTGTCAGGTCGCCGAGCCGGCGGAGGATCTGCTGGAGCGCGTCGCGGTCCTTGGCCCGGGCGGCATCCACCCGGTGCTGGAGGGAGTCGACGACCTCGACGAGCGCGTCGGGATCGATCAGCTCCCGCAGCTCCTCCTGCCCGAGCAGCTCGCGCAGGAGCTCTCGATCCAGCGACAGCGCCGCCGCCCGGCGCTCCGCGTTGGGCGTATCGCCCTCGTACATGTAGGTGGCGACGTAGTCGAAGAGGAGCGAGGAGGCGAACGGCGAGGCCGTTGGCGTCTCCACCTCGACCAGCGAGATCTTGCGGGCCGACAGGTCGCGCAGCAGGCCCTCCAGGCTCGGCAGGTCGAGCACATCGCGCAGGCACTCGCGGTAGGTCTCGAGCACCACCGGGAAGCGCGGGAAGTCCTTCGCGACCTCCAGCAGGCTCTGCGACTTGAGCCGCTGCTGCCACAGCGGCGTCCGCTTGCCCGGATAGGCGCGCGGGATAAGCAGGGACCGCGCAGCGTTCTCGCGGAAGCGCGCCCCGAAGAGCGCTGAGCTCCCAAGCTCGCGAACCACGAGATCCTCGATCTCGTCGGGCTCGAGCAGGATGAGGTCCGACGGTGGCGCCTCGTCGGCGTCGGGGAGGTGCACCACGATCCCGTCGTCGGACCAGATCGCGTCGGCCTCCATGTCGTACTCGTCGCGGATGCGCGCCGACATGGCGATCCCCCACGCGGCATGCACCCGCCCTCCCCACGGCGAGAGGACACATAGGCGCCAGTCCCCGATCTCGTCGCGAAAGCGCTCGACGACGATGGTCTCGTCGGATGGGACCACCCGGGTCGCCGCCTGCTGCTCGCGCAGATAGGCGACGAGATTCTGTGCCGCCCGGCGCTCGAGGTCGTACTCCGCCGCGAGGTTGGCCGGCTCCGCACTCACCGCCTCGCGCGCGAAGGCGCCGATCGCCTTGCCCAACTCGGCCGGCCTGCCGATCCCGTCCCCCTTCCAGAACGGCACGGCACCGGGCACCCCGGGTGCGGGCGTGACGACGACGCGATCCCGGGTGATCTCGGCGATCCGCCACGTCGTGGCGCCCAGCAGGAACGTCTGGCCCGGGCGGGCCTCGTAGACCATCTCCTCGTCGAGCTCGCCGACTCGCCTGCCGTCGGGCAGGTGGACGCCGTAGAGACCCCGATCGGGGATCGTCCCCGCGTTGGTGACCGCGAGCTGGCGGGCGCCCGGCCGGCCGCGGATGGTCCCCGCGGTGCGGTCCCAGACAAGGCGGGGCCGAAGCTCCGCGAAGCGGTCCGATGGATAGCGCCCGTCGAGCATGTCGAGCACGTTCTCCAGCTGCTCGCGCGAGAGCTCGGTGAACGGCTCGGCGGCCGTAACGAGACGCTCGACCTCGTCCACCTCCCACTCGTCGTCGGCGCACATCGACACGAGGTGTTGCGCGAGCACGTCCAGCGGATTGCGCGGGATTACGGTCTCCTCGATCTCGCCCTCGCGCATCCGGCGGGCAACGACCGCGCACTCGAGCAGGTCGGCGCGGAACTTGGGGAAGATCCGGCCCACCGACACCTCCTCCAGGCTGTGGCCGGCGCGGCCGATGCGCTGAAGACCGCGGGTGACCGACTTCGGCGACTCCACCTGGATCACGAGGTCCACGGCGCCCATGTCGATCCCGAGCTCGAGCGAGGAGGTGGCCACCAGGCATGGGAGCTGCCCGGACTTGAGCAGCTCCTCCACGATCAAGCGCTCCTCGTGGGCGAGCGATCCGAGATGCGCGCGCGCCACCTCGATCGGAGCCTCGACCACAGAGCCGGAGCCGTTTCCGGAGTGCTCCGTGGCCGGCAGCTCCCGCTCCGGCTCCTCGTTTGCCAGCTCGTTGAGCCGCTTGGCGAGGCGCTCGGCCCCGCGACGGTTGTTGACGAAGATGATCGTCGAGGTGTGCTCGCGGACGAGCTTCAGGAGCTCGGGGTAGATTGCGGGCCAGATCGAGCGGGTGGTGGGAGCGGCATCGAAGTTCGCATCGCCGGGGAACCCCGAGTCGCCACCGTCCCGGCGCTTCTCGATCGAGGCGTCGGGCTCGGTCATGTCCTCGACGGGAACGACGATCTCCAGGTCGAGCTCCTTGCGCTTGCCCGCGTCCGCGATCTCGCACTGTCGCCGTGGCCCCACCAAGAACTGAGCGACCCGGTCGAGCGGGCGCTGCGTGGCCGACAGCCCGATCCGCTGGGGATCGGACCCCTCGTTCGAGGTGACGAGCTGGGAGAGTCGCTCCAGGGTCAGCGCCAGATGCGCGCCGCGCTTGGACTGCGCGACGGCGTGGATCTCGTCGACGATGACAGCCTCGACCCCGGTGAGGATCTCGCGGGCGCCCGAGGTCATCATCAGGTAGAGGGACTCCGGCGTGGTGATCAGGATGTCCGGCGGCCTTCGGCGCATCGCCTGGCGCTCGCGCTGGGGGGTGTCGCCCGTGCGCAGGCCGACGGAGATGTCGACCCCGACCCCCTTCAGCGGGGCGCGGAGGTTGCGCTCGATGTCGTAGGACAGCGCCTTGAGCGGGGAGACGTAGACGATCCGAACTCCCGCCCCGAGGGCGTCCTCCGAGTCAGCCGGGGCCTCGGCACGCCGCGCGAGGCGGTCGATCCCCCAGAGGAACGCCGCGAGCGTCTTCCCGGATCCGGTTGGAGCGCAGATCAGGGTGTGCGCGCCCGAGGCGATCTTGGGCCAGCCGAGCGCCTGGGCGGGCGTGGGCTCGGCAAAGGACGCCTCGAACCATCGCCTTACGGGGTCCGAGAAGGGCTCGAGTGCCGATTCGCCAGTCGCTTTCACGTCAGTGGTCAACCCTCCGATCTTACGCGCCCGGCGGGCGGCACCGATTTCCCTCCGGAACACCCGTCGGGGTGCTGATACGGTCGCCACCATGGTGGGACTCACTCGAACGCCCTGGCGTCGTCGTCGGTTCGCCCCAGTCACTCTGGTCGCGGTAGTGACGGTCGCGGCCACGCTCGTGGCGCCCAGCGCGAACGCTGAGCAGCTCCGAATCGTCCGGGCGACGCCGAGCAAGACGGCGGACGGGAGCCTCGGCCCCGCCGCCCGGCGAGCGCTCAGCCAGGGCTACCTGGTCCCCGACCAACGGGCCTACGAGGCTGACAAGGCGAAGGCGGAGCGAGGCAAGGCGGCGACCTTCCTGCCGCAGCCAACCCTCGGGGGAGAGCGGCGCGCGCCCAGCGCGGTCACGAGCTGGGCCGGACTCAACGACTCCACCTTCACGCCCTCGGACTCGACGGGCGCCGTCGGCACGCAGAGATTCATCGAGCTCGTCAACTCCAAGTTCGCCATCTACGACAAGGGGAGCACTACCCCGATCTCGACCGGATCCCTGAACACCCTCGCCAACGCGTCGAGCGCCGACACGCTGTTCGACGTCCAGGTGATCTGGGACCTGACGACGAGCCGCTTCTACTACACGATGATCGACGTCGTCTCGCAGACGAACAACCACCTCGCGTTCGGGTTCAGCAAATCGGCGTCGCCCTCGAGCGGGTGGGGCTCCGACTGGTGCAAGTACACGATCCCCTACGGCAGCCAGTTCCCCGACTACCCCAAGCTCGGCGACAGCAAGTACTTCGCCCTGATCGGCGTCAACGTCTTCGCCGGTGACTTCTTCACGGGAGCCGAGGCGCTCGCGATCAACAAGCCGCCGTCGGGATCGAGCTGCCCGTCGCTGAAGCTGAAGACCAAATCGGGGCTGATGAGCAACGACTCGACGTTCGCCTTCACCCCGGTCCCGGCCAACGAGATCGACAACAAGAAGACCGGCTGGATAGCGGCGATCCCGAGCACCCTGCCGAGCAAGAAGATCTCGCTGTTCAAGGTGCAGAAGAAGAACGGGAAGGCGAAGATCCAGAAGACCGCGAAGCAGCTGAAGGTCAACCAGTACAAGACCCCGCCCAACGCGCCCCAGAGCGGCAACGCCACCAAGATCGACACCCTCGATGGCCGGCTGACCCAGGCCGTGGCGGCGACGGACACAGGACACAACGACAAGTTCGTGATCTGGACGCAGCACACGGTCCAGGGCGGTGCCGGTTCGAAGGTCCGCTGGTACGAGATCTATCCCTCGGAGCCCAGGCTGATCCAGAATGGGTCGGCGTCGAGCGACTCGAAATACAACTTCGACGGCGCGATCTCGCCGAACCGTGCTGTCAAGGGCTCAAGCAAGTCGGGCGGGAAGAACATGGTGCTGAACTTCGTCGCCTCCTCGAGCTCGAGCTTCCCGACGATCAAGATGGTCTCCAAGAAGGGCAAGAACGATCAGTCCGGCCAGGTGGCCGTGAAGC
>JBKPFQ010000078.1:0-7294 GCA_046728915.1 Actinomycetota bacterium | reverse complement strand
GCCCAGTAGCAAAGCGACGAGATCGAGAAGTTCACGAGGATCTTGGCGATCCCGGCGCCGGCGTTCTTCGCGCGCGAGAAGCCGATCTCCAGGAAGGCGAAGCCCGCCTGCATGAACATGACGAGCACTCCGGCGACGATCACCCACGTCGTGTTGACGCTGGAGACAGTCTCGGTCAGGGAGGGCCCGCCCGCGAACGCGGCGCTGGGCACCATGAGCGCCGCGATCAGCCCCAGGGGCGCCGCGGCAAGCAGCTTACGTCGCATGTGTCTTTTCCTCCTCGGCCACCTGGGGCTCCGCCCTCGAGGTCGCGGTTATCGGATCTGACCGCGAAATTAGGCGGGCCCGGCCAGGAAGTCTCTAGCCATGTGTCGAAGATTTTCGGCCGGCGCTTGTACCGGGTGTCGAAACCCCCCACTCGCGCCCGTGGATCGGCTGGCCGGTCGTCAGGCCGTCGTCGCAAGGCCGGCGGGCGTGGCGGCCGCGCCCACCTCGAGCTCCTTTCCCTCCATCGCCATCGCCACGACAGCCGGGTCGCCGCCGAGCTCCTCCCACCGGCGGCGTGACGCGGCGTGCAGGTTGTCGAGGAACCCATCGGCGTGCAGCGGGTCGTGGTGGAAGAGGAGCAGCCGGCGGGCGCTGACGCGTGACGCGAACGTGAGGGCGTCGTTCATGCCCGAGTGCCCCCAGCCGATGTGGAGCGGGTACTCGTCGTCCGCGTACTGGCAGTCGTGGATCAGGAGGTCGGCGTCCCGCGCGAGGTCGTACCCGGAGATCCACTCCGGCTCCGTCTCGCCCAGGACCGTGCCCAGCGCCGGCTCGTGGTCGGGGATGTAGCAGACCGTGGTGTCGCCCTCCGTGATCCGGAAGCCGAGCGTGGGACCGCGGTGGTTGACGGCCTCGCAGCGGATAGTGGCGGAGCCGAGCTGCCACTCGCTCGGCGGCGTGTCGCGAAACGAGACCGAGCAGGGAAGCTCTCGCACCTCCACGGGCGACAGGGGCGCCGAGATGTAGCGCGCGACGCGATCCTCGAGCGATGCCTCCGGCGCGGCGGGGCCCCAGATCGTGATGTCGGCGTCCGCGCGAAAGCATGGGGGGAAGAACATGAGGCCCTGGATGTGGTCGAGGTGGAGGTGGGTGAGCAGGATGTTCACGTGTGGCGAGACCGTGAGGTCGAGGCCAAGCGTGCGGATCCCGGTGCCCGCGTCGAGGATGAGGTGTTCGCCGCTGGCCAGCGTGATCTCGGCGCAGGAGGTGTTGCCCCCGTAGCGGTTCATCTCCGGGCCTGGAGCCGGCACGGAACCGCGCGCTCCCCACACCTTGATCCTCATGCGTCCTCCGCTCCGTTCGTCCCCTGTGGCCAGAAGAAGACCATCGCCCCGGACGAGCCCTCCTCCGACGCCACGATCGGGAAGGCGCTCGACTCGATCTCCCGCTTGCCGCCGTTGGCCGAGCGGATCGTGAACACGGCGTGCGCGGGGCGGCCCTCGCGAATGGCCCGCGTGGTCGGGAGCTCGTCCAGCTCGAGGGGCTTGCCGTCGGGGCCGAAGGGGCCGTAGGTGGAGGTCCACTCCTCCGGCGACATCCGCCCGACGTCCTCAAACGAGCGACCGAGCAGAGCTCCTGCGGCCTCGTTGTAGAAGACCAGGGCGGCCTCCTGGTCGACGAGAAACGCGGGCGTCGAGATGCTGGTGAGCAAGTTCCGGGCGAGGATCAGTTCCAGGGGCTTTTGAGCCGCCATCATCCCCATTCTTCCATCCTTGAATCAACTGGCACGTGATTCGGGTGCCGGGGGTAGCCTGGCGGTTCGAATGATGCGGCGAGCGGGAGCGCTGGCGATCACCCTGGTCGCGCTGCTGGCGACCCCGCCGGGTGCCGGTGCGCAGACCGCCGGCGTGACGCCGACCCCGATTCCGCAGGGGCCGATGGCCGGCGACATCAAGCCCTTCGAGGGCTCCGCGGCGAGGCCGGATCCGTTCTTCTTGCCGCGCGTTCCGCGGCATCCGTTCATGGCGCCCAACGGGGTCTCCAACCTCCACGACGACGCCTACCAGACCGACACGTACCGCTGGAGCGGGCCGCTCGGCCGCGGCACGCAGACGCAGTCGGCGTCGTATCTGGGCACCGTGCTGACCCGCGAGTGCGCCTCGATCACCTTCGACTCGCTGGGACGCTTGGTGACGGTCTGCGTGGGGCTCGACAGGCCGGTCGTCGCGATCATCGACCCGAAGACGCTGACGCCGCTGGCCACCTACGAGATGCCGCCGCGGCAGCCCCGCGCCGGCAATCCGTTCACCGACTTCAGTGCGGGCGGCTACTTCTACCTCGACCACAAGGATCGTGTGGTCGCGCCGACCACCACGCGCCACGTCTTCGTCATCGCCGAGACACCGGGCCCCGGCCTCGAGCGACGGCGGGACTTCGACCTGTCGGGGCGGCTCGCGGGCGACGACAAGATCGTCTCGGCGCTCCCCGACTGGGATGGCCGAATCTGGTTCGCGTCCCGGGACGGCGTGGTCGGCTGGGTCAACCGCAAGACGGGGAAGGTCCACACGCGCGACCTCGGCGCGCCGATCGGCAATTCGTTCGCCGTCGACGAGCGCCGCGGCGTCTACGTCGTGACCGACGCCGCGCTCTATCGGCTGACCGCAAGGCACGGCCACGTGCGGACCGTGTGGCGGCACGGCTATCCGAACGACGGCACGGTCAAGCCGGGCCAGACTGAGGCGGGCTCCGGCACGACGCCCACGATCCTAGGCGGCGGCCGCTACGTGGCGATCACGGACAACGCGGACCCCGTTCATATCATGGTCCTCCAGCGCCGAGCCAACGCCAAGGGCCGGCGGGTCATCTGCCGCAAGCCGGTCTTCCACAAGGGTGCGTCCTCCACCGACCAATCGCTGATCGGCGCCGGGCGGGCGCTCATCACCGAGAACAACTACGGCTACAAGATCACGGCGACCGAGAACGGAGGCGTCACGGCGCCGGGCCTCGCGCGGGTCGACGTGGACCGCGACGGCCGCGGCTGCCACAGGGTCTGGCGCAGCGACGTGCGCGCCCCGTCGGTCGTGCCGAAGGTCTCCGGCAGGGCGGGCCTCATCTACACGTACACGAAGCCGAAGCGTGAGGACGACCAGGACGCCTGGTACCTGACCGCCCTGGACTTCGAGACGGGCAAGCCGGTCTGGCACCGACTCTCCGGCGAGGGCCTGGGCTACAACAACAACTACGCCCCGATCACCCTCGCGCCGGACGGCACAGCGTACGTGGGCGTGCTGGGCGGGATGGTGAAGTTCCGGGACGCGGGCCGGGGCTAGGCAGCTCCAAAACGGCGCACCCAGGGGAGCCCGGGGCCGCCCGCCAACGCTTGACCCTGGACTTTGTTGCCTCTGGGGGGACAAAGTCCAGGCTCGACCGAGCTGACGGCACGGGACGGCCGATCCCCCCCTCAGTGCCCAGTCAAGCAGCGCGGCGCAGCGCTCAGCAGAGCTCCAGCAGCTCAGCCAGCGACTCGTCCAGCCCGTGGGCCAGGTCAGTGACGCCGGGCACCGCGCCGGGATCCGTGCAGAAGCCAAGCCCCATCGTGCCGGCGAGTGAGATCGCCGACGCTCGAAGGGCATGGCGGTCGGCCGGCTCGGCGACCGAGTAGAGCTCGCCCACGTGCCCTCCGAGAAGGCTCACGGGCTCCCTGGGCCCGGGGACGTTTGAGACCGACAGCGCGAACTCCCGCGGGCCCGATGCGAATCCCGAGGCCACCTTGTACAGCGGGCGGATGTGGGAAAGGCTGTGGAAGAAGGAGTAGAGCTCGTCAGGGTCGTGGTGCTCCTTGCGGCTCCGGGTCTCGGCGTTGATCGCGATCAGCCTGGCGCGCGGGTCTGGCTCGGAGATGGGGAGGTCGCAGAAAAGGAAGGAGTCGCGATTTCCGAGGGCGTCGCCGTCCTCGTCGCGGTGATGCATGCTCACGGGGATCTGCACCCGCATCGCCTCCATGGGCTCATCGTGAGTCGAAAGCCAGCGGCGGATGGCGCCTGCGACCATCGCCAGGACCACGTCGTTGACGGTGACGCCGCTCCCGACCGAGTGCTCGATCCGCTTCAGGTCGGCCAGGCTGCAGGAGGTGAAGGCGAGCTCGCGGTCGCCTCCGATGCGCCGGTCGAAGGCGGTGTCGGCACCCAGCGGCCACAGCTCGCGGCGAAGGGCTCCGGGGAGCGCCGCGAGGCCGCGGCCGGTGTCTCGCCAGCGCCGCGGGGATACCGCTGCTCGCGCGCCGTTCGCGACCGCCCCGCCCAGGTCCCGCATGCGGTTGCCGACGCCGGTGGCCAGCAGCCGTGCCGCGTTCGGCTCGGGCCGCGCCGTCCAGCCGTCCGCGGAGCCGGGCTCCCGGTCATCCCCGTCATCCCACAGGAGCTGGGAGAGCATCCGCAGCGCCGTGACGCCGTCGGCCATGCAGTGGTGGATCCGGATGACCAGCACCGTCCGACCGTCGTCGAGGGGACCGGCCACGTCGATGCACCAGAGCGGCCGCGAGTGGTCGAGTCGCTCGGCCATCGCCTTGCCCGCGAACGCGACCAGGTCGGTCTGGTCGCGCACGGGCTCCGAGGCCAGGCGAACGTGGCGCCGGATGTCGAAATGCGTGTCGTCGACCCACGCGGGCGTCGCGATGTTGAGCGGCGTGGGCGCGAGGCGCTGGCGGGCCCTGCGGTGTCCCGCGAGCCGCGAGGAGACCCTGCGACGAAACAGATCGAGGGTTGGGGGGTCGGCTCCATCCGGCGGCTCGACGATTACGACCTTCATCGTGTGGCCCGCGATGACGTCCGATTCCAGCCGCAGGATGCGCGTGTCGTCGGGGCTGAGCCGCTCCATGCATGCGTTATCGCAGATCCGGGCGGGGGGAGGCCCGCCGCGCCTTCCGGGCGCGGCGGGCTCCCGCTCTTCCCCGGCTAGCTGCGGGCCGCGCCGGACGCGCCGGCGTGGGCGTGGATCGGGGCGATGAAGGTCTTGTTTCCGGCCTCGAGCCCGATCGCGGTCACCTCCGGCGGATCCAGGCCCGAGCTCAGCTGGGGCTCCTCGCTGTCGCCGGAGTAGACGTAGCGGAACGATCCCGCCGGGATGCGCGTCCCGTCCTCGCGCCGCAGCCACACCGTGCAGAGGGTCCCCGGTCGAAAGCCCCGCACCCAGACGCTCACGTCGCTGCCCCACGGGCGCGGCTCGAGCGTGGCGTGGACGGACACGTCCTTGGGGAGGCCGCGGAAGGTCACGGTCTGGGCCGTCGACCGCTCGGCGGGCGATCCCGAGAAGACGGTCGCGAGGAGGATCGCCGCCGTCGCGGCCGCAGCCGCCGCCCCGAGGCCGATCGCCACCCGCACGCGCCGGCGATGGGCCACTCGGCGCTCGGTGGCGATCTGCCCGGCGATGCGATCGGCCAGGTGGGGCGGCGGAGCCGGGGTGGGCCCAAGCTTCTCCGGATCGGCTCGCCGCAGCACGTCCGCCATCGGCGCAAGCGCGTCCGCCTCCGCCCGGCAGTCCGCGCAGCCCTCGAGATGAGCCTCCGTAGCGGCCCGCTCCTCGGGGCCGAGCTGGCCGAGGACCAGGGCCCCGAGGCGCTCGCGCCAGATGCGGCACTCGTCAGCCGTCATAGCCCATCTCCTCCAATGCGTTGCGAAGCGCTCGCAGCCCGTAGTACACCCTGCTCTTGACCGTTCCCTCCGGCACGCCGAGGTCCCCGGCGACCTCCGCGTACGGCCGTCCACGCAGATACGTCTCCACGAGGACCCGCCGGTGCTGGTCGCCGATCCTGCGCAGCGCCTCCTCGACCTGCCAGCTGACGAGTATCTCCTCGAACGGCTCGTGCCCTTGCTCCGGCACCTCGCCGGTCGTCACGGGGCGAACGGATCGCGCGCGACCGAGGTCGATGACCACGTTGCGCAGGATCGAGAAGAGCCAGGTCCGCAATGACCCGATCTGGGGGTCGAATCGATCGCCGGCGCGCCAGGCACGCAGGAACGTGTCCTGAACGGCCTCCTCGGCCATCCCGGGGTCCTCCAGCGATCGCAGGGCGAACCCGTACAGCTCGCCCGCATGCGCGGCGTATGCCTCGCGCACGTCCGCTTCCTCCGTCAGGGCCCCCTGGGCCATCAGATCCGATCGGGTCGGCGCACCAACACGCTCGTAATACTCCTCCCCGAGCGGGGCAGTTCACACCCCGCGCACCCTCCCGACGACCCCCTCCGAGCGTCTCACCGCGAGGCGCCTGACAACGACTGCGACGGCCCCGGGGTGATGCCCGGCGCCGGCGCAGGCGCTAGTCGGTTGCTGAAAGGTCCGTCTAGAGCTTGCCGATCTTGAAGATCTTCAACGGATGGCTTCAGTACGCGAAGTTTTGGAGGGCTATGCGCTTTTACGACCCGCCGGGACCCGCCAAGACTCGCCGAACAGGACCCTGACTGGCGCGCAACTGGCGCGCAGAAAGGAGACGATGCACATGATCGAGACTCCTTACGCCCATGACGTCGATGCTAGACGAGGTCGTCCGTGGCACCTGACCTCGGGGCTGCGCGCGATCGCGTTAACGTGAGTCGCGGGGAGCAGCGACCGCGATTGGAGTTCCGCTTCGGGGGTGGGACCGCGGTGAGAGTGAGGAGCGAAAGATGACTGACGAACAACCCAAGCTCGACCTCGAGAACTTCCCCGCGCCGGCCGAAGGCATCCTGATGACCCACTTCCTGATTGTCCGGGATGTCGCTCGCTCGAGGGCCTTCTATGCGGACGTGCTCGGCGGTCAGGTGGTGCTCGAGGAGAACCCCTGCGTCGTCAAGCTTGCCAACGGCTGGATCATCATGAACCCGGGCGGCGGGCCGACCCCGGACAAGCCGGGCATCTCGGTCGTCCCCTACGAGCCCTCAAATGAGGTCTCCACCTTCCTCAACCTGAGAGTTGCCGACATCGACGCGTGCTACCGCGATTGGAAGGCCAAAGGGGCCGACTTCGTCACCGAGCCGATCGACCGTATGGCGGAGGTGCGCTGCTACATGCGCGACCCCGACGGCTATCTGATCGAGGTGGGACAGGCAACTGGGATGCTCGAGGGGAAGTTCGCCAGGAAGCGGCCCGAGGACCTGCCCGGCTGAGGGCCACCGGCAGCGGCCGGAGTCCCGGCTCAGTCCTCAGCTCACCGCTTTCTTCACGAGCGCGCCGATCTTTTTCTCTTCGGCGCTGGTCAGCCGCTTCAGCGCGAAGGAGGTCGGCCACACGGCTCGAGGAACGTACGAACGACCGCGACAAGGCCATCTCCGTA
>JBKPFQ010000077.1:0-6774 GCA_046728915.1 Actinomycetota bacterium | reverse complement strand
CGAGCTCCTCCTCGGCCCGGCGACGGAGCTCCTCGAGCCTACGCTCCTCCCGCTCTCGGAGCTCCCTCGACTGCGCCTTCGCGCTATCGACGATCCCCTCCGCCTCGCCCTTTGCCTCGGTGACGATCCCGGTCGCCTCGGATCTCGCCTCGGCAAGCGCGGCGTCGGCGTCGGCGCGCGCGGACTGTGTGATCTGGTTGGCGGTCTCGCTAGCTTGCTGCAGGACGCCGCTCGTCTGCTCGCCCACCCGGGCGAGCGCGTGCCTGATCGCGGATTCCGACGAGCGCGTGATCTCGAGCTCGGCGATCAAGGCGTTGACGCGCTCGACATAGCTATCGACGTCGCGGCGGGAGTAGCCGCGCATCGCCTGATGGAAGGAAACGTCGCGGATGTCGGCGGGGACCTCGGGGCGCACCGCCTCGGATGGCGCAGGCTGGAGCGCGGCTTCCGCACGCTCAGCGCTCGCCGTCTCGGCGCGGTTCCGCTCCTCCTCAGCCATGCACGCAGTATGACCGCATCGCGAGCGGCCACGATCTCCGAGTTTGAGGCATCGCGCCGGCCACCTCGGCCCCTTCATGGTCGGTGACAACGGCGCGCCATGGCCCGCGGGAACGGTAGGCGATAGCCCTCAGCCGCCCGACGCCTCGCGGTCCATGCGCCACCGGTCGAGCAGCGACGATCCGGTAAGCCGATCGCTGGGGCCGGCTCCGCCGCCGGATCGGGACGAGAGCCGGGACTAAGATCCGTTGGCTCGCCGGTTCCACGCAGTGTGTGAATTGGGGCGCGCTAGACGGGCCGCGAACGGCATCGGAGATGGGCCCGCCGCTCACTCAGCCCCCTGACGCGCAAGCTCGAGCTCGGCCTCCACGGTTGAGCGCTGGTTGTCGATCTCAAGCCGGCGCTTCAGGATCGGCACGGCGGCCGCCGGATCCCCGCTCAGGCGCAGGGCCCGGCCGAGGTCATAGAGCGCGTAGGCGTAGGTCAGACAGGTTCCGCTGGCCGGCTCCAGACAGGCACCGAGGCTCTCACCGGTTGCCGCCAGCGCGCGTCTGAGAACCGAAACTGCGTCCTGGTAGCGCGCCGACTCGAGCAGGGCGTGGCCGCGAGACTCAAGCCGGGTCGCGAGGGTCGGCGAGACCGGCGTCGAGGACGTCCGGCGAGCCGGCGGTTGCTGCCCGCCAGCCGGCGGCTGCTGACCGCCGGTGGTGGTGGCCCTCGGCGGCCCCGCGCCGCCCGAGATGTTCCTCGGGGAGGGGGCGGTGGTCGAGGAGGCGGCGGGTCTCGCCGGGTGACGGCGAGCCACGGGGCCACGGGTGCCTTGGCCCCCGCCGAGAGAGGCCAGCACCAGCGCGACCACGGCCGCGCCCGCCGCCAGCAGCGCCAGCACGGCCAGCCAGCGCCCGCCGGCGGCGACGGCGAGCCAGTGCGGGCGCCCGCCGTCGGCTCGGGTTCGATCCCGGTAGGCGACGTCGCCCCTGGCGGTCGCGTAACCGCGGACGCTTGAGCTCGCGCGCGCGGCGGCCGCGCGGCCGCTGGCCGCCGCTGCTTGCACGGCGTTGTAGGCCCTGCGCCACGCCACGACGCCGACCTTCGAGGTCCACCCCGGCGCCGCCTGGCCGCCGGGGACGCCACCGGCGACGCCGGGCGGGCGCCTCGCGCGGGCTGCTGCCGCCTCCGAGTAGGCGCCGGCGGGGAGCGGCTGTGTGCGATCCGCGGCGCGATATGCGTCGCGAGAAGGGGCCGCGCCCACCGGGTTGCGAGCTGGATCGAGGCGGACCCCCGCCCCGCGGCCCGTCTCGGCGAAGCTCTCACGGGGGCACCGCTGCACGGGTACTCCGGCCAGCTGGAGCTCCGACACCACGCTCGCCGGAAGCTCGATGCCCGCCTCGCGCAGGTCGGCGTAGCTCACCGGCGCGCCGCCCGCGCGCCGCAACACCGCAAGCAGCAACACCTGTTGCCGGTCGAACTCGTCCGGGGCGAGCGCGGCCGGCCCCGTCGCTTCGCCGCCGCGCCTCCGCCGACGCGGGCGAGCGTCACGGTGGTCGACCGTCGCTCCGCGCTCCGACGAACCGGCATCCGCGAGCGCCCGCCGACCGAAAGCACGATGCGAGAACAACTTGGTGCGCATGATCCAACCTCGCTGGTCCGACCGAGAGCGACAGTGCAACGCCGCTTGCCCTCATTATGCGCCAGGCTCCAAAGCGCCTCAGTCGCGGTGCGGACTGTCAGGGCTTGCGTGGACCGGGAGCGGCTGAGCCCGCCACATCCGGGCTCCGAGGCGGTTGTAACCGCGACGTAAGGTAACCCGCCCGGCCTTCGCCCTTAGGGGGCGAATCCATTCGCCACCTGATCTTTCCGCCTGATTTTGGATAGGTGTCCAACATGCTCGGCGGTCCGGACGGGAGCTCGATGTGCGGGCTGCGATGCAGGTTCGCCTAATCCGATCGGTGGGAGACGATGTTCACGGTCGTCCCGCTCGGCTCGCGAAGCATGAAGCGCCCGGACACCCCACTCCTCGTCGCGCAGGGGATAGGCGATCTCGACGCCAAGCTCCACTGCTCTGGCGTGGACGGCGTCGACGTTATCCACCTCGACCGAGATGCCGGGCGCCGCCGGGTCGTCGTTGCCGATGATCGTTACCGGGGCCGTGGCGTTGGTCGGTGAGGCGAGGGTCACCACCCAGCCCAGGTCCATCGCCACCTCGAAGCCGAGGAGGTCGGCGAAGAACTCTCTGGTCTCAGTGGGCTGATCGGAGCTGATGTTCGGGACGGCCCGCCTAATCGTGATTCTTATCGGATCGAGCCGCCAGCTCGGTGGCCGGACCCGGCCCAGGGAACCAGCACGCCAGCGTCGCCGCGGTCGCGACGACGAGGAACTACACCTAGGCCGCCGCGAGCCACTCCTCGAAGGTGGGACCGGCGAGCTTCGCGCCCGGGTTGGGCAGCGCGGCGCCCTCCGCATAGGCGGCGGCGTCCGGGTCGCCGGGCTCCGCTAGCGGACCGCCACGCCCCTCGCGGATCTCGAACGAGTCAGCGCGGTCGCTCTTGCCGTCGAGGTCGTCCAACAGCTCGGCCCATTCCGCCACAACGTCGGGCCGTAGGTGTTCGGGCAGCGGCTCGACAAGCGCGCGGACTCGGCGCGCCGCTGCGGCGAGTTTGCGGTTGTAACTCACAAGCTGTTTCCTTTCCGGTAGCTCGCAGTCGTCGTCGCCTTGCGGCTCCTCCTGAACGTGCTCGCCTGCTGCCTTTTTTTGTTGCGAGCTATCGCTCGCTGTAGCCGCCACGCGGCGCTAGTACATACCCTCATGGGAGTGGGAGCCTGCGGGCGCACCACCCCCTACTGCATGTAGGAAGGTGGAACGTCTCTCTATTCCCTCACGGTGTGCGGTATGCCGTTTCAAGACGCTGACGAGGTACAGACGTGAGCCAGATACTTCAACGCGGACGCCAATTCCGCAACTTCCCCTCACTCCCTCGTCACCACCCCAGGCCGGGGCCCTAAGACTTTTAAGCCGTGCCGGGGCTCACTGCACGGTTCTGGAGCGCGTTCCCAAGGCTTTCCCTCAACTTTCGATCTTCCAAACCGTTCCGCGCGTCTGAGGCGTCCCGTTCCCCTGGGCTCGATACCTATGGGGGTATTAGCGAGGTCCGACCCCTTGGGCGCTACGTTGGCTTGGTCGGGCCTCGTTTTTATTTCCCGCGCGTCTCCAAGCCGGTGCTCTCCGGAGCGCCGCCAACAGGCGGGCGAGTTCCGCGCGGGTGCTTGCGGGTGCTTAAGTCTCTTCGGCTGGTAGCAAGCCGCCTGCTACCGCCCCTGCTGCTACCAGCCAGCTACCAGTAGCCGGGAGCGCTTAGGGCCGATCAGCGCCCGTTAGCGGCCTCTCTAGGCACAATGTCGCGCCTTGTCGCTGCCTGACGCGGACCCGTGGACGATGGGCGCTACTGGGCTCGAACCAGTGACCTCCAGCTTGTCGAGCTGATCCGCTCGTCACGACACGCGACGACGGATGACGACGCAGAGCGCGTTTCGCCACTAGCCATGCGGACTCCGGCTACCCGAGCCGCATGGACTAGGGAAACAGACCCCGGGTTGAGGAGAACACCGATATCCGCTTCCTCGACCTGGAGGAACTCGAGGCGCTTCTGCGAGCCGTCCCCGTGGATCACCCGCTCGGTGCACCCCGATCGTGCCCTCTACCTGACCCCGACCATGACCGGCCTTCGCCAAGGCGAGCTGCTAGGACTGCGCTGGCGTGACATCGACTGGGTGGCGAGTCGAGTGCGGGTGAGGCAGAACTTCGTCCGCGGGTCACTGGGGACACCCAAAAGCCGTCGGGGTTCGCGCTCAGTTCCTCTCGCCGACCGCGTCGCCGGCGAGCTCGAGCGCTCAAACGAACTGTGCGGCTGGGCGGCACTTCCGCGCGCAGACCGCCACCGCACCGATCAGGAAGGTGAGGGTCATACCCGCCAGGATCGTCCAGGCGATCCAGGTCCCCCGCGAGAAGGTGTTGCCGTACTCGGCGAGCAGCGGCGGCCCGAGCGGGGAGCCGCCCTCCCCCAGCAGGCGATTCAGCCCGAGCTCGTGGCCGAGGCCCTCGAAGGCCCAGCGGTCGGCCATCAGATAGCTAACGGCCTTCCCGATCGTCGCCATGATCGGAACCGGGAGAATCGCTCCCGAGAAGAGGACTTGCGGAAAGCAGAGCATGGGCAGCGCGATTGTTGCCTGGGCGGGCCCGGTCACGGCGGCCGAGGTCAGCAACCCGAGAGCGAGCGCGGCCAGCGCGTCGAGCAGGAGCGTGACCGTGAGCACGGCGTAGGTGCCGAGACTCGCCTCCGGAAGCCGGTCAAACAGCCTGAGAACCACGATCATGATCACGGACATGGCGAGCAGCAGAGGCGCCAGCACGGCGACCTTCGAGAGCACGTACGGGCCGATGCGGATGCCGACGAACCGCTCGCGGCGGAGAATCGGGAACTCGGTGCAGATCTGGAGCAGCCCGTAGGTCAGTCCGAAGAAGAAGCCACCGAACGCGATCCAGTAGACGATCATGATCGTCGCGCTCGGGCTTGGGTCGGCGAAGTCGAACGCGTCGGGCTTGAAGAGCACCACGAGCATCAGCACCACGAGCACCGGCGAGCCCAGCAGGATCGCCAGCGTAAGCCGGTTGCGCACCAGGATGTCGAGGTTCCGCCGGCTCAGGACGGCGCACTGCCGGAGCGGCCCGATCGGGTGCGCGCCCGGCGGACCCAGCGGGCGCGGAGCCCGCGCGGCCTGCTGGGCATCGTGCGACGCATCAGGCTGCTCGGAGACCTCGGAGAAGCGACGGGCCCATTCCGCGGGCGTCGCCTCACCGGCGAGGCGCTCGTACATCTCGTCGTGGCCGACCTGGAAGTGGTCGACCGCCGCCTCGGGCGCCCCGACGAAGGCGCAGTGGCCGTCGCGGGCGAGGACGATCAGCTTGTCGCAGATGCCAAGGTCCTGCATCGAGTGCGTCGTGAGCACGACTGTCCGACCGGAGTCGGCAAGCCGGCGCAGCAATCGGAGGAGCTCTGCGGCGGTCGCGGGATCGAGCCCCGAGGTCGGCTCGTCGAGGAAGAAGACGTGCGGCTTAGTCAGCAGCTCAACCGCGATACTCGCCCGCTTTCGCTGGCCGCCCGAGAGCGAACCGATGCGGAGCTCCGCGCGCTGCGTGAGGTCGAGAGCGTCCATGACGTCGGCGACGGCCGACTCCCGCGCGCCTGGCGAGGTGCCGTCCGGCAACCTCAGCCGCGCCGCGTAGCGGAGCGTCGCGATCACCGACAGCTCGGCGTGGATGATGTCGTCCTGAGGCACGTACCCGAGCGCCGAGCGGTATTCCTCGAGATGCTCGTAGTACGGCATCCCGTCGAAGAGCACTGTCCCCTCATCGGCCGGGCGCACCCCGGCGATGGCGTCGAGTAGCGTCGACTTGCCGGCGCCACTACCCCCGACGATCGCCACCAGCTCGCCCGGCTCGACTGAGAAGCTGACCGAGTGGAGCACCTTCTTTCCCTCGCCGATGCTCTTGCCGAGCTCACGCACATCCACACGGACGCCGTGCTCGGGCTTGACTTCGGCCGGCGCCTCGGTCCCCGGCCGGCATGCCCTGAGCGCCGCGTCCAAGGCCGGATGTCCCTCACGAAGCGTGCCCAGCTCGCCGGCGTCGAGCGCCCAGAGAGTGAGCGGCGACTCGGCGCGTGCCGTGGCGCGGTACGTGGGCGCCGCCCACAGGACCGCATCCCCACATGTGTCGGCGGGCCCAAGCTCCTCTGTCTGCGTGCCGCCTTCCCCGGCCCGCACGCGCAGGAGGCGCCCCGCTTCGATCAGATAAAGGCGGATCGCGGGCTCGTCCTGTCGGTAGAGGACCGTGCCCGGCTCCGCGGTCTCCCGCCGCAACGCGGGAGCGAGTGTGGCGAGCAGCTCCCAGGACATTCCTTGAAGCAGCGGAGCGCTCCGCATCAGCGCTACTCGGCGCCCGAGCTCCCTCCAGTCGAGCTTGGCCTCTAGGACGGACGGCTGCACTCCGCCGTCACCGGCCTCGGCGCCCGGACCTCCGGTCGCTGCCGTGCGCCCGCGAAGATCCATTTCTCCTCCTTGGCCAGTATGCCAGTCGCAGCTGACTGTAACAGCGCACACGGGGCCTCTGACGATGACCACCTTCCATCCAGGTCAGCCTCCAACCCCTTTCGGCGCGTCAAATCGGGTCATGACCAGCTGCGCCCAGTGTGGATCGGCGCTCCCCGACGACGCAAGGTT
>JBKPFQ010000076.1:0-8441 GCA_046728915.1 Actinomycetota bacterium | reverse complement strand
TCCTTGAAGCGGCGCAGGCGCTGGAGCTGGCGTTTTTCGGCCTCCGGATCCACTCGCAGGATCTCGACGTCGTCGATCACGTCGGTCACGAACTTGTTGACCCCCACCACGATGTCCTGACCGGTCCGGTAGCGCTCGTGGTAGGAGGCAGCCGACTCCTCGATCTCGCGCTGGATGAACTCGAGCGCCTCGACGGAGCCCCCGAGCTGCTCGACCTTGTCGATCAGGTCCCAGGACCTCGCCTCGATCTCGTCGGTCAGCGACTCGATGAAGTAGGAGCCCGCAAACGGGTCCACGGTGTCGGCCGCGCCGGACTCGTAGGCCAGCACCTGCTGCGTGCGCAGCGCGATCCGGGCCGAGCGCTCCGTGGGCAGGGCGAGCGCCTCGTCGAAGCCGTTGGTGTGGAGGGACTGCGTGCCGCCGGTCACAGCTGCGAAACCCTGGAGGGCGACGCGGATGATGTTCACCTCGGGCTGCTGAGCCTGCAGGGTGACGCCGCCCGTCTGTGTGTGGAAGCGGATCGTCTGCGAGCGCGCGTCCTCGGCGCCGAAGCGGTCGCGCATGATCTTCGCCCACATCCTGCGCACCGCCCGGAACTTCGCGATCTCCTGGAAGACGTTGTTGTGGCAGTTGAAGAAGAAGGCGACCCGCGGCGCGAAGTCGTCGACGGCCAGGCCGCGGGCGAGCGCGCCCTCCACGTAGGCGATCGCGTTGGCGAGCGTGAAGGCCACCTCCTGGACGGCCGAGCAGCCCTTCTCGCGGATGTGGTAGCCGGAGATCGAGATCGTGTTCCACTTCGGCACGTGCTTGCGGCAGTACTCGAAGATGTCGGTGGTCAGCCGCATCGTGGCCTCGGGCGGGTAGATGTAGTTCCCGCGGGCCACGTACTCCTTCAGGACGTCGTTCTGGACGGTGCCGCGCAGCTTCTCGGCCTCGACGTCCTGCTCCTCGCCGACCAACTCGTACAGCAGGAGCAGGATCGCGGCCGGGGCGTTGATCGTCATTGAGGTGGACACCTCGTCCAGCGGGATCTGGTCGAAGCAGATCCGCATGTCCTCGATCGTGTCGATCGGGACGCCGGTACGTCCCACCTCGCCGGCGCACAGCGGGTCGTCCGAGTCGCGCCCGAGCTGGGTCGGCAGATCGAACGCCATCGAGAGGCCGGTCGATCCGTGCTCGATCAGGTACCGGTAGCGCTCGTTGGTGTCCTCGGGGCTCGCGTAGCCCGCGTACTGGCGCATGGTCCACAGCCGGTCGCGGTACATGCCCGGATGAATGCCGCGAGTGAAGGGATAGGAGCCCGGCTCGCCCAGCCGCTCCTCGAGGCCGGGCGCGACGTCATCGGCGTCGTAGAGCCGGTCCACCTCGATGCCCGAGTCGGTGAACCGCCGCGGATCGTCCAGGCCGACGACTGGCGCGATGTAGCGGTGCAGATCCTCCTCGACGGCCTCGACCTGCTCCGAGGAGCGGTCATCGTCGCCGGACGAGGGCTGCTGGGGCTTCTCGGTTGGGCGCGTCGCCACAGGGGAAGGATAGGTCCCTACGGCTGGAGCACGTATGGGTACCGGGTGATGGTTTCAGCGCCCTTCTCGGTGACGACGACGAGATCCTCGAGTCGCACGCCGCCGATGTCGGGTCGGTAGAGACCCGGCTCGACGGCCAGCACGTCGCCGGGCACGAGCTCGTATCCCCGGGTCCGGCCGAGGCTCGGGGCCTCGTGAACCTGCAGCCCCACGCCGTGGCCCAGCGAGTGGTTGAAGCCCTCGGTGAGCGTGACCCCGGGGTCCTTCGAGAGCTGCGTGGGAAGGCCGTGCTCGTGGAAGAGCTCGCAGGCGGCCTCGAACGGATCGCGGCCGTTCGCGCCGGGCCGGATGGCGGCCTTCGCGCGCTCGAGCGCCTCCTCGCAGACGGAATGCCACTGGCGGATCTCCTCCGGGACGTCGCCGACGACGAACGTGCGCGTCATGTCCGCGAAGCAAGCGCTTTCCGTGTCCCGCGGCCACAGGTCGATCACCACCGGCTCAGAGGGCGCGATCGGACCGGAGCCGCGCTCGTGGCCGATCGCGGCCTGGGGGCCGTGGGCGACGATCGGCTCCTCGCAGGTCACCGGGTGGGACGACATGGCCGCATACATGGCGTCCCTCAGCCGCTCGCTGGTGAGCGGCTCACCGCCGGCTTGGACGACGCCATCGGCGGGTTCGGCGGCGCGCAGGAGCTCGGCCGCCGCGGTCATCGCGGCCTCCGCGGCGCGTTGCGCCCGCTCGATCCCGGCGAGCTCGGGCTCGGTCTTCGCGCGTCGCCGTTGCTCGAAGGCGCGGTGGTCCCCGGTCAGCTCGACGCCCGCGGCCCGCAGCCGATCCGCAAGCTCCAGCGGAAAGGTCGCCGGGGCGACCGCCTCGCCGATCCCCATCCGCCTGCACGCCCGCACGACGAGCTCCTGCTCCGCGTCCTCCCAATCCGCGTAACGCTCGACGAGCTCGTCCCACCCGAGCTGCTCCGGCTGGATGACATCGATGTCGGGGGCGGCGGCCTTCACCGTCTCGACCTCGAGCTGGCTGATCACGACGTAGCGGTGCCCATCGACCTCCGCGTAGAGGAAGGGGTCCATGATCTCGACGGGTATCTCGTGCCGCAGTTCGGGCGAGCGCAGCGTGTCGGCGTAGATCAGGACCGAGGGCATCGCTACGAGTCTTGCAGGGAGCGCGAGATCGCACCCTGGGCGACAGCGGCCATTCGCTCCGCCACGCCCGGATAGGAGTAGCGCTCGCGCGCCGCGGGATCGGAGGGGCGCAGATCGCCCGCGGCCAGCCGCCGTAGCGCGGTGACGATCGCGCCGGCGTCATCGGCCGCAACCGCTTCGCCGCCGGCCTCGGCGACGACCCGGCCGGCCTCCGTTCCGGCGGCGAGAGCGAGGATCGGCGGCCCGGCCGCGAGGTACTCGAAGAGCTTGAAGTTCAGGAGCTGGGTGCGTCGGGCGGATGCGAGCAGGAGCAGGGCGTCCGCTCCGCGCTGAAGCGCGAGAGCGTCCGGCCGCGGCAAGGTGCCGGCGAGCACGATGCGCGCGGGCGACACGTCGCTCCGCATCAGGGCGGATTCGTCGTCCGTCAGGGGCCCGGCGACGATGAGCTCGAGCTTCTCCGCCGCCGCCGGATTCTCCCTCACGAGGACGCCCAGAGCTTCGATCAGCACCCTCGGGTCGCGGCCGTAGCTCCCGAACCGGCCCGTGTAGACGAGAGAGACCCGCTTCTCGTCGAGCAGGCGATCCGCGACCTCGGAGCCGGCCGTGGTCTCGGCGAGATCCGGATCCCAGCCGTTCGGGATCAGCTCGGGGTGAAGCCCAAGGCGAGCGCGGAGGTCGTCGGCCGCTGGCCGGCTGACGCAGACCACGGCATCGGCGGCGCCGAGCCAGCGGCGCTCGAGCCAGCCATCCAGGCGCCGCTGGACCGCGGTCGGAAACTCGGGACGGATCGGCTCGAACGTCCACCCGTCGCGCACGTCGGCGACCCATGGGACGCCGCGGCGCTGCAGGGCGCGGCCGACCAGGTGCACCGATTCCGGCGGGGAGCTCGTGATCACGCAGTCGAAGCGCTCGCGCGCGTGGAGGCGCAGCGCTTCGCGGCGCGCGAACGGGGCCCAGGCGGCGACCAGCGGCTCCGGAACGAGGATACGGCTGAGCACGTGCGGGCGTCCAGAGTACGTATCGGAGTCGAACAAGGCGTCGACGCGATCGCGACCACCCACACGGGCGCGGACCCGCTGCAGATCGGCCGACCGTGCCACCCCCTCCTCGGCGGCTGGATCGCCCTCGCCGTACGCGGACGTCGTCAGCACCGTCACCCGGTGACCCAGTCGGCGCAGCCACTTGGCCATCGCGGCCGGCCGGTGGGCGCCGGTGTCGCGGCACGGGGGATAGAAGTACGCGACGAGCAGCAGGTTCACGCGGTCCTCCGGCGTCGCTCGGCGATCGCCGCCGCGTACGCGCGGTCCATGCGGTCGAGCAGGCTGGGCCAGCTCCAGAGCCGCTCCGCCTTCTCGCGGCCGGCGATGCCCATCTGGGCGCGCCCGGACGGTCCGGCATCCACCAGCCGCCGGATCCCGTTCGCCACGGCATCGGGATCCCCCGGCGGGACGAGGATCCCGGTCTCATCCTCGTCCACGACCGCCCGTACCCCCGGATACTCGGTGGCGATGGTGGGCAGGCCGCACGCCATCGCCTCGATCAGCACGATGCCGAAGGACTCGGGCGGCTCGGTGGTGAGCAGCAGCAGGTCCGCCGCCCTCAGGACGGCAGGGAGCCGCGAGTGGGGCACTCGTCCCAGGAAGTGCACGCGCTCGGCGATCCCCGCGGCCGACGCCTGCCGGCGAAAGTCGTCGAGCAGCTCGCCGGCGCCGGCGACGACCACGTGGACGCGCTCGTCGGCGAGCGCCGCAATCGCCGCCAGCGCGATGTCCAGCCGCTTGAAGTGATGGGCGCGGTCGAGAGTCGCCACGAAGGCGACGACCACCGCTTTCTCCGGAATGCCCTGCTCGGCGCGGATCCCCGCCTCGTCGGGACCCGGCGCGAACAGGCGCGTGTCGACGCCGTTCGGCATCTCGATCAGCTTCGAGGGGTCGCGCCGGCCGGTGCGGCGCAGGTACGGCACCGATGCGGCGTGATCCGGCGACAGGACGCAGACGCGATCAGCCGTGCGCACCAGCAGCGGCGCGACCGTGTGCTCGTAGGTCTCGAACGGGACCTGGCGCGCACCCCTGGCGACCAGCCGGTTCTTGTAGTGGACCAGGAGGGCCTGGCTTCGCCGTCGCCTGCTGAGCCTTCCGAGCAGGGTCAGCTCGGAGCCGAAGATGAACGGATAGTGCAGGTGGATCACGTCGAACCCCTCGATCGCGGCGAGCTTGGGGATGAGCGGCGCGTTGCCGATCGCGACCACCGGATCGAGCCGGTGGACGATGGCCTTGCCGGGATCCGGCGGCTCGCCCTCGGCGGGGGCCGTGAAGACCTCGACGTGATGACCGCGCTCGGCCTGGCCCTTGGCGAAGCGGTAGCAGGTGTTGCCGGCGCCGCCCGGATAGGGCGGAAAGGTGGCCGTCAGGTGGGCGATCCGCAGCGGGGCCGCCCGCTCCCCGTCCGAGGCTCGCTCGGTCGAACCGTCGCTCAATCCGTGGCGCCGACGAGTCGCTCGACGCCCGCCTGCTCGATCGTCCTCTGCAGCCCGTCGCGAAGCTCCACCTCGGGCTCCCAGCCGAGGAGCTGCTTGGCGTGGGTGATCTCGGGCTGGCGCACCTGCGGGTCGTCGCCGGGCAGCGCCTCGAACACGATCTCCGATCGGGATCCCGTGACGTCGATGACGGTCTCGGCCAGCTCGATCAGGCTCATCTCCTTGGGATTGCCCAGGTTCACGGGAAGGTGCACGTCCGACTCGGCGAGCAGCACCAGGCCACGGATCAGGTCGTCGACGTAGCAGAAGCTCCGCGTCTGGCTTCCATCTCCGAAGACGGTCACCGGCTTGTCCTGGAGCGCCTGCCGCAGGAAGGTCGGAATCGCGCGGCCGTCGTGGGGCCTCATCCTCGCGCCGAAGGTGTTGAACACCCTCGCAATGCAGGTATCGACTCCCTGCTGGCGGTGGTAGGCCATCGTCAGGGCCTCGGCGTAGCGCTTCGCCTCGTCGTAGACGCCGCGCGGGCCGATGGGGTTGACGTGCCCCCAGTAATGCTCGGGCTGGGGATGCACCTGCGGGTCGCCGTAGACCTCGGACGTCGACGCCAGCAGGAACCGCGCGCGCTTGAACTTGGCGAGGCCGAGCATGTGGTGCGTGCCGTAGGAGCCGACCTTCAGGGTGTGGAGCGGCAGCCGCGCGTAGTCGATCGGGCTCGCGGGGGAGGCCAGGTGGAACACGAAGTCGACCTCGTCGTCCAGTGACACCGGCTCGGTCAGGTCCTGGTTCAGGAAGGTGAACCGCTCATCGCGGATGTGCTGGATGTTCTGCAGCGACCCGGTATCGAGGTTGTCGATGCAGATCACGCGGTGGCCCTTGGCCAACAGCCGGTCGCAGAGATGCGAGCCGAGGAAGCCCGCCCCGCCGGTGACGACACAGTTGCTCATCTCAGTCCGGCAGGGTACGCGACCGCTCGTGGCGGAGACGCCGAGCGCCGAGCCGATGGGCGGCGCGCTTCAGCCCGCCTCGAGGGGAGGGCGGCGCGCGGCGGCCAGGGGTTGTCCGGTGTGTGGCGATCCACAGGGTCACCCTCTCCGGCGGGCGCCGAGAGCGGGCGCTTGCCGTCCTCGCGGCCGCCGAGCCAAATTTTCGGCGGACCGCGAGACGCCTGTCGCTGTGCGCGGACGACGCCGAGGACGCGTTCCAGCGCGCGGTCGAGATCCTGCTGACGAAGTCGCCCGACAGACCGCCTGCCGCGCTGATCGCCTGGATGCAGGTCGTCACCCGTCGAGAGGCGCTGGCGGTCCGCCGGGCCCGCGAGCGTATCCTCGCGGCCTGGCGCGACGGCGCCGGCGACCTCTTCGACCGCCTCCTGTGCGAGCGCCCCGGGCCGATGGAGCACGCCGAGCGGCGCGACCGGGTGGCAGCCGCCGCCCGTGCCCTCGCCCTCCTCAAGCCGGACGAGCGCCTCGCGATCGTGCTCCAGGCGCACGGGTACTCGTACGCGGAGATCTGCGAGCTCTGCGGCTGGACCTATACGAAGGTGAACCGCTGCCTGGCGGAGGGGCGGGCGCGACTTCGCGAGGGCGAGGCCCGCTTGAGCTTCGAATGAGGACGGCGCTACAGCGCGCGGCGCTCGAGGACCACGAGTGGGATCTTGCGACCCGTGCGGCTCTGGTAGGTGTCGTAACCGGAATATGCCCGGGCCACGCGCGGCCACAGACGCTCTCGCTCCTCGGCGGTCGCGACGCGAGCGTGCACCGCGCGCCGCTCCGACCCCACCTGGACCGTGGTATCGGGATTCGCTCTCAGGTTGTGGAACCACGCCGGATGCTTCGGATAGCCGCCCTTCGACGCCACGATCACCAGGTCGTCGCCGTCCGGGATGTAGAGCAGGGGGCTCGTGCGCTTGATCCCGCTCTTCGCGCCCACGTGGTCGAGCAGCAGCATCGGGGCGAAGCCCGGGATGTGGTGGCCCACGAGCCCGTTGGTCGCGCGGTAGACGATGGTGTGGACGCCCATCAGCCGTCGCAGCACCGGCCAGCTCCGGTCCGCCAGGTCCAGGTAGCCCGTCCAGGTCAAGGGGTGAGAACCAGCTTGCCTGTGGTGCCGCGGGCGCGGATGTCCTCGTGGGCGCGGCGGGCGTCCTCCAGCGGGTAGGTGTCGCCGACGATCACCTCCAGCTCGCCCGCGCGGACCGCCTCGAACATGTCCTCGAGCGCCTCACCCAGACGCTCGGGATAGCGAATCAAATGCATGAGCCAGAACCCGATGACCCCCCGGCTCGTCGCCATGAGCTTGCCGGGGCTGACCTTGGGCGCCCCCTCGCGCCCCGCCTGGCCGAAGTGCACGAGCCGGCCGCAGTGGGCCACCGCGCTCAGGCTCTGCTCGAAGGTCGAGCCGCCGACCATCTCGAGGATGACGTCGACGTGGTTGCCCTCGTTGGCCTCGATGAGCGCAGCGGTCAGGTCCTCCGCGCGCGAGTCGACCGTGGCATCGGCCCCGAGGCGGGCGGCGAGCTCGCGCTTGGGCTCGCTGGAGGCGATCCCGATCACCCTCCCGGCGCCGAACCGCTTCGCGAGCTGGACGGCGATCGTCCCGACCCCTCCGGCCGCCGCGTGGACGGCGACGCTCTCGCCCCGGCGCAGCTGCGCGCTCGTGCGGAGCAGGTGCCAGGCGCTGGTCCCCTGAAGCACGAGCGCGAGCGCCTGCGCGTCGCCGACCCCGTCCGGCACCTCCCACATGAGCGAGGGGTGGGCGACGGCCCGCTCGGCGTAGCCGCCGCCGTTCAGCAGGGCCACCACGCGCCTGCCGTCGGGGGTAGTTCCCACCGCCTCCCCGCCGGGCACGAGCGGCAGCTCGGCCGCCGCCAGGTAGGAGTTCTCCGCCTGGTGCGTGTCGGCCCAGTTCACCCCGGCGGCGAGCACGTCCAGGACGACGAAGCCGTCCGGCGCCTCCGGCTCGTCCAGCTCCCGCACGACGAGCACCTCCGGGCCTCCGAACTCCGTGATCTGGATCGCCCGCATGGTGGAAATCGCGCTACAGGCCCACCGGCCAGTCGAGCTTGGGCTCCCTCGGGAACGACCTCGGCTTCCCGTAGCCGATGACGATGTTGTCGTGCGCGTGCATCACCACGTTGACCGGGTCCTCGACGAGCTGCCCGTTCAGGTAGACCTGGAGCTTCTCGTCGCCCTTGTTCCTCAATGATCCGATCTGGCTGTCAGAGAACTTCACGCCCCAGACGTCCATGAACTGGCCGAGCGTGAAGTCGTACTCCTGGTCGGCCTC
>JBKPFQ010000075.1:0-7584 GCA_046728915.1 Actinomycetota bacterium | reverse complement strand
ACCGCTCGCAGCCGCTCCCCGTTCGCCTCGAGCGGCAGCGAGCTGCGGGCGTCGTCCTCGTCGGCACCCGCGCCGACCGTGCGGATCCCGGCGGCGTGGAGGTGCTCGAGCGTGTCGGCGAGTGCCTCGGGTCCGTAGTCGAGCGCGTGGTTGTTGGCGAGCGTGACGCAGTTGACCCCCAGATACGCCAGGGCCTCGGCCGCTACGGGCGGGGCACGGAAGTGAAAGACGCGGTGTGGCGCCGGCGCGCCACCCTCGGAAATGCAGCACTCGAGGTTGACGATCATGACGTCGGCGTCGTGCGCTGCGTCGACGACCTCAGGTGCGAAGAGGGATTCGGGGCCGGCCTCGGCGAGCCGCCGAGCGACCTCCCGCCCCAGCACCGTGTCACCCGCGAGCGCGAGCCTCATCGCGAAAGCCATGCCGTCCGCACAGGCGGACGAAGTGGGCGCGCGTGATCATCCGCGCCCGCTCGAGCTCGGCTCCGACCTTACGGAACAGCACCACCTCCTCGGCGCCCCCGGGGCCCAGCGGCTGCACGAGCCGGCCTCCGTTCGCGACCTGGAACGCGAGCGGATCCGGGACGGACGTGAACGCCGCGGAGACGATGACCGCGTCGTACGGCGCGCGGTCCGGGATCCCCTCGGTGCCGTCGCCGATGACGATCTCGACGTTTAGGATGCCGAGTCGCCTCAGCCGAGTCCGGGCCTCCTCGGCCAGGTCGGGCCAGCGCTCGATGCTCCAGACGTAAGCGGCGAGTCGGGCCAGAAGAGCCGTCTGCCACCCGAAGCCCGTCCCGATCTCGAGGACCCGCTCTCGGCCGCCGAGCTCGAGTGCCTCCACCATCCTGGCGACGAGCGATGGCTGCGTCGTCACCTGTTCGTGCCCGATCGGCAGCGGCGCGTCCAGATAAGCACGGTGGGCGAGCGGAGCGGGCACGAGCTCGGCGCGCGGCACGTCACCGATCGCGGCGAGGAGCCGGGAATCGCGAATGCCCTCCGCGCGGACGGCGGCCACCAGTTCGTCCGCGTCCCGTGCTGAAGGCGCCTTCATCGACCCCAACACTCGCGCAGATACCTCAGAGCTTGAAATCACGATCCGCCTCCACCTGGGCCACGTCCATCTGCGCCTTTTGCAGCTCTCCCGCGTAGTCCCAGTTGACCGCCTGCCAGCGCGTGAATTGCTCCAGCACCCAGACGCCTGACTGACGAGAGCCGTTGCCGGACTTTCCGTTGCCGCCGAACGGCAGATGCGCCTCGGCCCCCGAGGTCGAGTTGTTGATGCTCACCATCCCGGAATTCACCGCCTCGCGGAAACGGAAGGCCGTCCGCGGGCTCTCCGTGTAGATGGCAGCGGACAGCCCATAGCCGTGGCCGTTCGCCAGCGCCATCGCCTCATCCCAGCTGCCGAAACCCGCCACGCCGACGATGGGCCCGAAGGTTTCGATGTTCGCCAGCTCATCATCGGCGCGAACCCCGCTCACGATCGTCGGATGAACGAACAGACCTCGCTCAGGATCGTCGCCCACGAAATTTCGACGGGGATTCCCCGCGGTGATTCGCCCCACGCCCTGCGAGCCGTGGACGGCGTGATGGTCTGCGATCAAGCCCAACCATCGCTCCTCGAAGCGCTCGACGAACCTCTCGTGCATCATCGGCCCGTAGAGGACGTCCTTGGTCGGGTCGCCGATCGGCGCCCGCTCGGTCGCGGCGACGAAGCGCTCGAGAAAGGCGTCGTGGACCGCCTCGTCGACGATGACCGTGCCAAGCGACGTGCACCTCTGTCCCGCCGTCCCAAAGCCACTGAAGAGCGCGCCCTCGACGGCCAGATCCAGATCGGCGTCGCGCATGACCACGAGGGGGTTCTTGCCGCCCAACTCCAGGCACGGACTCTGCAGATGGGCACCGCAGAGCGCTCCGATCCTGCGCCCGACATCCGTCGAGCCGGTGAAGCCCACCTTGTCGACAGTCCGCTCGTCCAGAGCCAGTTCGAGGCCCCGAAACGTGGTCTCGCCGTCGGCCTGTACAAGGTGCAGCGCTTCGGCCGGCACACCCGCATGCCAAAAGAGCTCCGTCATCGCCTGGGCCGTGGCGCCCGCGTAGTCGGCTGGCTTCCAGACGACGGCGTTGCCACAGAGCAGCGCTGGGACCAGATACCAGGACGGCACGGCCGTCGGGAAGTTTCCGGCGGTGATGATTGCCGCGACTCCGACGGGCATCCGGAACGTCATCAGTTGCTTGTCGGGCATCTCCGATGGCACCGTCATCCCGTACAGGCGGCGCCCCTCACCGAGGAAGAACTCGCACGTATCGACCACCTCCTGGACCTCGCCGAGGGCCTCGACGGTGGTCTTGCCCACCTCTCGGGTGATGTGCGCGGCGAGCTCGTTCTTGTTCTCGCGAACCAGGTGCGCCACGTTCGCGATGACCTCTCCGCGCACCGGAGCCGGGGTTGCCGCCCACCGCGGCTGACCCTCCCGGGCCGCCCGACCAGCTCGCGCGAATCCCTCGGGGGTCGCGAGGTGGATCTCGGCTACGACCTCGTGGAGGTCCGACGGGTTCCGGGCCTCGATCATCCGCGCCGTAGGGGCGGCATCGCGGTTGCCGTTGATCACGCTGGTCACGGTGGAAGTTGCTTGACGTGTGGTCATGGCTCTCCTGTCGATCGGGCTAAGGAACGGTCGCCGCCGTGGCTGCGATACCACCGCGGCGAGGTATTCGGTGGGGGACGAAGCTGCGCGGTGACCACTAGCACGCTGGGGCCCCCGGTTCGGAGGCAGCCGCTCAGCCGCCTCCGGAAGCTCCTCCCGAACCCGTCGGCACGGCGGGCCGGCAACCCAAACGACTCCGCCAACGCCACGAAGTCGGGGGTTTCGAGATCGACGCCAAAGGGCTCCGCTCCGGCCTGGGTCTGATCAAATCGCAGCATTCCGTAGCCGCCGTCATCCACGACGATCACCGTCACCGGCAGCCGCTCCTGCGCCAGGGTTGCTAGCTCGCCGCAGGCGAACAGAAAGCCGCCGTCTCCACACACGCAGACGGTGCGCTCGCCGCCAGCGGCGGCGCCGACGGAGGCTGGCAGCGCGAACCCGAGCGTGCCCCACCCCATCGGGTAGGCGAAGGCGCGCGGTCGGGGTACGGGATGGAAGCCGGCAAGCCAGTACCCGGGGATGCACATGTCCGCGATCACGTTCGCTTGGTCGGGAACGAGCTCGGCCATCGCATCCAGGAATGTCAGCGCATCGGGGTCGTCCTCGGCGATCGTCTCGCGGAGAGCCGTTCGCACCCGCTCCAGTCGCTGTCGGGTGTCCGCGAGGTGCGACGCGGGCGGTATCCGCTTGGTGAGAAGGTCCGTGACCTGCGCGGCATCGCCGACGAGGACCAGGTCCGGCGGGTAGTTCTTGGCCCCGTCCTGCTCGTCGACGTTGATGACGAGCAGGCGAGGCGGTCTCGGCAATGCCCAGTTCTGCGTGGTCATGCCGTCGAAGTCGGTGCCGATCGCGATAACCAGGTCGGCGTCGTCCCACAGCGCGCCCACCTCCGGAGAGTGAAGCGTCGCGGGGACAGCGCATGGGTGTTCTCGTGGGAGCAATCCCTTGGCCGTGTAGTCATGACCACTGGAGCACCCAGCCGCTCGGCGAGAGCGGCCACCGCGGGCCCTGCCTCCGCTCTCAGCGCGCCGCCGCCGGCGCAGATCAGCGGCGCCTGGGCGGCTTCCAGGAGATGGACCGCGGCCTCGATTCGCGGCTCGTCCGGCAGCCGGGGCTGCACATCGGATCGAAAGCCCTTCGCCGATGGCACTCGCACCGGCAGAAAGTCGGTTGGGATTCCGAGGTAGACCGGCCCGGTCGGGGGCGTGAGGGCCAGCTCGGCAGCCGCCAGGACGTCTGCGGGGACCGACTGCGGATCAGCCGCGGTCATCGTGCGCTTCACCACCGGCGCGAACATTCCCGCCTGATCGCGGCCTTCGTGCAGCACGCGGTAGGTGCCAGGCCGGCGCGGCTGACTGGGAATGTCAGTCGCCAGTACCAACACCGGTGACTTCGAGGGCCCATGCCTCACCGGTCGCCGCCAGTGTGTTCGCCGCGCCGGGACCGCTCGTCACGAGCGCCACGCCCAATTGTCCGTACGTCCTGGCGTAGCCGTCGGCAGCATAGACCGCCGTCTGCTCGTGTCGCACTCCGATCAAGCGAATCGTCGAGCGCGACAGGGCCTGCCGGATGGCGCGATTGTGGACGCCTGGAAGGCCGAAGGCGACGTCGACCCCCAGCCGATCGAGCGTTTGGACGATCCGGACCGCGCCGGTGCTCGCTCCGTCCGGCAGCTCGCGCACCATCTCCGGCGCGTCAACCGGGGCCAGAGCTCTCCGGCTCGGCCTCGTGCAGTCGATGCAGCGCACCCGCAGCGGGCGTGTAGATGCTCTCGTGCCCGTCGTCCCACCGGATCCGGTAGCGGGCCGAGGAGCGCTCGACGATCCGCTCCACCACGGTCCCCTTTCGGGGTGCGCGCTCGGTCGACTCCGACTCCGCAGCGACGCGATCACCAATCTCGAAATCCATGCCGCACCTCCTCGCCGGCTCTCGAGTCGAGGGTACCCCGAGCGTCGCCCCTCTGCGAGCCCGTGAGAAGCATGTTCGATCGCTGACATTGACGGCGAATGCAGGGGGTGGGAGTCTCGCGGCCGAGAAATGCAGTAGGGCGACGACGCGGGAGGGGCATGCGCCGAGGGCTTGATAAGGCGATCGAGGAAGTGTCCTGATGCTCTACGTGGGTTGCACTAGGTGTGGGTCGGTTGGCCCGTTCTTATGTGCGGGAAAATTCATGTTCCACGCACCGGTGCCCACGGAGCCGTCGCCGATGGGGCCGATGTGCGCGTGGTGCGGTGTGCTGGCTCCGATGTTCACGTGCGGGGTGTGCGGAACGACCCAAGGTCTTTACGTGCCGGGAATGACCGTACCGCCCGCACAGGGCGCGGGGATCGCGCCGCTCGTCGCGCCCGCGGTGCAGGCACCCGAGGCCGCGTCGCCGCACCAGCTCAAGAGCGGATTCGAGTCCGCCGTGAACGAATTCATGGGCTCATTCGGCAAGCAGCTCGGACAGAACGTTGCGAACAGCATGTCCACGTGGACGAGTTGACGCCGTGATTTCCGGATTCCTGTCGAAGGCCCTCGCGGAGGAAGCCAGTGCGACCAAGCTTGAGGCCTCGCTCGCGCGCGAGGCTCCCGAGATAGCGGACGCTGACATCCGCGAGGTCGCCGAGTTGCTCGAGCGCTACCTGAACGGCGTTCCGAGCGCCCTCGACGCACTCACCGCCATGGCGAAGGACTCGCAGTTCGGGCGAAGCGTCGCCTTCGCGACGGGCCAGGTACTCGTCTACCTCGTCGACGAGGACGATCTCTTCCGCGACGTGGAAATGGGTGCCCTGGGGCTCCTCGACGACGCGTACCTGGTTCATGCGTGCCTCGCGGCGCTGCGCACCACGTTCCCGGAACTCAGCCCGCCCTCGGCATACGCGCCTCCCGATGAACGCATGCAGGCCGCCGTGCGCTCGCTCCTCCCTGCTGGCGTCGCCGAGGCGCTGGATCGAACCTGCGAGAACCTGGTACGGGTCGCGGGTGCGATGTATTCCGGCGGTGGACAGGGTTCGTCCGTCCCACGGCCTACGGCTCCGAGCCTCCGCGTCGGAGACGCGGTGGCCGGTCTGAGCCGCGACGCCTGACACCCCTCTCAGAGCGGGGCGCGAGAAGCGGGAGCTGTGCTTCAGCTGTAGTAGTCCCGCAGCCCGTCCAGCAACCCAGCGTGGAGTGGGCTGTCGGCGATTGCGGAGAAGTAGTCGCGGTCGTGGGTCAGCGAGTCGAGCGGGGGAATGTCGACCGTCACCGGCACCGGCTTGCCGGTGACCTCGGGGTCATCCCACGGCTTGTCCGTTTGCAGCCAGGGCGGCGGGTCGCCCACTTCGTGTAGCTGCTCGATCTCGAGATACCGAGCGACCGGGTCCCGGATCGCCTTGGCGAGGTCTGCGAGCGTCGCCGCCCAGCCCATGTCGGCGTCCTGGATCCCCTCATAGATCAGGACGATCCGTCGCGAGAGTCCGCCCACCTTGATCCGTTCCGCGTGGTCCGCCTTCGCCGCCCGCATCAGGTCGTACGTGCCGTAGAACGGGTAGCCGTTGATCGCTACGAACAGGACGTCTCGCTCGAGTGATTCGATCAGATTGCGATAGGGGTCGGCGACGCGGTTCGTGGTGACGACCACGTCGCCGTGGAGGCCGACCTTGAGTCGACCCAGCCGGTCGCCCCAGCCGAGGGCATCGGCCGGGTTGCAGGTCGCCATCCGGCAGAGCGCCTGGTCGGTGAAGGTGCGATCCAGGTGGTCGCGGTTCCACAGATCGGCGACCTTGAGCTCCCCGAGCAGGTTCTTCGATCCCGAGGGCGACCAATCCGATCCCAGGCAGATCCGCATCCCGGCCTCGTGCGCCGAAGCGACGTCGGTCGTATCGCGATAGAGCCACAGGTTGGAGAACGGCGACCAGATCATCGAGCCCCCGCGCGGAGCCCACTCGGCGTAGCTCGGAGCCTCGAGGGACGTGCAGTGGATGCCGCAGAACCTCGGCTTCAGGCAGCGCTCGGCGCGGAGCTTCACGTACTCGTCGGTCAGATCCGGAGCAGTCCCCTCGGAGACGTGGTAGACGAAGGCGGCGCCCGCGTCCATCTTCTCGCGGTAGTCGTCGTAGTCGGCGTCGGTGCGAAGCGGAAGCGCCGACTGGTAGACGGACTTCTCGCCGGTGGTGAACGTCTCGTACTCGACGTTTCGAACCAACCAGCCGTCATAGGGATAGGCCATCTTGGCCGAGCCTTGAATCGCGGTCACCCCGCCGATGACGGCCTTCGTCTCGACGTACTTGAGGAGTGCCTTGCCCGCGAGCGCACCGAGGGCGTTGGCCGGATCCGAGACCATTCCCTCGTAGCTGCCGTGACGCGGCCACTCGTCGCGCGAGGTGAACGGGTGTCGCTTCCCGGGCGGCGACCAGAGTGACAGCGCGTTGTAGACCATGTGGCTGTGGAGGTCGATCAGCCCCGGATAGACGCAGCCGTCCGTCTCGAGGCGCAGCGCCTCGTCGAACCCGCTGGGCGGCGGATCGCTTCGCCGGAGCACGCCCGCGATCAGCTCGTCCGAGCCGATATAGAGCGCTCCGTCCTCGATCACGGGCTGGCCGGGATTGAAGGTGACCAGCTTTCCGTAGATGATCAGAGGGTTGATGCTCACTAACGCCCTACGCCGTCGCTCCGCGACCGAGAGAGATCCTATGCCGTCGTAGTCGGCGCCCGCCAGATCAGCGTGTGGCCATCGTCGGGCACTGGCCGGGCGACCGAGTTCATGGCGTCGCCGGGCTGCTCCCGGACCCACCGGTCGTCGCCGAGGAAAGCCGGCGCGCCGAACGGCAGGTCCCGCCGCGGGATCGGGGAGTAATCGGCCTCGGTGAACGCCGCGCCGTAGTTAGGTCCCGTGTTGTCGCCGTCATCGTCCGGGGTGACCAGTGAGCGCAGCTCCGTGACCGCATCCCGCCACGCGTCCAGGAGCTCCT
>JBKPFQ010000074.1:0-26446 GCA_046728915.1 Actinomycetota bacterium | reverse complement strand
AGCGGGCTCGCGAAGTGGATGTCCATCCCCCACTCCTACCTGGCGATGACCAAGCGCTCGCCCTACTCCGACTCCGAGGCCCGCCCGGAGATCTGCACATCGGAGCGCCGCTACCTCTTCGTCTATCCCTTCGAGAAGAAGCGCGAGTGGTACCGGCTGCCTGCGGCGGAAAGGCAGCGGATCATGAACGACCACATCGCTGTCGGCCGCCGCTATCCGGAGATCGCGATCAACACCGCGTATTCGTTCGGCCTCGATGACCAGGAGTTCGTGGTGAGCTTCGAGGCCGACGATCCGGGTGAGTTCCTCGACCTCGTGCAGGAGCTGCGGGGCACGGAATCAAGCTCCTACACGCTGCGCGACACGCCGATCTTCACCTGCGTGGCGATGTCGGTGGCCAGGGCCCTCGACGCGCTCGACGGCACCGCCACGGCGCGAAGCGCGCCGGCGCTGGCCTGAGCACCAACCCCCTAACCTTCCCGCCTCCATGAACGACCACCGAGGCACCTCGCGCGTCGCCGTCATCGGCTCAGGACCGGCGGGGTTCTATGCCGCCGAGCACCTATTGCGGCAGGAGGACTCGAGCTTCGAGGTCGACATGTTCGACCGCCTTCCGACGCCCTTCGGCCTGGTCCGGGCCGGAGTTGCACCCGATCACCCGAAGATCAAGTCGGTGATCCGCGTCTACGAGAAGACGGCGGCCCGCGACGGTTTCAGGTTCTTCGGCAACGTCGAGATCGGGCGTGAAGTCAGCGCCGCCGAGCTCGCCCGGCACTACAACGCCGTCATCTACGCCTACGGAGCGCCGACGGACCGCCACCTGGGCATCCCGGGCGAGGATCTGCCGGGCAGCCACGCCGCCACCGAGTTCGTCGCCTGGTACAACGCCCATCCCGACTTCGCCGACCACGAGTTCGACCTGTCGTGCGAGCGGGCCGTTGTGATCGGCAACGGAAACGTCGCCACCGATGTCGCCAGGATGCTCGGCCTTAGGCGCTCGGAGCTCGAGGCCACGGATACAGCGGATCACGCAATCGCGGCTCTCGGGGAGAGCAACATCAAGGAGATCCTGATCCTGGGCCGGCGCGGTCCAGCGCAGGCGGCGTTCACCAACCCCGAGCTTCGCGAGCTGGGCGAGATGATGGACGCGGACATCGACGTCGACCCCGCGGAGATGGAGCTGGACGCGCTTTCCCGCGAGTACCTGGAGTCAGACGAGGCGGACATCACGACCCGGAAGAACGTCGGGATCTTCACCGAGTTCTCACAGCGCGAGCCGGAGGGCAAGTCGCGGCGAATCGTGCTGCGATTCCTGCGCTCGCCGGTCGAGCTCCAGGGCGACGGCAGGGTCGAGCGGATCGTGGTCGCCCGCAACGAGCTTCACCGGGACGATTCCGGGGCGATCCGCCCGCGCGACACCGGCGAGCGGGAGACGATCGAGTGCGGCATCGTCTTTCGCTCGATCGGCTACAAGGGAATCGGGCTCGAGGGGGTTCCCTTCGACGAGCGCCGTGGGGTGATCCCGAACGAAGGCGGCCGGGTCACCGACCCGGAGAGTGGCGAGGCCGTCCCGGGTCAGTACGCGGTGGGCTGGATCAAGCGCGGCCCCACCGGCGTGATCGGCACCAACAAGAAGGACGCCCAGGAGACGGTCGACCACCTCGTCGAGGACACGGTCGCCGAGCGGCTTCCCACCCCCGATGAAGCCGCCGATCCCGGGTCGATCGTCCAGTTCCTCGACGAACGAGCGCCGGACCACGTGACGTTCGAGGGCTGGCAGGCCATCGACGCCGTCGAGCAGGAGCGCGGCAAGCCGCACGGACGCCCGCGGGTGAAGTTCGTGCGGGTCGAGGAGATGCTGGACGCCGCTCGCGGCACGCTGGTCTCGGGCTAGGACGGCAGGCGTGGCCGACCTCGCAGAGATCGAGCGCATGATCGCCGAGGCGCTCCCGGGCGCGGAGGTGGAGGTGATCGACGAGACCGGCGGCGGCGACCACCTGCGGGCGATCGTCCGCGCACCCCAGTTCGAGGGCAGGAGCCGGATCGACCAGCACCGGATGGTCCGCGCCGCCGTCCAGCCGCGGATGGACGACGGATCGATCCACGCGCTCTCGATCCAGACCAGGCCGGCCTGAGGGGGTCCCAACGGGAACTCGCTATGGTGAGTCCATGCCCGCGAACCCAGAGCTGAAGCAGAAGGTGGAGGAGGTTCTGCGCGAGAACCGCGTGCTCCTGTTCATGAAGGGCACGCCCGAGATGCCGCGATGCGGCTTCTCGATGCGCGTGGTCGGCGTGCTGGAGCAGATGGGCACCGAGTACGGAGCCATCGACGTCCTGCCGATCCTCGATCCGCTCCGCGAGGTGACCGGCGAGATCTCCGACTGGCGCACGTTTCCCCAGCTCTACGTGGACGGCGAGCTGGTGGGCGGCTGCGACATCGTCGAGGAGATGGCGGAGAGCGGCGAGCTGGCCGAGCTGCTGGGCGTCGAGCGGCCAGAGGCCGGCGCCCCACCAGCGCAGCAGCCGGAGCCCACGAACCCGCAGCAGAGTCCGCCGCTCCAGGTCGACGGCACCTAGCCGTTCGCCCGGGGTAGCGCTAACACCTTCCTCACAGTTTGCTAGCCTCACGCGACCTGCTGAAGCACCCGCGCTCATAGACGCGGGTAGCGGGGGACCCAATTCGTTTGGGGCGAATCGCGGCAAGGCAGCCGCGTAGCGCCAGCTCTTTGGCGCGAGCCCGTCAGCTAACCCCGTAAGCAACGAAAGAGCGTTAACCGTGAACGCCTCACCGGGTGCGCTGGCGCCCAAATTCAGAGCGATCCTGGTGCTCCTGGCCGCGGCGGCGGCGGTGACGGCGATCGTCGTCTCGACCGCCGCGCCGGCTGGGGCCTCGAGCGGAGGCACCTCGGTCAGCGGCCAGGACGCGGACGGCGGCAGCAAGTACAGGCGCCTGTGGGAGGGAACCTCCCGGCACAACAAGCGCTGGGCCCGGCAGACGGCTGAGTGCGAGTCCGGCAAGAACCCGGACGCGATCGGCGGCGGCGGGCGGTACCGCGGCGCCTTCCAGTTCATGAAGACGACCTGGCGCCGCGCGCCCAAGTCGCCGGGCGGCGACCCGATCGACTACAACTTCAAGACCCAGGCCGTCGTGGCGGTTTACCTGAAGAAGCGCGAGGGCACGAGCGTCTGGCCGAACTGCGGCTAGCTCGCCGCTCTAGCTAAACGGCCGCTTGCTCGGCGGCGTCGTCGCGAACCTGGAACGAGGAGCCGCAGCCGCAGGCCGCGACCACGTTCGGGTTGTTGACGACGAACCCGGCGCCCTGGAGGCCGTCGACGTAGTCGACCTGCGACCCGAATACGAACTGCATGCTCACCTTGTCGACGACCACCGCGACGCCCTGGTGCGCGAAGACGTGGTCCTCGGCCTTCGGCTGGTCGAGGGCGAGCGCGTACTGAAAGCCCGAGCAGCCGCCGCCGCGAACAGCGACGCGAAGCGCCTGCTCGGAGGCGTCGCCGTTGGAGCCGATCAGCTCCTTGATCTTGCCCGCCGCCTTGTCGGTGAGTTGGACTGCCGTCTCAGGGGTATCCATCGCTTCAGATTGTATAGGCCTGATCAGTCCTTATCCGCCCCGTACTTCCAATCAAGGTACTGGAGGATTCGCTTGGAGTCGTGGATGACCTCCTCGCCGTCCACCAGCACCGGGACTCGACGCTGGCGCGTGAGCTCCTCGATCTCGGGGCGGGCGTTACGGCGGTAGGGCACCCGCTCGGTCCGGTACTCCAGCTCGAGCTTCCCCAGCCGACGGGCGACCGCCCCGCACGGACACAGCACGTTGGTCCGAGTCGGGCAGCGATAGAGGACCAGCTTCGGCGCCCGCTGGTCGCCCTCTCCGTCCCGCGCAGCATCGTCCTCTCGCTCCACGGGTGTCATCGCCTCAGCACCCGCTCCCCGAGCCTCATGAATGGGGCCACAACCCCCAGGGCGAGCTCGGGGGCGCCCCGGGCGGTCGTCACCCGGTCGCCGAGCTCCTCCATCTGCCAGCGAACCGCATCCTCGAGCGTCTCCTCGTGCGGGCGGGGCGCAAACCCGAGCTCCTTACGCGCTTTCGCGTTCCGGTAGGTCCACCAGCAGTTGGCCGAACGAACCTCGTCCGGGGAGATCGGCAACGGGATGCCCGCGCGAACCATCAGCTCGACGGCGAGCAGCGTGGGAGCGCCGGGAAGCTTCACGGGGACATGGTCGCGTCCCGACAGGCGCGCCATGTCGGCGAACAAGCGATCGAAGGTGAAGTTGCGCGCGGCGAGGATGTATCGCTCGCCCGGCTCCCCCTTCTCGTCCGCGCGGACATGGCCCTTGGCGACGTCGCGGACGTCGACGATGTTCAGGCCGCCGTCGACGTAGGCGGGGATGCGCCCCAGCAGAAAGCGCCGGACCAGCTCCATGGAGGTCCCCCTCGGGTCGTCCGGGCCGAGGACGAACGAGGGGTTGACGATCACCACGGGGAGCCCGTGGGCCGCCAGGCGGAGCGCCTCGACCTCGGCCTCGTGCTTGGAGTTGACGTACGCGATCCCGAGCGATCCGGCTCGAAACGGCTGGGTCTCGTCGGCGGTGCCGCGCGGGCTCGCCGGGCCGATGGCGGCGACCGAGGAGGTGAACACGACCCTTTCGACGCCCGCCGCGAGGCTCTCCTCGAGCACGATTCGGGTCCCCTTGACGTTCAGGTCGAACACCTTCTGGCGGTGCTGGGAGAGCATCGACGTGGTCCCCGCGATGTGGAAGACGCGATCCGCCCCCTTGGCGGCCCGGGCCACCGCCCGGCGATCCATCACGTCGCCGCTGGCCCGCTCGAACTCGAGGTCGGAGAGGTGGTCGAGGCTCGAACCTCGTCGCACCAGGAGCCGCAGATCGTCGCCCCGCTCCGCCAGCGCGCGCACGACGTGCGAACCCACGAACCCGCTGCCTCCGGTGACCAGGGTCTTGCCCACGGCCCGATGGTAGACGCGACCGGAGTGATGCCAGTCCCGGGTCGGCTCGGGCCGAAGTGATACAACCGCTCGGTGCCCCCCGACGCGAAGACCGCCGTCGTCACGGATACGACGGCATACCTGCCGGAGGAGCTGGTCGCGGAGCACGGCATCGAGCGGGTGAGCCTCTATGTGTCCCTGGATGGCGAGCAGCGCCCCGAGATCGAGATCGCGGGCGAGCAGTACACCGACTTCTTCGAGCGCCTCCGCCGAAGCTCCGAGGGAGCGACCACGTCGCAGCCCTCGGTGGGCGACTTCTGCGCCGTCTATGAGCGGCTGCTCGCGGATGGCAGGGACGTGGTCTCGATCCACCTGTCCGCCGGAATCTCGGGCACCTTCAAGTCCGCCTCGCAGGCGAAGGAGCGGCTGATCGAGGAGGGCAAGGGCGGCGAGCGGATCAAGGTGTACGACAGCCGGTCCTCGTGCGGGGGGCAGGCACTGGTCGTCCTGGCGGCGGCCGCGGCGGCCGAGAGGGGCGCCGGCGGGCCGGACGTGCTGGCCGCGGCCGAGCGGTGCCGGGAGGCCCTGGAGATGTGGTTCGCGATCGACACCCTCGAGTACCTGCGCAAGGGCGGCCGCATCGGGGCCGCCCAGGCATGGCTGGGCTCGGCGCTACAGATCAAGCCGATTCTCACTCTGGGCGAGGAGATCACTCCCGTCGAGCGCGTGCGGACTCGCCGCCGTGCCTTCGAGCGCATGGTCGACTACGCCCGCCAGCGCCGCGACGACGGCGCGGACGCGTGGGTCGTTCAGCACATTCAGGATCCCGAGACCGCGCAGCGGCTGGTCGAGCAGTGCCGCGAGCTCTTCGGCTCCGACCCCGTCTTCGTCTCCGAGATCGGACCGGTGATCGGCGCCCACGTTGGTCCGGGCTTGCTCGGCACCGGCGGGGTCCCCGCCGCCCTCCTGGAGCAGGGTTAGCCGGCCTCCGCCGCGTCATCGGCGGCGGCGATCGGTGGATCGAGCCGGGCGACATGGTGACGCTCGCGGCCGATGGGCTCGGAACCTTCGAGACCCGCGTCATCGAGTAGCGGGCAGGGATTCCCAGGAAAGCCCCGCGGATCCGCGAATAGGAGACGGAGCTAGCCATGCCCGCGGCCGATTCCACCCCGCGCGCGATCCTGCGCAATGTGCTGATCGTGGTCGCGGTCGTGCTTGCGCTGTACCTGATCTACCTGTTGCGCAAGCCGCTCACGTGGATCGTGATCGCCGCCTTCATCGCCATTGCCGTATCCGGACCGGTCAACTACCTGTCCCGCTGGATGAAGCGCGGCCTGGCGATCGCCGCCGTCTACATCGCGCTGATCCTGATTCCGGTGGGAATTGGCGCCCTCATCATCCCGGGACTCGTCTCGCAGGCAGAGGATCTCGGCGACAACGCGCCCCAGTACGCGCAGGACGTGACGGACTTCGTCAACGAGAACGAGACGCTCAGGAACCTGAACGACAAGTACGACATCACCGCCAAGCTCGAGGAGGAGGCGAACAAGCTGCCCGACAAGATCCCCGACGCGGCGGCGGTCCTCGCCGACATCGGCGTCGGCATCGTGAACTCGGTGTTCGCCGGACTCACGATCTTCATCCTCAGCATCTTCATGGTCGCCGGCGGGCGCCGCTGGATCGCCTGGTTCCTCACGACGCGCGATCCCGACCACGCCGAACGGATCGAGCGGGCGCTCGACGACATCGGCCAGGCGGTGGGCGCCTACTTCCGGGGGGCGCTGCTCCAGGCGACCATCGCGGGAGTGAGCGCATTCATCGTCCTGACTATCTTCGGCGTGCCGTTCGCAGCGCCGCTCGCGTTGGTCGTCTTCTTCTTCGACCTGATCCCGGTGGTCGGCGCCACGCTTGCCGCCGTCCTGGTCGCCCTGGTGACGCTCTTCGTCAACTTCCCGGTCGCCCTCATCGTGTGGGCGATCTTCGCGATCGTCTACCAGCAGGTCGAGAACTACGTGATCCAGCCTCAGATCCAGCGCCGGGCCGTGGAGATCGAGCCGTTCACGGTGCTCGTGGCAGTGCTCTTCGGGGCGACGCTCTTCGGGATCATCGGCGCCCTGCTCGCGATCCCGGCCGCCGCCGCGATCCAGATCGCGGTCCGGGAGTGGTGGGCGTACCGCCGGGATATCGCCGCCGAGCCGGCGCCGGGTCAGGCACCCGCGCAGCCCTGAGAGCCGGGCGCGTCTACCGCGGTGCGTCCGGCCGGGGGATGCTCAGCGGCGGCGGCGGCGCAGCGCGATCCTGGCGCCGATGGCGAAGCCGACGATGGCGGCGCCGATTGCCAGCTCGCGCTGATGCTCGCGGATCTGGCGGCGCCAGTCGGTGAGCTCGGCGACGCGGGTCCGCAGGGCCTCGACCGAGTGACCGAGCTCGGTCCGCTGCCGCTCGATGTCGGCCCGGATCTGATCGGAGCTCCGCCCCGGAGCGCCCGGCGCCGGACGGCCCACGGCCTCCCCCGCCCCGCTGACGTAGACGTCGGGGGTCTTAGCCACTCTGACCCACCCGCGTACCGGCCTCCAGGGTCTCCTTGGTGCGGCGCGCCTCCTCGATCGCGAGGTCCGGCGTCGGCGGCGCGCCGGCCTTCATCGAGCGGTACGCGATCAGCCCCGCGACCGCGGCGATCACGAACCATCCCACCGCCTCGATCAGGAAGCCGATCCAGACGTGATCGGAGAAGAAGTAGTCGTTCAGCACCCAGGCGATCGCGTGCATGAGCATCGCGAGCCCCAGGACCACGAAGACGCCCGCGGCGATCCCCACGACCGACCCCTGGATGAGCTTGGTGACCTTCTCGCGAATCTCGGTCTTCGCGAGCTCGATCTCCTCGCGGATGAGGGTCGAGGTGCGCTCCGAGACGTCGACGACGAGCTCGCCGAGCGCCTTGTCCTGACCCTGAGGCCGAGGCGGCGGAGGAGGAGGGGTCTCGGGAGTGCTCACTCGGGCGGATCCTCCCCGAACACGCGGACCCAGATGGCGGACGCGATCCGGTTCGCGACCACGGTCGCGAGGGCCCCGGTCGCGGCTACGAGCCCGGCCCAGAGCAGTCTTCTGACGACCTCGTTCTCCATATCGCTCAGCTGCCGGCGGAGTAAATCAGCTTGTCCCGCCTCTGGTCCGTGCGCGGGGCGCCGTCCGCCGCGGCCGTTGGCGCCCCGTACCCCGCCCAGCGCTCGAAGAAACCGCGCAGCACCGCGTAGAACCACACCCGGTCCACGGCGTCGATCGCGCCGTGCCCGCCGCCGGGCAGGATCCACACGCGCACCAGATCGTTGCCGCGCGCCGCCTCCGCAAGCTCCCGGGCCTGCTCCACGGGAATGATCTCGTCGTCGCTGGGATGCAGCACCAGCACCGGGACCTTCGCCTCGGCGATGTGCTCCCTCGCGGCGGCGCGGCGCCAGAGCTCATCCGGCTCCACCTCGTAGTAGGGTGCCGAGATCCGCTCGATCGGGTCGACGAAGTCGTGCACGTCCTCCCAACCGGACTGACGGATGCGAGAGGTGAGCATCGCCCAGAAGCCCTGGTTCAGGGCATATGCCGGGTGCGAGCGCGGCAGCCTCCTGGAGAGGCGCGTGGCCATCCCCCGCGGATCGCCGGGCGGGGAGACCGCGAGGATGCCGCCATCCAATGCCTCCTCGGCTCCGTCGAGGTGACAGGCGCCGAGCACCGCGGACCCTCCCAGCGAGATGCCGAGGGCCCCCACGGTCGTTGATCCCAGCGCCTTGAGGTAACGACCGCAGGCGATGATGTCCTCCCCCTCCTTCCAGCCGACGCTGGTCGGCGCCTGGCTGGTCAGGTTCGTGAGCCCGAAGCTGCGGAGATCGATCGCGGCGACGTTGAAGCCCCATTCGAAGAACGCGCGGACGGCGATCTGGCGCACGTAGTCGAAGCGGTGCGAGGAAAACAGCCCGTGGACGACGATCAGCGCGGGGCGATCGGTGCCCTCGTGCAGCCCGACGCTCGCCGCGATGTGCTCGCCGTCGCCGCCCTCGAACACGTGGTCGGAGAACTGCGACGGATACGCGTATCCCAGGTTGGCGGCCTCGCGCTGCTGCGCGAGGATGAACGACGACATGTCCGGCACGCCCTTGCGGAACATCGCCGCGTCCGAGTGCCGCAGGCCGGTCGGGATCGACTCCAGATCCGCCATGAGGGCGTCCATCGTGCGCTCGCGCGGCTGGGCCCTCGGCAGCTCGGCCGGCGCGGGATCGAGGCGCGCGAGCGTCGAGCGAAGCGGCTCACGCAGGCGCTGACCGATCAGCCACGCCGGCAGCGCGACCGAGCCGACGGCGACGTTCAGCGCCTTCGCAGCCCCGTGGAGGACGCGATCCTGTCGCTGCGAGGATCCAAGCGACTCCCACATGCCGGCGTCCTAGGATGCGACCCGGCCGCGCGCCTCGAGACCGCCGCAGATCGTCTCGACGACCATCAAGCGCGCCCGGTCGAAATCGCCGTCGTCCCCGGGGATCAGGCCGAAGACCCAGCCGGAGAGAAGCTGCTCGATCGCGCCGTAGAACCACATCGAGGCGAATTCGGCATCGACGTCCTTCCTGAATTCCCCGGCTGCCTGGGCGTCGCCGACGATCTTCGCGATCAGGTCGTAGGCGCGACGGATCTCGGGCAGATGGGTGCGCCCGAACGAGTTGGCCGCCCGGGTCACCTCGACGATGATCACCTTCATCAGCTCCGGGTCGTAGCGGTAGGAGTCGATGATGAATCGCGCGACCGCGTCGAGCTTCTCACGGCCGCCGATTGGCTGGCTGTCGACCTCCTCGATGGCGGCGAGGAGAAGCGACCAGCGCTCGGTGAAGAGCTCGTTGAGCACCTGGTCCTTGGACTTGAAGTAGTGGTAGACGAGTCCGTAGGCGACGCCCGCCTCGTCGGCGATGTCAGAGACCCGGCAGGAATGAAAGCCCTGCCGGGCGAACACCCGAATCGCGGCGTCCAGGATCTGGCGCCGCTTGTCGACGGGCGGCGCCTCGGCGCTCATCGCGTCGCCTCCTCAGGCATGCTGGGCGCCTCGCGGGGCAGCGCCTCGGGCCACCGGTAAGCACCCGGGCGGCGGTTGGCCAGCGACGGCAGCGTGGCGCGGACGCGACCCTCCGCCTCGAGGTCGAGATCAGCGGCGACGAAGCGCTCGCCGTCGGGCGCCTCCGCCAGCACCACGCCCCACGGATCGACGATCATGGAGTGCCCGTAGGAGCGGTAGTGCGGCGGCGCCTCGCCGACCTGGTTGGGGGCGACGACGAAGGCCTGGTTCTCGATCGCGCGCGCCCGCAGCAGGATCTCCCAGTGATCCTTGCCGGTCTCGAAGGTGAACGCGGACGGGACCGTCAGCACGGTCGCCCCGCGCACCGCGAGGATGCGGTAGAGCTCCGGGAATCGAAGGTCGTAGCAGACGGTCAGGCCGAGCGTGACCCCGGAGAGCGAGCCCCCGACCGCGGCCGCGACGATCTCCTCTCCGGGCTCCTCGTTTTCCGACTCGCGGTACGAGACCCCACCGACGTCCACATCGAACATGTGGATCTTGCGGTAGCGGGCGTGCAGCTCGCCGTCGGGTCCGATGAGCGCGGAGGTGTTGAAGAGCTTGTCGTTGCCCTCTACGCGCTCGGCGATGCTCCCGGCGACGAGATGGATCCCGAGCTCCCGGGCCCAGGAGGCGGCGGCCGAAAGCGTCGGCCCGCCGAGGGGCTCGGCACCCTCTCGCAGGTCCCCGGCGTCGCCCAGCACGTTCCACTTCTCGGGCAACACCACGAGCTGGGCTCCGTCGGCTGCCGCATCGCGAACGAGGCGCTCCGCCGTCTCGAGGTTGCGGGCCTTGTCGGCCGTTGAGTTCAGCTGTATCGCTGCCGCTCGCATCTCCATCTACCCTCGAATGGTCAGTTGACTGACCAGTCAATCTAGGCAGTATAGGTTCGGCCCGGCCGGACGACCGCAGCTTGCATCCCTCATATGGGACGACGCGTAGCGGCGGCCCAACCGGGAAAATGATCTCGATGTTCGGTTTCGGACGGCTCCGGCGTGCCCGCACGGCCTTCGAATCCCGGACCGAGGTCTGGCGGCAGGTGGGCCTTGGCGCCGAGATCGACCGCCGCGAGGCCAAGCGGGCGCGCGGCAACGTGGTCGTGCTCGCCGCCCTGATCGCAGGGGTGCTGATCCTGTTCAGCAACCGAGGGACCCTGTTCCCCGGCCTTGGCACGTACGTCCGCATCGCGACGGTGGCGGCCCTGGTCATCCTGGGCTGGGGGCTGGCGCGGTCGCTGGGCCGCGGCCTCGCCCCGGCGCTCTTTCGCCGCATGGACCCGGGCACCGCCGGCATCGTCGGGTTCCTGATCCGGCTGTTGACGATCGTCCTCGTCTTCGTCGTCGCCCTGCGGATCGCCGGGCTGCACGCGAGCACCCTGGCCGTCGGTGGCGCATTCACGGCGGTCATCCTCGGCCTCGCGGCCCAGCAGACGCTGGGCAACCTGTTCGCCGGGCTGGTCCTCCTCGGCACCCGGCCCTTCCAGGTTGGCGAGCGGGTCCGCCTCGTGGGTGGCGCGCTCGCCGGATCCCTCGAGGGGATCGTCAGCTCGCTGGGCCTCTTCTACACCGATCTGGTGAGCGGAGCGGACCGGATCATGGTCCCGAACAGCATGCTCCTGAACGTCGCCGTCGTCCCGCTGCGCGAGCCCGAGCGGGTCGAGCTTCGCGCCCGCTTCAGCGCCGACACCACGCCCCACGACGTCCAGGAGCTGCTCGCGCGGTCCCTGACCGTCCCAACCCGCTCCTCGCCGCACGTCGAGCTCGAGGAGCTCGACCGCGACGAGATCGTCGTTCGAATCGAGGTGACGCCGATGCGCCCGGCGGACGGCTCGAAGCTGGCGAGCGAGGTCCTCGCGGCCGTCCGCAACACGAACGGCGCGCAGGCGGCCCCCGAGTCGACGGCATCCTCCCGGGACGGCACCTAGCCCGAGAGCAACACGGACGCCACGGCGATCAGCACGAGGCCGCCCTCGCCCGCCAACACGAGGCCGGCGCTTCCGGCCAGCGAGTCGCCGGCGAAGTCACCGGCAAGGCCGATCAGGGCTCCGGCGCCAACCACGAGGAGGGCGATTCCGCCCCAGAGCGGCATGGCGCGGTCCCATCGAGCGTCGCTGTCGGCGTATGCGTCGCGGAGGCGCGCCTCGATCAGAAATGGGACCGCGATCAGGGCGGCGAACAGCGCAGCGGCGAACACGATCAGCCAACCGTTCACCCCGCTCAAGCCCAGATAGGGCGGCCCGGAGACCGCCGCGAGCGCGAGGGCCACGCCGGCCCCGATGAGGCCGCCCAAGATTACGAGGGCCGGCGTTCTAGCCGCGATCTCGCTCGGCCGCATGGTGCCTGAGCCGCGCCACGAGCAGCTTCGTATGCAGCGCGGCCATCAGATCGTTCAGCGGGCCGATGCCCGCCTCGATGATCTCCAGGGCGCGGTCCGGGTCCATGTCCCCCGCGAGGCGCTTCGTGAGCACATCGACCTCCTCGGCGACCAGTGGCTCCAGCGCGCGGGTGTAGCGGAGCGTGTCGTAGACGGTGAAGCCGATGCGCTCGTCGTAGCCGCCTGCCCGGAAGCGGCCGATGGCCTCGATGACCCGGACATCCGACGGCGAGTAGCCCCGCTCGTCCGGAGTCAGCACGCCCAGCTCGGCCAGGCGGTCGAGCACCTCCTCCGGCACGTCGTACCGCCCGCGGACCTCGCCGGCGGCGATTCGCTCCCGCTCGCCGGCGAGCGCGCGCTCGAGGATCCGATCCTCGAGCTCGATCATCGCCCGCAGGCGGTCGGGTGCGGCGTCCTCGCGCTCCAGCAGATCCCGGATCACGCGCAACGGCATGAATCGCTCCTCCTGGAGCTGCTTGATGACCCGGATGCGCTCGACGAATTCCGGCGGGTAGTACGCCATGTTGCGGCTCGTCCTCACCGGCTCGGGCAGGAGTCCCTCTCGCAGGTAGTGGCGCACGGTCGCGACGGGAACCCCCGAGCGCTCGGCCAGCTCCGAGATCTTCAGCAGCCCGTTGGCCTCCACCTGCTGCTCCTGCTGGGCGCTCATCCCATGAACCTCGCCGGCTCGGACTGCTCGCTCGTCCCCGCCGCCGCACCCGACTCCATGAGCACGTCGACCTCCTCGTCGGAGAAGCCCGCCTCCCCCAGCACCTCGGCCGTGTGCTCGCCCAGGGCGGGGGCCGGTCGGGTGGCGTCGCCGGCCGTCCGAGAAAACTTGACCGGCAAGCCGAGCAGCCGCACCGGCCCGAGCTCCGGCTGCTCCATCTCCACGACCATCTCCCGCTCGCGGACGAGCTCCGAGTCGAGCGCCTCGTCCAGGTCGAGGACCGGCTCGATCATCGCGTCGTGCTGGTCGTTGAAGGCGCGCCACTCGTCGCGGGCTCGCTCCCTGAATACCGCGGCGATGGCCCGCCCGTCGTCGGAGTCGGGCGCCGCGAACTGCTTGTCGATCAGGTCCGGTCGCCCGACCCCCTCGCAGAAGTTCCGCCAGAACTTCGGCTCCAGGGCGCCGCAGGTCACCCAGCCGTCCGCCGCCTCGTACGGGAGGTAGCAGGCGATCCCGCCGTTCAGGCTCCCGCGGCCCCGTTTGGGCACGGCGCCGTCGCACAGGTACTGGGCAGCGACCATGCAGAGCCAGGCGAGCGAGCCGTCGGTCATCGACACGTCCACGAGCTGGCCCTCCCCGGAACGCTCGCGCTCGCGAAGCGCCGCCATCACCCCGAACGCCGCCATCAGCGCGCCCCCGCCGAGGTCGGCGATCTGCCCAGCCGACTGGATCGGCCTGCCCTGCGGCTCGCCGGTGAGGCCGAGCAGGCCGTTCAGGCCCAGGTAGTTCATGTCGTGGCCGGCGCGCTGGGTGTTCGGGCCGGTCTGGCCGTAGCCGGTGATGGCGCAGTACACGATCCGGGGATTGGACTCGCGCAGCGCGTCGTAGCCGCAGCCGATCTTCTCGAGAACGCCGGGGCGAAAGCTCTCCAGCACGACGTCGTATTCGCGCGCCAGCCGGAGCAGCGCCTCGCGGCCTCCCGCGGACTTCAGGTCCAACCGAATCGAGCGCTTGCCGCGGTTGAGCGCCAGGTAGAGCGCCGAGCGGGTGCCGAGGGCCCCTTGCTCCTCCGAGCCGTAGTAGGGCGGCGCCCAGCGCACGTAGTCGCCCATGCCGGTGTCCTCGACCTTGACCACGTCGGCGCCGAAGTCGGCCAGCAGGAGCGAGCAGAAGCCGCCAGGGAGCAGGCGGGTGAGATCCAGCACCCGGACGTCGGAGAGCGGCCCTTCGGTCATCGCGGCTCCACCTCCACCGGGCAGTTGAGCGAGTTCGCGATGTAGCAGGCCTCGTGGGCACGCTCGTGAAGCCGCTTCAGAAGCTCCGGCTCGGGCTCGCTCTCGAACTCGATCGCCGGGCGCAGCACGACGTGCACGAAGCGCCCCGAATCCATCACTCCCTCGGCCTCGTCCTCGTAGGAGAGCACCCGCAGCCGTTCGCGGCGCGAGAAGTCGAGGAACCAGAGCATGTGGCACGCCGATGCAGCGGCCACGAGAAGCTGCTCCGGGTCCGCCTTGGCAGGATCGCCACCGCGCTCGGGCGCCGACGATCCCGCGACGGTCTGGTCCGCCAGGGTGATCGTGTGAGCCCGCAGGTCCTCCCGGTCGCCGTCCCAGGCGACCGCCGCCCGGTAGGTCTCGTGCGTCGCCGTCCCAGGCTCGGTCACTCCGGCGACGCCTCCGAGGCCTCGATGGGGTGTTTCAGCACGTCCCGCCTCGTCGGCTCCTCCCGGCGCGGGATGCCCAGCAGCTCGCGGGCCTCGGCCACGGTGGCCGCGCGCCGACCCACGTCCTCGGCCATCTGGCACACCTTGGCGATCAGGTCCCCGTTCGAGCGGGCCATGTCGCCGTTCGGCAGGTAGAAGTTGTCCTCGAGCCCGGCGCGGGCGTTGCCACCCAGGGCGAGAGCGGCGCCGATCAGGCGCCACTGGTCACGCGAGATCCCGATCACCTGCCACTGGTTGTGCCCCTCGGGGCCTCCCGGGATCTGGTCGGCCATGAAGCTGACGTTCCGGGCGTTCGGCCTGATGCCGCCGTTGACGCCGATCACGAGCGAGACCTGGAGCGGCTCAGCGAGCAGCTCCATGTCGAGCAGCGGGTCGAGGTTCGCGATGTGGCCCGCGTCGAAGCACTCGTGCTCCGGCTTGATGCCGAGCTCGCGCATCGCCCGCAGGAACTCGATGATCGTGTCGAAGCTGTTCTCGAACACGGCCTGGAAGACGAAGTCCTTGCGCCGCCGCGAGTACTTGGCGTAGTTCATCGAGCTCATGTTGAGCGCCGCGACGTCGGGCACGAGCTCGCGGAGGTACGCGACCCGCTTGTCGACCGGGACGCCGATCGCCCCCGTGGAATAGTTGATGATCACGTCCTCGACCTCGGCCCGGATCGCCTCGGTGATCGCCCGGAAGTCCTCGATCTCGTAGCTCGGCACGCCATCGGGCGTCCGGGCGTGGATGTGGATCTGCGAGCCGCCCTCGTCGACGATGCGCCGCGCCTCGGCCGCGTACTCCTCGGGCGTGTAGGGGATCGCGGGGCACTGGTCGCGGTTGGCGATCGCGCCCGAGATCGAGCAGCTGATGATCACCGGATCCTCGAAGCGGCTCATCGAAGAGTCCCCAGCGTCGCGGCAGACGTGGCACCCAAGAAGTCGCTACCGGGATGAGTTGGCGGGTTACTCGCGCATATGACGGGTAAGTCGCCAATTGAGGCTCGGGCGGCCCCTGAGAGGGCCGGGATCGCTCCCCTGGGTGCCGCCGTTTTGCGGGTTACCGCCACGCTCATACGGGCATCACCCCATGCTTCTTCGCCGGGCGCTGGACGCGCTTGCCAGCCGCCATGCGCAGGCCGCGGATGATCGTCGGGCGCGTCTCGCGGGGATCGATCACGTCGTCGATGACGTCGTTCTTGGCGGCGATATATGGGTCGATCGACTTGCGGATCTGCGCGAGCATCTCCTCGCGGGTTCGCTCCGGGTCGTCGGAGGCCTCGATCGCCGACCGGCCGATGATGTTGACTGCCCCCTCCGGCCCCATGACGGAGATCTCGGCGGTCGGCCAGGCCACGATCAGGTCCGGCTCATAGGCCTTGCCGCACATGACGTAGTAACCCGCCCCGTAGGCCTTGCGCACGACGACGGTGATCTTCGGCACCGTGGCCCGCGAGACGGCGTAGAGCATCTTGGCGCCGTGGCGAATGATCCCCGCGTGCTCGACCTTCGAGCCCACCATGAACCCCGGCACGTCCTGGAGGAAGACGAGCGGGATGTTGAACGCGTCGCAGAGGTTGATGAAGCGCGCGGCCTTGTCCGCGGAGTCGTTCTCCAGGATGCCGCCGAGCTGCTTGGGCTGGTTGGCGACGATGCCCACGGGCTGGCCGCCGAATCGCGCGAGACAGGTGATGATCGTCTTCGCGAACTTCGGCTTGATATCGAGGATCTCGCCGTCGTCGACGATCTCGCGGATGACGTCGTACATGTCATAGGGGTGGCGCGCCGACTCCGGGACGATGTCGAGCAGCCGCTCCGACATCCGGTCGTCGGGGTCCGATGTCTCGCGCAGCGGCGGGCGCTCCTCGCAGCTCGCCGGGAAGAAGGACAGGTAGCGCTTGACGACGTCGATGCATTCGTGGTCGTCCTTCACCTCCATGTCGCCGACGCCGGAGATCCGGCAGTGCACCCGCGCGCCGCCCAGCTCCTCCATCGAGATGTCCTCGCCGGTGACCGCCTTGGTCAGGTGCGGCCCGGCGAGCGCCATCGCTCCCTGGCCGACGACCATCGGCACGAAGTCCGATAGACCCGGGATGTAGGCGGTGCCGGCGGCGCAGGGCCCGAGCATCGCGGCGACCAGCGGGATGACGCCGGACATCGTCACCTCCTCGCGGAAGAGATGGCCAGATCCGGCGAAGAGCGAGCCGGCCGCCTCCTGGATGCGCGCGCCCGCGGAGTCCAGGAGCCAGATGAACGGCATCCGCTTTCCCGTGGCCATCTCACGGAGCCGTGAGACCTTGAGCTCGCCGGTCATCCCCATCGATCCGGCCATCACGGTGAAGTCGTAGGCGGCGATGCAGCACGGGCGGCCGTCGACGTCGCCCCATCCCGTGATCACCCCGTCGGCGGGCGCCTCCTTGCCCTCCATCGCCCGCTGGGAGAAGTGCGGCCCGCCGTGGATGCCGATCTCGACGAAGGTGCCGGGATCGACCAGGAGATCGATGCGCTCGCGGGCGGTCAGCTTGCCGCGCTCGTGCTGAAGCGCGATCTTCTCCTCGCCGCCGCCGAGCTTGGCCTGCTCGCGCCGCGCGTGGAGGTCCTCCACCAGCGGCCGCATGCCGGTCTGCTCGCCCGCCTCGACCTCGTCCGGCGCCTCCGGCGCCTCCGCCTCCTTGGCGGCGTCTGCGACCTTCTTCGCCTCGTCAGTGGGCTTCGTTTCCTCGGTCGCCATCAGCGCCCCTTCCAGTTCGGTTCGCGCTTCTCGAAGAACGCCTGGGCGCCCTCGACGATGTCCTCGGTGGTGAAGGTCAGCGAGAGCTGTGAGCGCAGGTACTCGAGGGCGTCGTCCAGTCCCATGTCCTGCTGGCGGTACATCGCGTCGTGGCCCAGACGCATGAGCACCGGGCTCTTCGCCGCGAGCCTCCCGGCCCAATCCGCTACTGCATCGTCGAACTCCTCCTCGGGCACCACCTTGTTCGCGAGGCCGTAGGCCACCAGGTCATCGCCGGAGACGCGCTCCCCGAGCAGCATCATCTCGTTGACCTTCCTCCGCGGGACGTTGCGGTAGATCAGAGCCATGATCATGTACGGGAACGCGCCGATGTTGATCTCGGGCGTCCAGAAGTCCGCCCCCTCCTTCGCGATCACCAGGTCGCACGACAGCGCCAGTCCCATCCCGCCCGCGACCACATGCCCGTTCGCCGCGCACAGAGAAGGCTTGCCGAGCCTCGGCATCAGGCGGAAGAACTCGAGGAAGGCGTCGGTGCCGAAGTGCTTGGCGATCGTCGGCGCGTCGGAGCCGAAGCCGCCGAGGTCCGCCCCGGCGCAGAACGCCTTGCCGGCTCCCGTCAGGATGACCGCGCGGGCGTCGTCGTCGTCGCGCACCCGCGTGATCGCGTCGACCAGCTGGCCGAGCATCTCCGCCGAGAGCCGGTTGCGCTTCTCGGGGTCGTTCAGCGTCACGGTCGCGACGCCGTCGCTCACCTCGTAGAGAACCAGCTCCTCGGCCACCAGCCGCGCACCGTAGCACAAAGTATGAAGTAATACTCTATGCTGCGCGAGCCGCCCGGTTCGGGCGCGCGGCATGAGCGAAGCCATCGCCGACAAGGAGCGAACGTGGAAGCAGCGACCGTCATCAGGCCCCAGCACGGGGCGACCCGCAAGCACCTCCTCTTCACCGACGAGCACGAGGACCTGCGCTCCTCGATGGAGGCGTGGGTCAAGAAGGAACTCTGGCCGCACCGCAACGAGTGGGAGGAGACCACTTGGCCGAACGAGATCATGCGGCGGGCCGGCGAGCTCGGCTTCCTGGGCCTCTGCTTCCCCGAGGAGTACGGCGGGCAGGGCGGTGACTACTACTACTCGCTGGTCCGAGCCGAGTGCATGAGCTACTCCGGCTCCGGTGGCACCAACATGGGCTTCGCCGTCCAGACCGACATGGTGCTCCCCCCGATCCATCTGCTCGGCACCGAGGAGCAGAGGCAGCGCTACCTCGTCCCCGGCATCAGGGGCGAGAAGATCGGCTGCCTCGGTATCACCGAGCCGGGCGCCGGCTCCGACGTGGCGGGGATCCGCACCAAGGCGATCCGCGACGGCGACGACTACCTGATCTCGGGGTCGAAGACCTTCATCACCAACGGCGCCCGCGCCGACTTCATCCTCCTGGTGGCGAAGACCGACCCCGACGCCCGCCACGAGGGGATCACGCTGTTCCTGGTCGACCTCCGCGACGACGACGGAAACCACGTTCCCGGCTTCGAGGTCTCGCGGAGGCTCGAGAAGATGGGGATGCACTCCTCGGACACGGGCGAGCTGTCGTTCGACGAGGTCCGCGTGCCGGCGGAGAACGTGCTCGGCGAGATCGGCAAGGGCTTCTACCACATCTCCTGGGAGCTCCAGAGCGAGCGGATGGTCGCCGCCGCCGGCTGCGTCGCCGGCGCGGAGCGGATGTTCGAGAAGACCCTCGCCTACGCGAAGGAGCGTGAGGCCTTCGGCCGGCCGATCGGCCGCTTCCAGGCCATCCGCCACAAGTTCGCGGAGATGGCCACCAAGATCGAGGCCGCGAAGCAGTTCAACTACGTGGTCGCGTGGCGCTACGCCAACGGCGAGTACCCGGTCCGCGAGATCACCGAGGTGAAGCTCTTCACGGCACGCATGGCCTGTGAGGTCGCCGACGAGTGCGTCCAGATCTTCGGCGGCTACGGCTACATGAAGGAGTACGAGATCGAGCGCGCCTACCGCGATGTGCGACTCAACCGCATCGGCGCGGGGACGGACGAGATCATGCTCGACGTGATCGGCCGCTCCTACGGGCTGTAGGCCCGAAGCTCGGCGAGCCTGCTGCGCAGAAACGCCCCCTCGACCGGGTTCGTCGCGAGCTCCAGAGCCCGGCCGTAGGCGGCCGCGGCCTCCCCGCGGCGACCGGCCCGCCTCAGCAGATCCGCTCGGGCGGAGTGCAGGTGCTGGTAGGAGTCGAGTCCCTCGATGCGATCGATGCGCTCGAGGCCCCGTTCCGGCCCCTCCACCATGGCGACCGCGACGCTGCGATTGAGCTCCACCACGGGCGACGGCTGGACGAACGCGAGCCAGTCGTAGATGTGCCGGATGCGCCGCCAGTCGGTGTCCTCTGCGCGCGCGGCCCGCGCGTGCTCGGCCGCGATGGCAGCCTGGAGCGTGTAGGGGCCCGGTGGGAAGGAACGGACCGCCCGGCGCGTCAAGGCCAGGCCCTCGGCGATCTCGTCGCGATCCCACAGCGAGCGGTCCTGGTCCGTGAGCAGGACCATCCGGCCGGCCTCGTCCACGCGGGCGCGCCGACGCGAGTCCTGCAACAGTATGAGCGCCAACAGGCCGATCGCCTCGGGCTCGCTCGGCATCAGCGCGGCGAGGATCCGCCCCAGGCGAACGGCCTCCGCCGCGAGCTCGCGTCGGACCAGCACGTCGCCGGCGGTGGCGAGGTAGCCCTCGTTGAAGATGAGGTACAGCGTCGCGAGCACCGATGGGAGCCGGTCGCGCAGGCGGTCACCGCCCGGCACCTCGTAGCGGATGCCGGCGTCGCGGATCTTGCGCTTCGCGCGGACCAACCGCTGCGCCATGGTCGGCTCGGCCACCAGGAACGCCCGCGCGATCTCCGGCGTCGCGAGCCCGCCGAGCGTTCGCAGCGTGAGCGCCACCCGCGCCTCGGGCGCGAGCGCCGGATGGCAGCAGGTGAAGATCAGGTGCAGACGCTCGTCCGGAAACGCATCCGTATCCGGATCCGTGGACGCCCCATCGCCCCCCAGCGCCTCGAGCGCCTCGAGCGCCGAGCGCTTCCGCTCGAGCGTCTGCGCGCGCCGGATCCGGTCGATCGCCTTGTTGCGCGCGACCTTGGTGATCCACGCAGCCGGGTTCGACGGGATGCCGTCGCGAGGCCAGCGCTCGAGCGCCACGATGAACGCCTCCTGCACAGCCTCCTCGGCGAGGTCGAAGTCGCCCACGGCCCGGATGAGCGTCGCGACCGCCCGTCCCGATTCGTGCCGGAACAGGCGGTCGACGACGGCGGCTGTGTCGGCGGTGCCCGCCACCGCCGTGCGGCTCTCGGCCGCAGCCGGCACTACGACGTGGCCTTCTCCCGATCGAGGGGATGGACGTAGCCGAAGTCCCCGTAGTTCATCACCGGGCGCACCTCGATCGAGCTCCCGGGCCGGGCGGGGATCTGCTTCGCGTACTCGAGCGCCTCGTCGAGACCCTCGCAGTCGAGGAGGTAGAACCCACCGAGCTGCTCCTTGGTCTCGGCGAATGGGCCGTCGGTCACGGTCGCCTCCCCCTCGCCGATCTTGACGGTGGTCGCCGTGGCGCTCGGCTGTAGCCCGTCGCCGGCGACCCAGACGCCGTCGGCGAGCAGCCGCTCGTCGAAGTCGCCCCAGCGTGACATCGCGGCCTTCATCTCCTCGGGAGTCACGTCCTCCCAGCCGCCCTCCTCGCCGATGATCGCGAGCATGTACCTCATGTGGACCTCCTTGAAATTGTGCGGCGCCGATCGCCGCGTTCACGATAACGACGAACGGGCGGCGCCCAAATCGACAGCCCCGGAGGATCAGCTCCTTTTTTCGAGCAGGCGTTCCAGCGCGCCGAGGCGATCGTCCCACTCGGCGCCGACCGTGGCGATCCACCGGGCCGCGTCGCCGAGCGGCTCGGCGTGGAGGGTGTAACGAGTCTCGCGACCGACGCGGCTCGACCGCACGAGGCGCGCGCGGCGGAGCGCCGCCAGATGCTTGGCGACGGCCTGCCGGCTGATCGGCAGCTCCGCCGCGAGCGCACTCGCCGTCACGGTCGAGCCCTGGGCGAGGGTCTCAACCATCCGGCGGCGCGTCGGATCGGCGAGCGCCGCGAAGACGGCGTCCACTGGCGCCAAGTCAGACGAGCACCAGCCTGGTGACTTGCTCCAGCGCCGCGAGGCGAGCTTCCCACGCGGCCCCCGAAAGAGCCATGGGCGTGGCCGCGTTCACCCGCTCGACGACCACCAAGCGAGTTCCTGCGACGAGTGGCTCGAGCGTCAGCTCGACCTCGGTTGAGGGCTCGCCGGGGCGCGCCCAGGTGAAGGCAAGCTCCCGCGCCTCCTCAACGCGCAGGACGGTCCCGTGGCGCTCGCTGCCATCCTCGAATCGAAAGCTCGCCCGGCCGCCCGGGACCGGCTCGAGCTCGGCCTCGTCGGCGAGCCATTCGGCGAGCAGCCGCTCGTCGGTGAGCGCCTCCCAGACCTCCTCCGCCGATGCCTCCAGGACCCTCTCGCGCTCCACCTGCCGCTCGTGCTCGTCCATCTCGTCCCTCCAGGTTCGTCATCCGCAACCTTTGGGTTGCGCTTTTGGTAGCCTCGCAGATGCGCAACCGACTGGTTGCACCTTAGCAAGCGAAGGAGGATTCGATGGCGCTGATCCCGATGGTCGTCGAGCAGACCGCGCGCGGCGAGCGCTCCTACGACATCTACTCCCGCCTCTTGGGGGAGCGGATCGTCTTCCTCGGCCAGCCCGTCGACGACGAGATCGCGAACCTGATCGTCGCCCAGATCCTGCATCTGGAGGCCGACGACCCGGACAAGGACATCTCGCTCTACATCAACTCCCCCGGCGGCTCGGTGTACGCGGGGCTCGCGATCTACGACGCGATGCAGTACGTGAAGCCCGAGGTCCAGACGATCTGCTTCGGCATCGCGATGTCGATGGGTGCGCTGCTGCTGGCGGGAGGCGCCGACGGCAAGCGCATGGCCCTGCCCAACTCAAAGATCCTCATCCACCAGCCGTCGGGCGGCTTCGAGGGCCAGTCCACGGACATCGACATCCACGCGCGCGAGGTGATCGCTCAGCGACGCCGCATCGACGAGATCTACGCGCATCACACCGGCCGCCCCGTCACGGAGGTGAACGAGGACATGGAGCGGGACCGCTTCTTCACCGCCGACGAGGCCGTGGAATACCGCCTGGCCGACAGGGTCGTGAACCGCCACGAGCTGGCGCGGACGCCCACCGGCTTCGGCTCGCGGTGAGGAATCGGCGAGAATCGGCGGCCTGAGCAGTCTCGATCACATCCGCTCCTACTACGAGGCCCTGAACGCGGGCGACGTCGACCTGATCGCCTCGCACTTCACCGACGACGCGGTCCACTACTACACGCGCCTTGGACCCCACGAGGGCGGGAGGGCAATCGCCGAGAACGCCCGCTGGGGAATCGACAACCTCGACGGACGGTGGTGGATGGAGCACGGGATCGAGAGCGCCGACGGCGACGAGGTCGTGATCGAGTGGACGATGACCTGGCGGGATCCGGAGTCGGGCGAGCGGCGGCTGAATCGCGGGACGGAGTGGTTCCGCCTGCGGGACGGGAGGATCAGCGAGGTCCGCGCCTACCACCACGGCGACCGCAAGAACCCTCGCGGCGACCTGCTCGGCTTCGACTTCGCCGGTCGTGGCTACACGACGGACGAAGCGTGAGCGTCATCAAGGACACGGGCGCGCGGGCCGTCCTGCCTCCCTTCGCGGAGGAGCACGAGGAGCTCCGCGAGAGCGTCGCGCGCTTCGTGTCAACGGAGATCGCTCCGCACGTCGACGAGTGGGAGGAGGCACGCGGGTTTCCACGCGAGCTCTTCAATCGTTGCGGCGAGCTCGGGTTCCTCGGGCTCAAGTTTCCCGAGCGCTACGGCGGTCAGGGCGGCGACCTCCTCCACGACGCCGTTTGGATCGAGGAGCTCTCGCGAGCGGGCGGATCCGGCGGGGTGGCCGCCGGACTCAACGCCCACGCGCAGATCGCGATGCCGCCGGTGTTCAACTTCGGCACCGAGGAGCAGCGCGAGCGCTGGATCGTCCCCGGGATCCGCGGAGAGCTCGTCGGGGCCCTCGGGATCACCGAGCCCGGAGCCGGCTCGGACGTGGCGGGAATCCGGACGTTCGCGCGAAAGGTGCCGGGCGGCTACGTGGTCAACGGATCGAAGACCTTCATCACGAACGGTGTCCGTGCGAATTTCCTTGTCTGCGCGGTGAAGACCACCGAGGCCGGGGGCCACCACGGCCTCTCGTTTCTGGTCCTGGAGCGCGAGATGCCCGGCTACGAGGTCTCGCGCAAGCTGGAGAAGATGGGCTGGCACGCATCGGACACGGGCGAGCTCAGCTTCAGCGACGTGGAGGTGCCGGAGGAGAACCTGCTGGGCGCCCAGAACGAGGGGTTCTACCTGATCATGGCCAACTTCCAGTGGGAGCGGCTGTCGATGGCGATCGGGGCGGTGGGCGGGATGCGGAAGGTGTTCGACGCGACCCTCGCCTATGCGAAGGAGCGCGAGGCCTTCGGGCGCCCGATCGGCCGCTTCCAGGCGATCCGCCACAAGTTCGCCGAGATGGCGACGAGGATCGAGGCCTCGCGGGCTATCACCTACAACGCACTCCGCCTGTTCTCGGCGGGACACGACGCGAGCGTCAGGGAGGCCGATCCCCGCAAGGTGATCGAGGCGACGGCGGGGTCGCTGCGCGAGGTGACGATGGCGAAGCTCTTCACTCAGCGCGCGCTGCTGGAGGTCGCCGACGAATGCCTGCAGATCCACGGCGGCTACGGCTACATGCGCGAGTACGGCATCGAGCGCGCGGTGCGCGACGCCCGCCTCGGCCCGATCGGGGGAGGGACCGACGAGGTGATGAAGGAGATTCTGGGGAAGCAGCTGGGGCTTTAGGCACGGGGATAACCTGGAAGCCATGGCCACCGCGACCGAGCCCGCCGTCACCTACTCCCTCCCGCAGGAGTTCCTGGACTTCCGGGAGACGATTCGCAAGATCGTGGTGGAGCGGGTCGCCCCGCGCGCGGCCGCTATCGACGCCGATGCCGAGTACCCGCGCGACCTGCGCGAGCTCTTCGCCGAGCACGATCTGTTCGGCCTGCCGTTCGACACCGAGTACGGCGGGACCGGCACCGGGACGCTGATGCTGAACGTCGCGATCCAGGAGGTCGCCAAGGCCTGCGCATCGAGCGCGCTCATGCTGATGATCCAGGAGCTCGGGACGCTCCCGATCAAGCTCTTCGGGACCGACGAGCAGAGGAAGCGGTTCCTCCCGAAGTGCGCCTCGGGCGAGTGGTCGCCCGCGTTCGCCCTCTCGGAGCCCGACGCGGGCTCGGACCCGGGCGGGATGCGCACCCGCGCCCGGAGGGAAGGCTCGGCGTGGGTGTTCGACGGCACCAAGAACTGGAGCACCAACCTCGGCGTGGCCGACTTCTACATCGTGTTCTGTGTGACCGATCCCGAGGCGGGTCACTCCCACGGGATCTCGGCGTTCGTGGTCGAGGCCGATCAACCCGGCTTCTCGATCGGCAAGCTCGAGCACAAGATGGGGATCCGCGGCTCACCCACGGGACAGCCGGTCTTCGACGGCGTCCGCGTGCTGGACGAGAACCTGATCGGCGACGAGAACGCCGGCTTCAGGGTGGCGATGTCGACGCTCGATCGCTCGCGCCTGGGGGTCGCCGCGCAGGCGGTCGGGATCGCGCAGGGTGCGACCGACTATGCGGCGTCGTACGCGAAGGAGCGCCAGCAGTTCGGCAAGCCCATCGCCTCCTTCCAGGGCATCCAGTTCAAGCTCGCCGACATGGAGTCGCGAACCGCCGCCGCCCGCGAGCTCCTGTACCGGGCCTGCGCCAAGGTCGACGCCGGCGACTCGGACATGGGGAAGTACTCGGCGATGGCCAAGCTAGTTGCATCCGACAACGCCATGTGGGTCACCACCGAGGCGGTGCAGGTGCTCGGCGGCTACGGCTACGTGAACGAGTATCCGGTGGAGCGCATGATGCGCGACGCGAAGATCACGCAGATCTACGAGGGCACCAACGAGATCCAGCGCCTCGTGATTGCCAGGGCGCTATAAAGCGCCTGCAAATACGGAGAAGGTGGGCGATGCCCGCTATGCGGTTCGTCCGACGTGCGGGGCCGATGCGCCAGTAAATGCGCCAGTCAGCGGCGGTCTAGCACGGGTAAGACAGCCCGGAGAGGGGGCTGCCTGGCTAGCAGCCCCTCCCGGAACCGCAGATCAGCAAGGCATTAGCCGCACTTCTTCAGCCCGCCCACTGACGTGTCCTTGTTCTGTCCGGGCGCACACTTGCCAGTCGGGTTCGTATCCGGGTTCCCGTTCCCGGGGGTAACGGTGGTGGCGGCGGACGCAACTCCACTAGTCGCCAACACCATGGCTGACGCCAACAAAGCTATGCGCTTCCTCATAGCTTTCACCTCCTTCCGTGGTCGTCGCGCGTTCGAGGGACCCTAAGTCCGCGTCAGCGCGGCGGGGGGTGAACTTCTTGCCGCATGAGCCGCACTCGGTCTTAACCACGAACCGGGACGACACTTTACGGCGCAGGCGTCTAATGCATTACCGGTTTGCGTGTAGCTCAGCGGTGCCGCCTTCCACCGCCGGGGCGGACTCCGCCACCCGGACCTGCTCCGCAGCCCGCTCCTGCTGGGCCTCGAGCGGTTCGGCGCGGAATGCAATCTCGTCTCGCTTCTCGATCTTGCTGGCGCAGTGGAAGCATCCGGACTGCTTCTTCGCGAACGTCAGGTAGTACTCGCTCGGATCCGCTTTCTTGGTGTTGTTGTGCTGTGCTTGCTCGGCTGCGTGGCGCCTGCGCTTCTTCTCACGGCTCTTGTAGCTCATGCCTTT
>JBKPFQ010000073.1:0-11642 GCA_046728915.1 Actinomycetota bacterium | reverse complement strand
CGTCGGCCCCGATGGCCAGGTGATCGTGACGTACCAGTCCAGCGATAACGGACAGGGTGGCGCGCAGATCTTCACCGCGCTCGATCCCGACGGGCTCGGCCCGGCCGGCTTTTCCAATCCGAGGTTCCTCGCGCGCAGCAGGGTCGGCGGTTTCGACTACATCGCCGCACAACCCAACCGCTCGGTCGACGCCGAGGCGAGCCTGGGTTGGGACCAGAGCGGCGGCTCGCACGACGGCCGTGTCTACGAAGTCTTCACGCAGGAGCGGAAGAACGAGAGCGACGATATGGACATCCTCTTCACCCACTCCGACGATGAGGGAGCGACTTGGCGCCCTCCGGTCGAGCTAAATGACGACGTCGGCACGAACAGCCAGTTCAACCCGGCCATCGCCGTGGATCAGGCCTCGGGGCTAGTCGGAGTCTCGTGGTACGACGCGCGCGCGGATCTTGGGACCGGCGGTCCCGCCGACAGCGACGGCATACCCAACGACGAGGTGCAGATCTGGGCGACCTACTCGGCCAACGGCGGGGCGAGTTTCACGCCGAACTTCCAGGTGAGCGAAGGCACTTCGAGCGCTCCCGCCGCTGACGACTACTTCGATTACGGGGATTACACGCATGCCGCTTTCGCATCCCATCGTTTTTATCCGGCGTGGTCGGACAACTCGAACAGCACGGGAGACAACCCCGACGGCACGCTGCACGAGTTCGATCTCTTTACCGCTCGGGTCGTGATTCCTTAGGCGCACCGGCGCCACACGGCCGGTGGCCGGAGGGCGGGCTTCCGCCGCGCCACACCAGCGTGTGGCTCAGCGCTCAGCGGACCGACGAACGCGTCCAAGGTCAAGGAGGGGCTTGGCCGATGCCACCACGGCCTCGGCATTTGTGTGCTGTGTCGCTCCCATAGGCCAGTGTGCGGTCCCTGCAGCCGGCTCAAGAGTTGCCGGCAGTGCCGCTTTCCATGCAAAGCGGCATGCTTGACCCGGGCGTCGCATTACCGGGAAACGTATCTGTGGACGCAGTGGCGCTTTGCGCGAGAAGCGGAACCCAGACCTTGCATCCTGGGAAATCGCGGGGCAGTCGGATGTCCACAAACGACCGTTTCTGAGACAAGCGACTGTCGCTTTCACGCGAGAGCAGCACTGAGAGATCGGGCTGATCCACCGCGGCGAGCGCACGAGCGTTCACGTTGACCGGCCGGCTCCTCCTTCGCGCGACGAGGAACAGCACGACGCCTACTTCTATCCCAGCGCCGTCCATCTGTTTCACTGGACACGTGAGTGCAGATTCCCGGCCGATCACGATCGAGCGCGGCAGCGTGGACGACATCGCGGCGCTTCGCGAGCTGTGGCTCGAGCTCCATCACCACCATGCGGAGGTGGCGCCGCAGAGCGGCGAGTTCGTCGACGACGACGGCTCCTGGCGAGTGCGCTCCTCCTCCTACCGGGAGTGGCTCGCGGACCCGCGCTCGTTCCTGCTGCTGGCCCAGACCGACGGGCGGGTGATCGGATACGCGCTCGTCCGCGTGATGGAGGCCGGCCCTGAGCTCACCGACTCGTGGCGGGTACCCGCGGCGATCGCGGAGATCGAGACGATGCTGGTCTCGGCGCCGTTTCGAGGTGCGGGGCTTGGGACTCGGCTGCTCGATGCCATCGACGCTGAGCTTGAGCGGCAGGGGATCACCGAGGTGATCGTGGGGCTGATGCCCGGTAACGACGGCGCCCAACGCCTCTACGAGCGCCGTGGCTTCCGGCAGCGGTGGCTAGTGCTTGCCCGCGGAGAGTGGACCTATTGCTGACGGCTCCCGCGCAGGGACCACCCAAGCAATTCGGTGCGGCGTTTCGCGGCCGCTAGTACAGCGAGATCGAGTCTGGACGACCCCCGCCAGCGTGGCCGCACATGCCAGCTCCCGATGCTCGCTTCTGGGTTGTTCGTCGCTGCGGCGGGGTCAGGTCCTTCTCTGCCTCGAGCAACTCCAAGCGAGCGGCAAGATGCTCCTTGCGAGTTCCAGTCGTGTGTTCAGTCATCTTGTGGACCTCCCGCTGTTTGATTGCGTTCAGGCCGACTCGCCGCCGAGCGCGACCGCGCGCTGCGTCACCGGCTCGACCCGGTCGGGCCGTCGGCGACCGGGGCTGAGCACCGCGGCGACCATGCCAACCACCGAAAGCCCGGTCCCGACCCAGAGCGCGGCGCTGAAGCCGTCGATGAAGATCTGCGGCGAGGCGTAGACCCCGCTCCGCGCGAACACCGCGGCGAGGACCGCGACCCCGAAGACGCCGCCGAACTCGCGCAGCGTGCTGTTCGTGCCCGACGCCACCCCAGCCTCGGCGAGGGGCACCGAGGCGAGCACCGCGTTGGCGACGGTGGGAAAGACCATCCCGATGCCGACGCCGGCGACGCCGAGCGGAACGCCGAGCTCCGCGTAGCCCATGCCAGAGGTGGCGACGGCGGCGATCCACCCGAAGCCGATCGCCTGCAGCGCCAGACCCACGATCATGAACGGGCGGTTCCCGATGCGGTCGGCGAGCGCACCGGCGATCGGAGCGATCAGCCCCGGTGCCGCGACCCATGGGAGCAGGCGGATCCCGGTCCCGAGCGGCGAGTAGCCAAGCGCCGTCTGCAGGAGCTGCGTCATCAGGAACAGCGTCCCGAATACCCCCGCATACATGAAGAAGCTCACGGCGTTCGCTGTCGCAAACCCACGCTGGCGAAACAGGGCAAGGGGCAGCATCGGCCTCGGCGCGCGCCGCTCCCAGGCAAGGAAGGCGCCGATCAACGCCACGCCGGCGATCAGCGCCGCGATGATCTCAGCGCTTCCCCAGCCGGCCGTATTGGCCCGCACCAGGCCCCAGGTGACGCCGAATGTCCCCGCGGCTGCGAGCGCGACGCCGGGAATGTCGATTCGCGACCGCGGACCGAAGCTCTCAGTCAGGCGGCGAGGCGCCAGCGCCACCAGCGTCAATCCGACCGGCACGTTGAGCCAGAAGATCCAATGCCAGCTGATCCCATTCACGATCGCGCCCCCGACCACGGGGCCCGCGGCAACGGCCAGACCGCCAATCGCCCCCCAGAGGCCGATCGCCTTGCCGCGCTCCTCGACCGGGAAAGCCTCGCTGATCAGCGTCAGCGTCAGCGGGAAGGCCATCGCCGCCCCGGCCCCCTGAACAACACGGGCGGCGATCAGCGCGCCGACGCTGGGCGACAGCGCCGCGGCCGCCGAGGCGGCCGTGAACACCGCGATGCCCAGGGTGAAGATCCGCCGACGACCGAAGCGGTCGCCGAGCGCCGCCCCGGTCATGAGCAGGCAGGCGAACGCCAGGATGAACGCGTTGACCGTCCATTCCAAGGCCGAAAGGCCGGCGTGCAGGTCGACACGGAGCGCCGGAAGCGCCGTCGCCACGACCAGGTTGTCGAGCGCCGTCATGAACAGCCCGAGCGAGGCAAGCACGAGGGTCCACGTCTTGTGCGGTTCATCCTTTTGAGCGTTCATGTCCTTTAAGACGCCAGGTCGGCCAAGAACGGGTCGGCGACCCCTTTCGGCCGCGCTTGACGTCATTAGGAGTGATGACCGCGAAAGGGGCTGAGGATGCGAGGATCCCGTGGTGAGCGAGCGGCTCCTCACGCGCGCCGCCGGGGGCGACCACGACGCCTTCCGCGAGCTCACCGGCCCCCACCGCCGGGAGCTTCAACTCCACTGCTATCGGATCCTCGGCTCGATGCAAGACGCTGAAGATGCGCTCCAGGAGACGATGCTGAGCGCCTGGCGTGGCCTAGGAGCCTTCGAGGGGCGCGCCTCGCTTCGCGCCTGGCTATATCGGGTCGCGACCAACCGCTGCCTGGATGCACTGCGCGACGCGGAGCGCCGACCACGGCGGCCCCCGCCGCCCGGTCCCGCGTTCGAGCCGCCCGAGCCGACTCGCATGGCCGAGCCGAGCTGGCTTGAGCCCTACCCCGACGTCCTGCTCGCGGATATGCCGGATGCCTCACCCGGTCCCGACGCGCACTACGAAACCAAGGAGACCATCGAGCTTGCGTTCATCGCCGCGCTCCAGCACTTGCCGCCGCGCCAGCGGGCGGCGCTCGTGCTCCGCGACGTGCTCGGCTTCCATACAGCTGAGGTCGCAGAGATGCTCAACAGCACCGAGGACTCCGTCAAGGGCGCCTTGAAGCGCGCCCGCGCGACGCTCAGGCAACGCCTCCCTGCGGCGGACCGCGAGCGGGCACCGCTTCCCAACTCAGTCCGCGAGCGCGAGCTCGTGCGGCGCTTCGCCAACGCCTGGGAAGCCGACGACATCGACGCCATCGTCGCGCTGCTCACAGACGATGCCTGGGTCACGATGCCGCCGGCCCCGTTCGAGTACCAGGGGCCGGCTGCGATCGCGAGCTTCCTTCGCCGTGCTGCGACCTGGCGAAGCGGTCGGCGCACCCGGCTTGTGCCCACGCGCGCCAATACGCAACCGGCGTTCGGCCTCTACATGGACGACGAGCACGCGCCAATTGCGCACGCGCTCGGACTGCTCGTGCTCACGCTCGAAGGCGATCGCATATCAACGCTCGCTCGCTTCGACAAGAGCGTTCTCTCCCATTTCGGGCTGCCGCGAACGCTTCGCGAGTAACGCTGGCGCCTTCGAGATGCCCCTTAGATCAAGCCGTGGCTGCCACCTCGCGAACCTCGCATCGAACGACCGAGGCGCTCGCTCCCAGGCTTGCTCCGACGCCAAAGCGGTCGGCCATGCCTCGCGCAGCCTCCTCGGTGCTCCACAGCGTTAGCGATAGGCCCGTCCCCTGCGGACCGCCGGTCAGCCAGGTTCCCGACTCGAATCCGGGCATTCCCCTGATCGCCGGCACGATCTGCTCGCGAAGCATCGCGATCCCTTGCCGTCAGTACCGCTTGGCGCCGGAAGCGGGTGACACCCGCGCGCATAACATGACCTCAGGCACCACTCCTCCGGGAGGCGACACCCATGAACACCGGCGAACGCGACTACGACATCAGGCTCGACGACAAGTACGGCAGCCTCACGCTAATCGACCTCACATCGGAGATCGCTTCCCACGAGCCCTGGTTCAACCAGACGCTGACGACCGTCAACGACGCCGTCGTACGGCTGGGCATCATCGAAGGCGAGTTCCACTGGCACAAGCACGATGACCAGGACGAGTTCTTCCTCGTTCTGAACGGCGAGCTGGTGATCGACCTCGAGAATCGCGACACCGTAGTGCTCGGGCAGCACCAGGGATACACGGTGCCCAAGGGTGTCCTGCACCGCACGCGCGCGCCACGGCGCACCGCGATCCTCATGGTCGAAGACGCGGGGGTCGTGCCAACCGGTGATTAACTCGCTTCGGTAGTCGCGGGCAGCCGCGACCACGACCGCGCATTTGCAGGGGATGCGAGCGTCTCCGGTCACGCCCGGTGCGACCAAAGGGAGTAGCTAAGTGAGGGACCCGGACGACCTCGCCGACCGCTCCGTGGCGCTCTGGAACAGCCCGAGACGGTCGACGGCGCGTGGCGACCGTCGCCGAGTTACTGCGTCGCGCTGGAATTGCTGAGCCCCGGATCAGGCGCGCCGCCTCTGCCCCAGGCCCTTGAAGAACGTGTAGCAGAACACACCGTCCGCGTCGGTCGTTCGGTGGAGAGCGCGGACGCCCGCATCGAAGCTCTCGGGCTCGGTGAGACCCTCCGCGATCGCGGGCTCGCGAATACCCTCGATCATCGCGGTGAAGGTCCTCCTCGTGAAGCCATCGACCAGGTCGGGGCGGCTCGAATCCACGTACACCATCCGCGGCGAGACACGGACCGCGTCGAAGCCCGCCTCGACCAGCAGCGGGTAGAGCTGCCGGCCGATCAGCGCGTTGCCGCCAGCCGCGCGCTGCAGCTCGACCTGGCACTGGATCGCGGCGTGGGCGGCGGGGCTGTCGGGATGGAAGTAGGCCGATCCGTGGTCGCCCTCGATGACGGTGATGGTGCCGCCTGGCTTCAGCAGCCGCTTGAGGTTCGCCAGGGCCCGGGCGGGCCGGGAGAGGTGCTCCAGGACGAAGCACACGAAGGCGTGATCGAACGACCCGGCATCGAAAGGCAGGTCGAAGATGTCCCCCCGCCGGAACTCGACGTTCGTGAGTCCGGCCCGGTCGACTCTTCGCTTGGCTTCGGCGATCGAGCCCGCGGAGATGTCGATCGACGTGAACCACGCCTCGGGGCTCCGCCGGGCCAGCGTCACTGTCTGGGCGCCGACGCCGCATCCGGCCTCGAGGACGCTGCTCCCGGGAGGGTATGCGGTGTCGGAGTGCAGCAGGTCAACCAGCATCCCGGCCTGATCCTGCAGGCGCTTTCGCTCTCGCGCGTAGTAGCCGTGTACGTACGCTTCGCTCATGTCCCCACTATCGGAGTGTCGGACACAAGCCAGCGCTCCGTAGCCCCGTGTCGGACGATCCTGCGCTCGAGGCGCTCACCATTCTCGAAGGCGCCCGCACGGAATCGCCGCAGACCAGGTCGGCCGCGACGCGGCCCCGCTGTCGCCGAAGGCCTCGGTGGCATTCGCTTCGCTCAACGCCGGATCCTAGCCGCCCTCGGTCGAGCTCTCGCGAGGAACCAGCTGGACGATCGGGATGAGTCGTCCAGCCCTGTCGGCCTGCTTACGGAAGTCGGCGTACTGAGGGTAGACGCGGTCAGCGAGATCCCACAGCCGCTGCCGCTCGGCTCCGTCCTCGACGATCTCGGCGCGGAATGGCAGGCCGCCGTAGACGACGTCAGGATGCTTGCGGAGGTTGTGGTACCAGGCCGGGTTCCTCGGCCACCCCCGCAGCGACGCGACGATCGTCACCCGGTCGCCATCGTGGAAGTAGAGGGTGGCATTCCGGCGCGGTCGGCCCGTCCGCGCGCCTCGCGTCTCGAGCAGCGCCGCAGCAACCGGCGCCGCGGTGCTGAACCGACCCCTCGTCAGCTTCAGCAGGTGCGGGTCGAGCTTCCAGGCGACGTTGACGGAGAGCCAAGCGCCCGCCTTGGTGGCGGAGAACCGGCACACCTCGCGGTATATGCGACCTCGTCGCCTGTACGGGTCGACGTACCGCAGCTTCGGCGTACGGGCCATGGCGGGTCAGCGGCTAGGCCGTCGTCTTCTCCGGTCGATCCGCCAGGACGGACCGGTTGTGCCCGGCGACTGCGAACCCTGAGCTCCTGGCGCGGTCAGGCAGCAGGTGGTGGTGTGTCGTCTTCACGCTCGGGCACGGTTGGCGGTTCATAGGCCCGAGCTCCCCGCCGCACCGTTCGCAGCGATATCGGATGGGCGCGCCGAGGCGCTGTAGTAGATGGCCCCGCAGTTCACGCAAATGACGGGCTACGGATGGCCTCCCTCGACATTGCGCGCCGCGTTCACAGCGTCGACTTCCGGCCGTGATCCTCTCGGAGATCACCGAGAAGGCACCGCCGGATCGCCAGTACGAGATATTGGCGCGCCTGCCACCGCGCGCGATGGAGAGCGCCGGCGGTGCCATCAGTACTCGTCGTGGCGGCGGATCCAGAACTCGGAGTCGCCGCTCTCGTTGCGCCCCTTGGGCGCCCGGTCGAGCAGTGGGTAGAAGCCCATCATGATCTCGACCCCGCGCGCGTAGGTGGAATAGGTGTGGTAGACGACACCGTCCTCCAGCGCGAAGGCGCTCAGTGCTTGCTGCTCGCTGATGTATCCCGCCGGGTCCGTTCCGCATTCGGCGGCCAGCTCCTCGACGATCGGCGGAACGCCGGCTTCGAGCATCGGCGCCACCTGCTCCTTCGGCGCCGAGACCTGGAAGTCGAAGTTGAAGTCGCTGTCATACGACGACACCCAGGGGAACTGCCAGCCCATGCGCCGCTTGTAGGCCTGGAGCTTCTCGAGTCGCGCGCGCGAGACGTAGAGCGTCGTGACGTCGCGCGCGTTCAGATGGGGGACGGCGCCGTTGACGGTGTCCGCACTGGACGAGCAGACCGGGCAGCCCGCCTCGTACTCGGGCCCGAACATGAAGTGGTAGACGAGTAGCTGGGAGCGGCCGTCGAAGAGGCCCGCGAGCGTCTTCTCCCCGTCGTCGGTGTGGAAGCTGTACTCCTTCTCGATCGGCACCCACGGCAGCTCGAGCCGCTCGCGGGCGAGTTCGTCGTTCCGGCGCGTCAGCTCCTTCTCGCGCTCCAGCAGCGCCTCGCGTGCAGCCTGCCACTCCTCGCGCGTTCCGACCTTGTGCTCAGTCATTGGGTTCACCTCCCGATCCTCGCCTCCGCTTGTAATCGCACCGCTTGACGCCGGAGCTAGCGAGGCCGCGCTCACACCGCGATACAGGCGACCTCGTCACCCGTACGGACCCACGTAGCTCGGCGCTAATCGGACCCTGGAAGAGGGCGCGATGAGCTGCGGCCAGGGCTCGCGCCAGTGCGAGCCTGCTAAGTCCTGATTGCGATCAGTGATGAGAACGGCACTTTCGCCTTGCGCGATAAGGAGCACTAGCTCGGCTTGCGACGCATTATTTGTTTGGCGCGATACCCCTCGGCAGCCACGGCTAGCTTAGCCCGGGCTTTCGCCTTGACGCGAAAGCGGAACTGCTGGCGGACGGCGCACGGGCGCCAACCGAGACCCCCGACCGGCCGACCATAGTCCCGGGCTCGCTACTCGTAGCCAAGTCTGGGACGCCAGCGTCAAGACCTCATCGTCGGCAGTCACATTCGCAGGTCGCCAGTGGTCTTCCCGGTAGTGACCACGAACGCTGGAGGAACAACAGTGCTGGAGAGACTCATATACATAGCCGTGTTCGTTAGCGACCAGGACAGGGCGCTCGACTTCTACACCAACGTCCTTGGTTTCGAGCAGCGGGCCGACAACCCGACACCCGACGGACCGCGGTTTTTGACCGTCGGCCTCAGGGGTCAGGACTTCCAGCTAGTTCTCTGGCCAGGGACACCCGGGCAGGCCGAGCCGGTACAGGGCCGCATCCCGGCGACCTACACGATCGAGACGGGGGATTGTCGGAAGGCGTTCGAGGAGCTGAAGTCGCGCGGTGTGAAGTTCGAGACGGAAGTGCTCGAGTACCCCTGGGGCTACATCGCAGTGTTCCAGGATCCTGACGGCAACCGGCTCCAGCTGCGAGAAGGCCGCTAGGAGTCGCTGGGGGGGCCGGGACGCCGCCGCGCGGCGCTGCGCTACTACCGCAACAACCTGCAGAAGGGACTCGTCAAGGCGTTCACGATCAAGGCGGGCGCGCCAGCGCTGTCGCTGCACGGTGCCACCGACGGCTGCATGAACCCCAAGATCGCGGCTGCCAACACCGACGCGCTACCGCCCGGAAGCCGCTTCGAGTTGGTCCCCGGTGTCGGGCACTTCATGCAGCTCGAGGATCCTCCACGGGTCAACGCGCTCATCAGCGACTGGATCGGCTCGCCGTCCTGAGGCCCAGCCATCTCAGGGCGTGCCGATTCGCCGATCTGCAGGTGCCAAATTTCTCCACAGAGCCCATGGCCGGCAGCGACGAATCGACCGCGAGGGCCGCGATTGCCGCTCGATCGAGCGTATGCTCGGTTGGTTGTGGTGGTTGGGTTGATCGTCCCGGGCGTGATCGTCTTCCTCGCGGTGCAGGCGTACACCCTCTACAGCCTGTTCGAGCGCATCTTCGCCCGCGGCAGAAGCGCTGGGGACCTAGCCACCTTCCCGGTCCCGGGCGAGGCCCGGGTGACGCTCCCGGCCGGGAGGGTGAAGCTGCGCTACCAGGAGTCCTACAGGGCATGGAGCGGCGGCGAGCCGGGCGTGGGGATCGACTTCGACGTCCCAGCGAAGCTGCAGGTGGGGGTCACCTCCCCCGAGGGCGAGTCGCTCGACATCAAGGGACCCGGATTCCGGGGGATGGGTGCCTCCCTCCAGGTGGGCGGCAATTGGAGCCGGGCGCTCGTGGGCACCGTCGAGATCGTCCAGCCCGGCGAGTACACGATCACCGCAGGCCCCGAACTCAAGGACGCGGTCGAGCCCCAGATCCTGGTTGGCGGGTAGCCCGCCCCCGAGGCAGCGCGGCGCGGCCCTGAACCGTTCTTCGCGAGGAGCGACTACCGGACGCCCTGCCGAAGACCGAATGGGCTTGCCGACACATTATTTGTTTGGCGCGATTCGGCTCGGCGATCCGCGGGCGCTTGAGGGCCGCTAGGTGGCCCGCCCGCGCGCCTTGCGCGCTACGACGTCGAGCTCGTCAGGGTTCAGGCCTGGGTGCGGGAGCGGACGCGGATCGGGCGTCCGCAGACCGTCGATCGCCAGCGCCAGGTAGCGGCGCCAGAGCTCCGGGGCATCCGCCGTCGCCAGCTCGGCGGCCGAGCTGAGCATGAACTGCAACAGCGGCAGGTCGGTGGCCACGACGTCGTCGCGCAGGGCGCCGCTCGCCTGCGCTCGGCGAACGAGTTGCTCAGTGAGTGGCGCGAGCCTGTCGCGGGCACGCGGCGCGAGCGCGGTGCCGTGGTCGCTGCCGAAGATGACCTCCCGCAGGCCGCGGTTGTGGATCTGCAGCTCGGTCGCCTGCTCGAGGAAGCCGCTGCTGCGGAAGGTCTCCAGCGCCGCCTCGACTCCCAGCGCTCGAAGATCTTGACACGGCCGGCGTCGACCAGGTCCGCGCAAATCGCGACGTCGAGGCAGCCAGCTCTAGTCCCAGTCAGCGGACCGGAGGTCCGAACCCGGACGTCAGCCTTCGAGGTGTAGTGCCTCGAGCCGCGAAGCTCCGCGAGTCGCGCCGAGACCAGCTCCGGCTCGATCCCCGCTCGAGGGCGACGACTTTGTGCTTGATCTTGGGGTGCAATTCGCCGATCTGCCGGCGCATCCGAGTGCTGACAAGCTTGCCGTTTCGCCGCTCCTCGCGTTCGTGCGCACGCAGTCTGCATCAGTCGAGACCATCAGCCCCCGGTGGGTCTAGAACGTCCGCCCCGGGCTGCGCTCGGCACCCTCGACCGGCTCGTGATCGACCAGAGCAGGACCGGGGTGCGGCGCCCGCGGACCTCGCGGATCGCGACCTCCATCAGGTCCGCGTGGCACTTGCTGAGCATCCGTCGGGTGGAGTCGCTCATCAGGACCATGTGCGGCGTCTCCTTGGTCATCGCCTCGATCCGAGAGGCGGTGTTCGCGGTATCGCCGATCACGGTGTATTCGAGGCGTCGCTCCGACCCGACGTTCCCGGCCATGACCACACCGCTGTTCAGGCCCACGCCCATCCTGAAGCCGTCGCCGATGCCTTCCCCGCGGAGCCAGGCGTTGAAGGCCTTGAGGGCTTCGCCGGTCATCTGCCGTGCCGCATTCAGCGCGCGGTCGGCATGGTCCGGCTGCTCGATGGGCGCCCCGAACACCGCGATGATGCCATCGCCGAGGAAGCCGATCAGGGTGCCTCCGTGTCCCAGGATCACGTCGCCCATCGCGGTGAAGTAGCGGTTCAACACCGCGATCACGAGCTCCGGTGGCCGCCCCTCCGCAAAGGTCGTGAACTCGCGCAGGTCGCAGAACATGACCGTCGCGGTGCGCCGCTGCCCCCCGAGCCGAAGGTCCTCGTCCGCGTGTTCGAGCACCTCGTCCACCACGGCCTCGGGGACGAAGCGCGCGAACACGTCGCGGACCCGCCGGTGGCGCTCCTCCAGGTACCTGCGCTCGACGTCGCGCA
>JBKPFQ010000072.1:0-20639 GCA_046728915.1 Actinomycetota bacterium | reverse complement strand
AGTAGGCGCCGTGGCTGGAGTGGTCCTCGGGGATCGTTGGGGCGCCCGCGGCCCACCGGAACCAGTAGTCGAACGCGCCCAGCCCGATCAGGAACCCGAGCGGGCCAGTGATCAGCGGCACCACGACCTGCGGGTAGCCGGTCTGCTCGGTCTGGAAGGCGGGCAGCCCGGAGGCCTTGCGGAGCAGGACGACGAGGGCGAGCCCGAACGCGGCGCCCAGCAACGCCCCGAAGGCCCCGCGAGTCAGTCCCGGTCTCTGCAGCGCCGCTACCAAGTCCTACCTCGGGCGGGAAGCCTACTCATTGGTCACGAGCCTCCCTCGGAGCTGTCAGGTGGCAAACCAGGTGTCGTCTGGCCCTCGACGGAGGCGTCTTCGCTGGCGGTCCCGGTGGACGAGCCGCTCGGGCTGCCGGCTGCCGGCTGCACGAGCGGCTGCCTGGAGAGCCAGCTCTCGTATTGGTCCGGCGGCACGACCTTCACGAGGGCCCGCATCGTGGCGTGCCCGAACCCGCAGAGCTCCGTGCACACCACGTTGTAGGTGCCCACCCGGTCGGGCGTCACCACGACCGTGTTGTCGACGTCGTTGCCGCCCGGGCCGGCAGGAACCAGATCGCGCTTGATCCGCCACTCCGGCACCCAGAAGGAGTGGATGACGTCGAGCGCGGTCAGGTGCAGGTCGAGCTGCCTGCCGTCGGGCACGACGAGGGTCTTGGAGCTGACGACCTTGCCGTTCTGCTGCGGGTAGTCGAAGGTCCACTCGAACTGCTGCGCGGTGACGTTGATGTGCAGGCTGTCGGAGGCCTCGCTCTCGATGTCGCCCAGGACGATCCAGCTGTAGATCGCGCCGAACAGGACGATCACGGTGGGGATCACGGTCCAGGTGATCTCGAGCTTGGTGTTGCCGTGGATCGGCTCGCCGTCGGACTCGTCGCCGGGCTTGGCCTTGTACTTCCACACGCAGTACCCGAGCATCACCAGGACGATCGAGAACACGAAGCACGACAGGATGATCATCACGTTCAGGAGCGTGTCGATGTCGTGCGCCTGCGTCGACGCCTCGGTCCCGTTCCAGTGGACCTGGGTCATCGGCACCGCCATCACCACGGTCAAAACAGCGATCGCGGCGATGATCCTGACAAGGGAGGCGCGGGTCACCGCGCGGCATTCTATTGCTCGGCTTTGCGCCCACCGGCACCCGGATCGGAGCTGGTGGCAGGCGGCACTTGCGGCCGTGGGAGCTCGTCGAGCTCGCCCGCGGACGCCGCCAGGATCCCCCGCGCGACGCCCTCCCAGCTCCAGTTTCGCGCCGCGACCTCGCGGAGCGATTTGAGCGCTTGATCGCGGATCTGCGGGTCGAGCCCCAGCCATCCGTTGATGCGGGAGGCCAGCGATTCCACGGCGCGGTCATCGAGATCGAACGACACCAGCGAGGATGCCTCCGGGGGGAGCGCCTCGGCGAGCGCGCGGCTCACCTCGGCGAGCCCGGAGTGGTGAGCGGAGACGGGCGGCGTTCCCGCGGAGGCGGCCTCGGCCGCCACCATTCCGAACGCCTCCGGGAACGTGCTCGGCATGGTCACCGCGTCCGCGGCTGGGACCAGTCGACCCACCTCGTCGTGCTCCAGCCGCCCCGCGAAGGCGACGCTCCCGGCCGCGGCGGCGGCGTCCTCCGCGTACCCCTGCGGGAGCCTTCGGAGGAACGCGGTGAGCATCGACAGCGGCGCCTCCACCCCGCCCTCCAGCGCCCAGCCGCGGGCGGCGATCTCCTCGACGGCCGTCAGGTCCCCCGCCTCGAGGGCTGCCCACAGCCGTCTGGTCGCCTCCTCGTACTCGCCAAAGCCGACCACCAGCAGGCGGGCGCCCGGATTCGCCGCGTGCACGAGCGGCCACGCCGCCAGCAGCAGGTCGATGCCCTTGGAGACGATCAGCTTGCCGACGAACACGACGCGGGGTCCGCCGGCGTCGGCGAGGCGTTCGACCGCATCCGCCGCGGCTGCCGGGGCTCGATCCCAGCTCGACTCCTCGCCGCCCGTCGCCCTCAGGTCGGCGGCGAGCTGGCGTAGGCGCCGCCCGGCCTCCGATCGTGGGATGGGCGTGAACAGCTCCGTATCCACCCCGGGCGGGCCGAGGCGGGTCTTGGCCGGCAGCTCAGGGTCGTCCAGGGCCCGCCACAGGCTGCCGGCGGTGTGCCCGGACCCGACGAGCACGCCCGCCGCGGCCTTCGTGCCCTCCAGCGCGTAGGACATGAAGCGCTCGGGGTGCGGCTTCACCGTGTACTCGAGCGCGGAGCCGTGGATCTTCGCCACGAACCGCAGGCCGGCGCGGGCGAGGATCACGGGTCCCATCACGAGGTGGTTGGCGAGGGCCGCGTCCACCCCGCCGAGGCTCGAGACGACGTCCAGGACGGCGGCTACGTTCGCGTCGAGGTATGCGTCGAGCTCCGCCGGGGTGAGCTCGGGGAACGTCTTGACACGAAAGCCCTCGTACTCGTCCGCTACGTACACGGGCAGGAGGTCGCCGATGTCGGGCAGGTAGGCGGTGACCGTCCCTGCGCCGGAGCGGGCATCGGCCGCCTCGACCCGAAGCTCACCGTCGACCCACGTTCCCACGCGATCGACCCAGGACAGCTCGGGGACGCGGCGGTCCTGGCACAGCAGGTGGACCGCGTGGCCGAGCCGGGCGAGGGCCGTGGCCACGCTGGCGTTGTAGACGTTGCTGCCGGTCCCGCGCAGGAGGTACCCGTGGAAGATCAGCACCCTCACGGAGCGGCAGGCTAACGGCCGCCCACGGCGGTGCTTGGGGGTCCCGGATGTTGGCTATCGTGTCGGCCGCCGATGAACAACCCGCGTCAGATCTACAGGCTTCGCGCGCCCGCCTCGGGGCGCGAGTCGTTGACCCCGATCGAGCCGGGGGCCGTCTACGTCGATCGCGAGACGGGCGAGGAGCTCCTCCCCGTCACGCGAACGCTTCCCCTGGCCCCCTCGGACTCGGCGCTTCTGCGCTCGCCGGAGAACCTGCGAGTCTGTCGCCGCTGCGACCAGCTCATCGGCCTGGACATCAGCGACTGCCCCTACTGCGGCCTGCGCCAGCCCGCTCTCGACGGGACCTCATGAGATCCGCCGGTTCGATGATCGAGCGGAAGGCGCGAGCCCTCCGCGAGCGGCGGCTAGCGAGTGCACTGGTGGCCGCGGTGCTGGTGGCGGTGGGTGCGGCTGGCTGCGGGAGCAGCGGCGAGGACACGACCAGCGTCCCGCTGCCCAAGGCTACGACCAGCACGACCGGCGTGCAGGCGCAGCCGAAGCCCCAGGCCACGACCAGCACCAGCACCACCAGCACCTCGACGACCACCACATCCTCGCCGGCCCCGACCACGACCACCAGCACCACGACCACGTCCACGCAGACGGGCTCGGACAACGGCTCGGGTGGGACCTCCGCCGGCTCCGGAGGGACCGGCTCGAGCGGCGGAACCGGCAGCGGCGGCTCGTCCGGCGGCTCCGGCGTGGACAACGGCGGCAAGCCGGACCCGGGCTTCTGCCCGGGCAATGCCTGCGACTAGCTCAGCTGCCTAGCTCTTCTTGTTGGGCACGAAGTAGGCCCAGTAGAGGATGCGGCCGTGCGTGTACAGGCACTCGTAGTCGTGCTCGGAACCGACGTCCTGCTGCGGATGGCTCTTTCGGGCGAACCGCATCCTGGCTCGATCGCTCGCGTTCGCCGGCGCGCAGTTGTCCTTCGTCCTGCTGGCCCGCCATTGGTCGTCCTTCACGCTGAGATGTCGGGACGCGAAGTTGGACGTCCACGTTGAAGACGTAAACGCCACGATGTCGCCCTTCCGCACGGAGAGCGGTTTATCGAGAGTGAAGATCTGCTTTCGACCGAGTACACCGCCGAGTCCCATGGTCGGGCTCTGGTGTCGAAGCTTGTAGCTCAGCTTGTCCTTGTGCTTCAGCACGGCGATTCGGCCAGTCGGCTGTTTGCCGAAGTCTTTGTTCTCGAACAGCGTCCCGAAGCTATTCCGGTCGTCCTTCCTCGGCTTGCCGAGATCAACGGCCCAGGCGACGAGCTTGCCGTCCCGTTGGACACGGAACGGGTGCTTGTCCCCGTCGGCTACCGTCATGAACCCCGTCACTCGCCCGATCACCTTGCACCGATTTGGGTGTGTCTTGTTGGGACACGCCGCCTTGGGCGTCTGTTTGGTTCGACCCATCACCTTCGCGTTGATGGCACCCGCGGATCCGAGGCCGATTACGGCGACCATCGTGCCGCACAGCGCGGCGAATGCCAGCGCGTAGCCGAGCCGGCGGATCGGGTTCGTCTTTCCTTTCGTTTCGGCCATGGGTGCAAGAACCCAGCGAGTCTCGGGCTGTTGCGGCAGCGAGAGCCGATACCCGCGCCCAAGAACCTGGGAGTGAAACTCATAGCTTAAGGTCCCGCGCCGACGCCGGCGGCCGTCGTTGCCCAGGCGCCGCCCCGATCCGGGCTTACCGGAATCGAGATCGGCATCGACTAGGGTGCTCGGCTCGTGCCCCAGGATGCGGTGAACGAAAACCGACGCTACATCGAGTCCGGCCTCTCCGTCATCGGCTTGGAGGCTAGCCCGGACGAGATCGCGGTGATCGAGGCCGTGGATGCGATCTACGGCCCTGCCCTCGAGGCGCTGCTCGCCGACTGCTTCGACGGGATTCCCCACGAGCCGGGCAGCGACATGTCGAAGCCCCCCCGCACCGGCGAGGAACGCTAGGTCCGTGGACCTGCTCGATCGACCGCTCCGCGAGCAGGCCGACGCGATCGCCGCCGGCGACGCGGACCCGGCGGAGCTGCTCGACGCGGCCCTGGAGCGCATCGACGAGCGGAATCCCTCCCTGAACGCCATCGTCGAGACCTTCCCCGACCGGTCGCGGCGAATGCTGGCCGCGGCTCCGCGTGGGCCGCTTTACGGCGTGCCGGTGGCGATCAAGGACGAGTGGCCGCTGCCGTGGCGCGCCGAGCGGCTCGGGGCCGCTCAGCACGTCGGCCCGGCGCCCGAGCCCGGAGACTCCGGTCCCTATCGCGCGCTCCGCGATGCCGGGGCCGTGATCGTCGGCGTCGCCAACATGCACGAGTACGGGTCGGGCAGCACCGGCCACATCTCGGCGTTCGGGCCGGCTCGAAACCCGTGGGACCCCGAGCGGTCGCCCGGAGGGTCCTCGAGCGGGCCCGCGTCCGCGGTCGCCGCCCGGATGGTCGCGGGTGCCGTGGGCGCCGACGGGGTCGGCTCGATCCGCTATCCGGCCGCCTACGGCGGCCTCACCGGGCTGAAGCCGACCTTCGGCCGCTCGACGATGCTCGGCCACCACGTGCCGCAGACGACCACGATCGTCTCCGGTCCGCTGTGCCGCGACGCCGCCGACTGCCGGCTTTTGGGCGGCGTCCTGTTCGGCGAGGTCCTCGGCGACGGCCACGTGAACGGGATGCGCATCGGGGTCGTCCCGGGCGAGCTTTGGGATGACTGCCAGCCGGCCGTGCGCGAGGCGTGCCGCGAAGCGCTGGATCTGTTGCGTGACGCGACGGACTCCGAGCTCCAGGATGTGGACTTCGACGGGCGCGAGCACGTCCTGATCGCCTCCGTGCTCATCGGGCAGACGGAGGACCTCGCTCACATGACCTCGGACCGGATCGAGGCGCTCGGCGAGGACGTCAGCCTCGTCGCGCGGGCGCTCCTCCGCTATCGCATGCTGATTCCGGCGGTGGCGATCGCGAAGGCCGGTCAGGTGCGCACGCTTGTCAGGCGCTCGCTCAAGGAGCTCTTCGAGCACGTCGACGTCCTGGCGTGGCCGACGGTCGCGGCCCCCGCCCCGCGGCTGGACGATCCGTCGGTCGAGCTTCCCTCGGGCGTCTATCCCGCCGACTTCGTCAATCCGCGGCAGGCGGGAATCGCAAACCTCACCGGGGTCCCCGCGATCAGCGTTCCAGTCGGGCAGAGTCCCGAGGGACTGCCGATCGCCCTGCAGCTGATCGCCGCATGGGGGCGGGACGACCTCCTGCTGGACGCGGCGGAGGCCCTCGAGCGGGCGACCGACCGCGAGTGGGTGGACGCAACGGCCCCGGTGGCGGCATAGCCTTGCCCCCTCGGCATCGAGGGGTTGCCGGCATCGGTCATTGCCGGGTCGCGAACTCGACCGGCACGGGCACGCGCGGCGTCGCGGCGAGGGTGGCGGCGAGGAGCAACGGCCCGAGTGCGACAAGTCGCTGCGGCGACGGCGTCGTCAGGTCTCCAGATGCGGCCGCCCGGCGCTCGTTGAGGTCGATCAAAGCCGCGATGACCCGGCAAGTCGGCGCCTGCGGGGCGCTGTCATCCACGGTGCAGCCCAGGCGAGCGAGCGCCACCATCTCGTCGGCGGGGGCACCGGCGATCAGGCGGCCAAGCGCCACGACCAGATACGCGAAGATCCGATCGAGGATGAGGTCCCGAGGAATCTCGAGCGGTCCCGGCGCGGACCAGTCGTCGGTCAGCGGATCGCCCGCAAGAAGGCGCTCGAGCTGATCGCCGGCCACGGATTTGATCTGCTCCGGCGAAAGGCCGGCCTGCTGAGCGCATCGCAGTGTGAGGATCGCGTTCATCGCCGGCATTCCGTAGGGCGCGTCACTTGCGAACAGGATTCGGCCGGGCGGGGCGTACGCGAACAGGCTGAGCAGATCGACGGGGTTCCACCATGAGGTGTCGATGAACACGTTCGGATAGTCGGGTAACGAGCCACAGATCCAGCTCACGTCCGAGACCGCCGCATGGGCGAGGATGATGCGGGCGCCCGGAAACTCCGCGGCCAGCTCGAGGGAGTGCTTGCCGAGAGCCGGGATCCCCCGGCCTGCATGGATCAGGACGGGTAGCTCGTACTCGTGGGCGAACCCGAAGATCCGTCGTACGGGGTGCGCATCGAGCGCAAACGCCTCCGCCCGGGGGTGAAGCTTGATGCCCCGAGCTCCCTGCTCCACGCAATGCGATGCCTCGTCAACCGGAGCGTCATGCGGATTGAGCCGACAGAAGGGCACCAGGCGCCCCTTCGATGCCGCCGCCTCGGACAGCACCCGCTCGTTGGCCTCGCGGTATCCATCGGGCTCCTGCGTTGGGAAGACGACGGCCCTGGAGTCGATCGGTTCGAGCAGCTTGAGCAGCTGCTCCGCGGTGCACCGGCCGCCATCGGGGTCATTGGACCCGATATGCGTGTGAGCATCGAAGAACGACAGCCCCGGCAGCTCCGCGACCAGAGGTTGAAGCCACTGGCTGACGAGCGGCGCTGTACCCGGTCCACCCACCGAGCGATTCTATCCCGCGTTAAGTACGGGCGCCTGGGATCACCGCGGCGCCCGGCACCGCTTCGCCCACGTACAGAGGGCGAAGCCGTTGCGTCTCCGGTCCGGCCTCGATGGCTTGCCGATGACCCTGCCCCTGCTGGTGAGGACGACTCGCTCCGAGGGCTTGAGGCGGGCCCGGGCGCCGTTCACCCGTGCCCGGTCGAAGGTGGTCCGGGAGAGCTTCGGCAGGCCCGCCAGGCCCGTGTCGGTGCCGATCGTGAGCGGGGTCTCCTCGATCCACTCCGCCGTCGCGTAGGTCGACGTGTACGGGACCGTGGTCGAGAACGTCCGGTGGCGGGTGAGGTTCCTGAGGGTGATCCGCCACACCTCGGACCCCTCGACGGTCTCGGAGATGCTCGCTCGGATGTGGTCGCCGAGCCGGACCCTGACCTTGCCGATCGTGATCGCGGGGTTCGGGATGATCTCCCACCACGCCGAGTAGGAGCGCCTGCCCCCGCCGAGACGTCCTGCTCGGTGCCGGTCTGGATGAGTGTGGAATCGCCGATCGTGCAGCTCGCGTTCACGCAGCCGCCGCCGATGCCGATCCAGGTCGACGATGCCTCCACCTCTCCCTTCGCGTGCTGCCTGGCCCTCGGCACGGTCCAGTCACCGGCGATCGAGTGGAACTGCTCGCCGCCCTGCTCCAGCGTCCCCTGGTTGTACCCGAACCCGTTGCTGCTCTCGCTGGCACTGGCGCGAACTCTCCCGGCTTCACGACGTGAAGCACGTTGCCGTGCGCGTCCGGCACGGCGGCTGCCACGGACCGGCACCGCGCATCCGACCGCCACCGCGCCGGCGAGCGCGCAGCCCGCCGCTGTGCGCCCGAGCGTGGAAATCATCGCCTCCGAGCGGACCCTACCCACTGGGAAACCGGCTCTGCGCGAGTCGCTACTTGTAGCGGTACGTGATGCGACCGCGGTCCAGGTCGTACGGCGAGAGCTCGATCTTCACGCGGTCGCCGGGCAGGATGCGGATGTAGTGGCGGCGCATCTTGCCGGAGATGTGACCCAGGACCTCGTGGTCGTTGTCGAGCTTGACCTTGAACATCGTGTTGGGCAGGGCCTCGGTGACCTCGCCCTCCATTTCGATCTTTTCCTCTTTGGCCATTGGCGCGAGAGGGTAGCGCGTGGGTAGGTGAGGAGCCGTCAGGCTCCGAAACTGGCTGGTGCCGTTGCAGATTCGGCTAATGGCCCTTGAAAGTCGCCTTTCCGGGCCCCTCGCTCAGGAACGACCTCACCGCGCCCTGGAGGTCCTCGGTCTCGAACAGCGCCCCGGCCACCTCCGGAGTCACGCGGTCCGCCTCATCGACCCCGCCCTCCAGGTAGGCACGGACGATCCGTTTGGTCGCCGCGTGAGCCTTCGTGGGGCCGTCGGCGAGCCGATGCGCGAACTTCATCCCCTTCTCCAGCAGCTCGTCGTCGCCGACGACCCTGTTGATCACGTTCCACCGCTCCAGCGTGGCGGCGTCGTAGATGCCGCGCGACATCACGAACTCCCGCGCCCTCGCCGGCCCGGCACGCTCGGCCATCCGCTGCGTCCCGCCGGCGCCCGGGGTCAGCCCCACCACCGCCTCGACCAGCCCGAAGGTCGCCGACTCCGTGGCCCAGATCATGTCGCAGCCCAGCGAGACCTCGAGCCCGGCGGTCAGGCAGAGTCCGTGCACGAGGGCGAGCGTCGGGATCGGCAGCGCCTCGATCCGCTTCACGGCTCCCAGCAGCTGGCCGAAGCCGGCGACCTCGGGCGTCCCGTCGCCGCTCTCGAGAGCGTCGACCACTCGCTGGAAGACGTTCACGTCCGCGCCGCCCGTGAACGCGTCGCCCTCGGCGCGCCAGACGAGTGCCCGGGCGTCGGAGCCCTCGACCTCGTCGAGGCAGGCCATCAGCGACTCATAGGTGTGAGGACCGAACAGGTTGAGCGGCGGGTCGTTCAGGACCATGGCGGCGACGCCGCCGTCGCGCTCCAGGCGAACGGGACCTTCACTCATCCGAGCCTCGAATCCGGTCGGCGACCGTCGCGATCTCATCCGGGTCGCCCTCGGCCGGAACCCATGGCAGCTTCAGGGGATCGTCGTCGTAGCGGGGCACCACGTGGAGATGAAAGTGAAACACGGTCTGCCAGGCCGCCGCACCGCACGAGTTGAGGATGTTGAAGCCGTCGGGCTTGAGGGCCTTCCTCATCCGGCGGGCCAGCCTGCGAGCCGCCAGCATCGTCCGGCCGAGGTCCTCGTCGGAGATCTCGAAGAGATCAGCCACGTGTGTGCGGGGGACCACGAGGGCGTGGCCGCGGGTCGCCGGATTGATGTCCATGAAGGCGACCGTGTACTCATCGGAGTCGACGATCTGCGCCGGCACGTCGCCGGCGACGATCCCGCAGAAGAGGCAGTCGCTTCCCTCCAACGCGGCCGCAGCTTATAGCGCGGCTAGACGAGCGTCCGGGCGAGGGCGACCGCGTCCTCGCGGCTGGAAACCTCGCCCGCGTAGACGGCGGCCTCGATCTCTCCGATGATCCGGCCGAGCTCCGGCCCGGGTTCGATCCCCACCTCGGCGGCGAGCTCGTCGCCCCGGATCGGCGACCGGGGTGGGCCGTCCCGGCGCCAGTCGAGAGCGGCGGCGAGCATCTCGCTCGCGAGCTCGAGGTGCGCCCTGACCATCTCCGGCCCGGCGATCGGCCCCTGGCCTCGCGCGGCGAGGCGGTCGGCGACCGTCAGGAGCGTAACGTCGGCCGCCACCGGATCGGTATCGCGCAGGTATTCGTACTCGCGCCAGCGCGTGAGGGGGCGTTCCCGGGCGAGGAACCCAAGTCGCAGGTGATGAAATGTCAGATCCTGAAGGTGACGCGCCAGCCGGCGGCTCGTCTTCAAGCGCCGGCAGAGCCCGCCGACGATCCGCGCGCCCTCGCGGTCGTGGCCGATGAACGTGATGTAGTCGCCGTGCCGGCCGCGCGTGGCCGGCTTCCCCAGGTCGTGAACGACGGCGCCGAACCGCAGCGCGCCACCCCGTGTCAGCTCGTCGGCAAGGGGCTCGCCCAACAGGTCGGCGACCTCGGGCGCACGCTCCCCGGCATAGGGCTCGAGGTCTGACTCGACCTCCAGCAGCTGGCGCAGCACCTCAATGGTGTGGCCGTGCACATCCAGGTGATGGTTCGGGTTCTGCTCGACGCCGCGCAGGGCGGCCAGCTCGGGCAGGACCGTGGCCTCGGCTCCCAGCGCGTGGAGCAGCTCCAAGCCCCTGATGGGATCGTCGCCGGTGATCAGCAGGCGCAGCTCGGCTAGCTGGCGCTCGCCGGCCGGCTCGGCGGCCCGTTCCGCGCTCGCGCGCGCGAGCTCGACGGTCTCGCCGTCCAGCTCCAGACCCAGCGTCGATGCGAGCCGGGCGGCGCGCAGCACCCGAAGCGGATCGTCGGCGAAGCTGCTCGACGAGGTGGCACGGAGGATGCCTGCTTCGAGGTCGGCCAGCCCCCCACGCGGGTCGACCGGCGGCGCGGTCGGATCGGCCAAGGGCACCGCCATGGAATTGACGGTGAAGTCACGCAGCCCAAGGTCGCGCTCGAGGGACTCGCCGCGGACCGCCGTGACGTCGATGTGCCATCCGGGGCCAGACACCCGCCAGGTTCCGAACTCCTCCGAGAGGATGAACGCCGTCCCCCCCACGCCCCGGGCGATCGCGCGGGCCACCTCGCCGGGCTCACCGGTGACCGCAAGGTCGACGTCGATGACCTGGCGACCGAGCGCCGCGTCGCGCACCGCTCCCCCGACGATCCAGACGCCGTCCGCCGCATCGAGCGAGTCCCGCGCGGCGCGGAGGGCGGGTGCGGCGGCGAGCGCGTCGGCGAGCGGAGCGCTCACTGGCGTCCACCGCCGCTCGCCGCCGTCCTGGTGCGCGAATCGACGTAGATTCGCGGCACTCTCCGCGAGATCCCGCACGTGATCTCGTAGTTGATGGTGTCGAGACGCCGCGCCACGTCCTCGCAGAGGATCCGATCCTCGCCCTGCGCGCCGATGAGGGTCGCCTCCGCGGCCGGCCGGACCCCGGTCTCGCGCCCGAGGTCGACGGTCGCGTTGTCCATCGAGACCGTGCCCACCAGCGGATAGCGATCACCCTCGACGAGCACCTCGGCGTTGTTGGTAAGACCGCGGCAAACGCCGTCGCCGTAGCCGATCGGCATGACCCCGACGCAGGTCTCGACCGGCGCGTGCCAGCGCCGCCCGTATCCCGCGCTCTCTCCCTGCGCGAACCGCTTTACGTCGGCGACGTAGGAGCGCAGCTCGAGCGCCGGCTCCAGCCCGCGTTCGAACGGATCGGCCTGGAACGGGTCGAGGCCGTAGATCGCGATCCCGCAGCGGACCATGTCGAAGTGAGCGGCGGGGTCACGGAGGGTCGCCGCGCTGTTGGCGGCGTGCACGAGGACGTCCGGATGGTCGGCTCGCACGCGCTCGACGAGTGTCGTGAAGCGCTCGAGCTGGCGCTGGAAGAAGGCTGATTCGGGCTCGTCGGCCGTGGCGAAATGGGTCCAGAAGCCCGCGAGCTCGACGCGATCGTCCTTTGCGACCCTCTCGATCAGCCGCATCACGGCCTCCGGGTCGCGCTCCCCGAGCCTGCCCATGCCGGTGTCGTACTTGACGTGTACGCGCGGCGGTGCGCCGCCCTCGGCCCCCTGCGCCGCGACCAGATCGAGATGCGCCGGCCGCCACACGCCGACATCGGACCCGGCGTCCAGCGCGACGCCGAGCTCGGCATCGGTCAGAGCGCCCATCGTCAGCAGGGGAACATCCGGGAGCTTCTGGCGCAGGTCAGCGGCCTCCGCGGCGGCCGCGACCGCCAGCCAGCTCGCCCCGCCCGCGACCGCGGCGCGAGCGCATTCCACCGCCCCATGGCCGTATCCGTCGGCCTTGACGACGGCGCAAAGGCTCGCGCCATCCTCGAGCTCCCGCCCGAGCCGGGCGCAGTTCCGCTCGACCGCGCCCACGTCCACGATGGCGACCGCGCGTCGCTGATGCTCGCTCATACCACCAGGGCTTCGGGCAGCGCGGCGATCACGTCCGTGGCGACCACGGACTCGGTCGCCCCGACCCGCTCGGCGGCGATCCGCCCCGCCCGCTGGTGTGCGTGGACCCCCGCGCACACCGCGCTGAACGGCTCCATCCCTCGCGCCAGCAAAGCCCCGATCGTCCCGGACAGCACGTCGCCCGTACCGGCGGTCGCCAGCCCGGGGCTCCCGCCGGCGCTGATCGCGAGCCGATCGCCGTGTGCCACGAGAGTGTCGTCGCCCTTCAGGACCACGATCGCTCCGCTTTGCTCCGTCGCCTGCCGCGCGGCGGCGAGTCGATGCGCGGCGATCTCGCTCGACTCGCGGCCCAGGAGGCGGCCCAGCTCTCCGGCGTGCGGCGTCAGGACGGTTGGGGCCTCCCGTTCCGCGATTAAGTCCAGCCGGCCCGCGTGGGCGTTCAACCCGTCGGCGTCCACGAGAAGCGGCGCGGCCACGCCCCGGGCGAGCACGCGGGCGAGCTCGAGCGAGTCCTCGTCGCGGCCGAGGCCGGGGCCCAGCACCACCGCCGCGGCGCGCTCGCCCGCGGCGAGGATGTCGTTGGCGGAGCCGCTCGCGAGCCGCCCCGCCGCGCCGTCGTATCCTCGCGACATCACCTCGGTCAGCTTGACCTCGAAGATCGGCTCGAGGTCGGCGGGAACCGCCACGGTCGCATACCCGGCGCCGACGCGAATCGCGGCCGAGGCGGCCATGCATACGGCGCCGGTGAGCCCACGCGATCCGCCGATCACGAGTACCTCGCCGGAGTCGAATTTGGTGGAGTTGGGCAACCGCTTGGGTGCGAGCTGGAGCACCTCGTCGCCAATCACGCCACCGGCCGGCAGCGAGGGCGCGTCCGGCGGGATGCCGATGTCGGCGATCCGCAGCTCGCCGGTGTTCGCCTTGCCCGGATGGATCCAATGACCGAGCTTGGCCGCGTGGAAGCTCACCGTTATGTCGGCGCTCACCGCCGCGCCCTCGGCCTCGCCGGTGGACGCGTCGACGCCCGAGGCGTTGTCGGCGGCGACCACCGGGGCATCGGGGGAGTTGTTGGCCTCGACCGCGGCGTCCGCGGGCGCCCGCGGCGCCCCGGAGAATCCCGTGCCGAAGATCGCGTCGATGACCGCGCCGGAGCCCGCCAGTGCGCCGGTGAGTTCGTCGGGTGCGACCTCCCGCGCCTCGCCCTCGAAGCGCTCCAGATTCCTGCCGGCGTCAGAGGACAGCTCGGCAGCGGGCCACAGAAGCAGGGCCTCGACCTCGTAACCGGTCCCGGCGAGATGCCGAGCCGCCACGAGGCCGTCGCCGGCGTTGTTGCCCTTCCCGCAGACGACGCGAACCGGTCCGTCGGTCGCCACGTCTCGGACCGCCTCGGCGACCGCCTCCCCCGCGGTCTCCATCAGGTCGAGCGACGGAGTCCCCTGCTCGTCGATCGCCCACGAATCCGCCGCCCGCATCCCCGCGGCGTCATAGAGCGGTTCGAGCCAGCTCTCCATGCCGGCGGAGCCTAGTGCTGATTTGGAACGGCCAGGACCACCGCGGCGGCGGTGTCGTCGGTGTGCGTCAGGGCGACCTGGAGCTCGACCCCGCGCTTGCTCGCGAGCTCGGCCGCGCGACCGTGGAGTACGAGCCTCGGCGGCGTGTTCCCGCCTCCCCATACCTCGACCTGACGCGGAGCGACGGGAGTCCCGAGCGCCTTGATCGCCGCCTCCTTGGCCGCGAAACGAACCGCGAGATGCCGGGCGGGTCGGCGGCGGCCGGCGGCGAAGTCGAGCTCCGCCGCGGTGAAGAGGCGCTCCGCCAATCGCGGGCGGCGGTCCAGGGCGTGTTCCAGCCGGCCGATGTCGACGAGGTCGAGACCGAGACCGGACTCGGACATGCCGCTACTTGACTCCCACGACGAACCGAGCCGTGCTGCGGTCGCCGTTCCCGGACGTGCCGACCATCAGGTAGTCGAGCTTCTGGAGGTATGGCTCGGCCGCGATGTAGTCGGGATCGCCGGCCGATCCGCCCTTCTCGGCGACCACGAAGAGGGGAGCAAGGCGCACGAACGCCAGGGGCGAGAAGTCGCTTCCCAATCCGTCCTCGCCCGCTTGGAACCCGGGATCGTCGGCGAGCGCATGCCCGGGATCCAGCGCGTCCTCTCCGGGCCGACCTGGCCCGAGTGCCGCCACCACCCGATCACCGACCCGCGCCACGTCGATCGCCTGCGGCGACTCGGGCGCCGTCGCCGAGAACCCCGTGTCCGCCCCGGACACCCGCGGCGGTCCGAGCTTTGCGTCCGCGTCCTGCTGGAAGCGCTTGCGGAGAGCGTCGACCGCCTTCGACGAAGCATCTGGGTCCGAGCTCTTCACGACGCCGCCGATCGCGATCGTCTTCTCACTCGTCCCGGCCACGAACCCGTAGCCGTCCTGCATCCACGAGACGACGTCGTTTGGATCGACGCCGGTGAGCCGCCTGATCCGGTCCTCGACCGCCGAGAGCCGAAGCGCATCGGCCGCATGCAGCACGTTGCCGAGGATGTCACCTGCATCCTCGAGGCCCACGGCAAGCCATGCATCCGCCGGCGCCTGGCCGACCAAGTCGCCGCCGCTGAGTTTCGCGGCCACGCCGGTCGGGAGCGAGACGTCGACGCTCGCCGTGTCCGGTGTCGCCGAGACCGCGAACGTCACCGGCCCATTCGCGAGCGTCTCGAGCGCGCTTCTCACGACGGTCGCTTGCAGCGGATCGGTTGGCAGGGCGGCGATCTCCCGTCCGGCCCGCTCGCCGTCCACATATCCGAGTGCGAGGTTGTCGGCGGGGAGCGCCGAGGTGCCGTCGTCGAAGCCGCTCGAATCGGCGAGCGAATCCCCATCGGAGGCGTCAACTGCGGCCTTGAACCCCTCGAGCGTCCCGGCTACCAGGAAGTCGCCGACGACGCCGATGGCGACGGTCCCGCCTTCGCTGGGAGCCCAGTAGTACTGGACGCCGTTGTCGCTGCCCTGCTTCGTGTCCGGCGAGGAGGCCGCCGCCTTTTGAAGAAAGTCCTCGGTGGCGCCGGTGTCCGTGCTCTGGAAGATCGCCGCGAATGGTGTATCCGCCTCGAACGACTGGACGAAGAGAGCCCCGCGTTCACCGAGCCACGGCTCGATGTCGTCCTCGAAGGTGGCGTCGGTCCCCGACTCGGAGAGCAGGAAGTCGAGCTGCCGCACGATCGCCCCGCCAGGATCGTCGATGCCGCCGACCCTGGAGGCGAGTGAGTTGATGGCGTCGCTCTGCTCACCCTCCGGCCGGACCACGGACTCGATGTAGACCGGCGCATCCGCCGGCGCCAGCGAGGCGAGCTCGTGGCTCTCGCTGCCCCCGCCACCCCCACAGCCAGCGATGAGCAGCGCCGCGAACGCGGCGAGCACGATGGTCGCGCGACGGATCACTCGACGGTCACCGTCTTCGCGAGGTTCCGCGGCTGGTCCACGTTCAGCCCGTTCAGGCGGGCCACGTGGTAGGCGAGAAGCTGAAGCGGGAGCACGGCGAGGATCGGCTGCAGGACCCAATCGGTCGCCGGCACGTAGAGCGTCTGGTCGGCGACCTCCCCGACCTCGCTGTTGCCCTCCGTCGCGATGGCGATCACGTCCGCACCGCGCGCCCTCACCTCGGCGACGTTGGAGAGCACCTTGTCGAGGATCGGACTGTCCGTCGCGACGCAGACGACCGGGGTCGACTCGTCGAGCAGGGCGATCGGTCCGTGCTTCATCTCACCGGCCGCGTACGCGTCGGTGGGGATGTAGGAGATCTCCTTCATCTTGAGCGCGCCCTCCAGACAGACCGGGAGGCCGATGTTGCGGCCGAGATAGAGGAAGAACCGCCGATCCTGGTGCGACCGGGCGATCGCCCGCACCCGTTCGTCCACCGACTCGACCGTCGTGGCGATCTTCGACGGAATCCCCTTCAGCTCGGCGATCACCTCCGTGATCTGCTCGTGGGACCACGCGTCTCGGGACTGCGCGAGCCAGAGGCCGAACAGGTACATCGCTGCCGTCTGCGCGGTGAAGGTCTTGGTCGCGGCGACGCCCATCTCGAGGCCGGCGCGGGTGTAGAGGGCCGTGTCGGCGTCGCGGGTCGCCTGGCTCCCCATGATGTTCGTGACCGCCATCACCCGCGCCCCGCGCTCGCGCGCGAGCCGCATCGCCGCCAGCGTGTCCGCCGTCTCTCCCGACTGGGTGATCCCGACGACCAGGTCGTCCGGCCCGACAACCGGCTCGCGGTAGCGGTACTCGGACGCGATGTCCATCTCGACCGGGATCCGGGCCCACTGCTCGATCGCGTACCGGCCGATGAGCCCCGCGTGGTAGCTGGTCCCACAGGCGACGATCACGATGTGGCGCAGGCTCCGGACGAACTCCGGTTCCAGGTCGAGCTCCGAGAGATCCACCCGGTCCATTCCCGGCAGCCGGTCGGTGATCGTCTCGGCCACGGCGGCGGGTTGCTCGTGTATCTCCTTGAGCATGAAGGTCGGGAACCCGCCCTTCTCGGCGGCCTCCTCGTCCCACGTGACCTCGTCGACGCCGCGAGGCGGGTCGAGTGGGTTACCGCCGGCGTCCATGACGCGCGCGCCGTCGGCCGTGACGGTCACGATCTCGCCGTTCTCGATCAGGAGGACCCGGCGGGTCTCGCGGAGGAAGGCCGGGATCGCCGATGCGATGAAGGTCTCGCCGTCGCCCAGACCGACGATCAGCGGGCACTCGTGACGGGCGGCCACGAGCGTCTCGGGATGATCGGAGTGCATGGCCGCGAACGCGTAGTGTCCTCGCAGCTCGGCGAATGCGGCGCGGACCGCCTCGGTGAGGTCGCCCCGGTCGTGGCGCTCGATGAGGTGGGCAACGATCTCGGCGTCGGTCTCCGAGCTGAACCTGTGGCCCTCGTCCTCCAGCTGGCGACGGAGCTCCGTGTGATTCTCGACGATTCCGTTGAGCACGATCTGGATCCGGCCCTGGCAGTCCCCGTGCGGGTGCGCGTTCTCCTCGGTGACCCGGCCGTGGGTCGCCCAGCGCGTATGCGCCAGGCCGATCGTGGCCGGCGGCGCGGCGACGGCAACGCCGCCATCGCCCTCGCCGTCCCCCATGCCCACGGCCGCACGCAGGTTGGCGAGGTTGCCGACGGAGCGAACGGAGTCGATGTGCCCGTCGGAGAGCAGTGAGATCCCGGCTGAGTCGTAGCCGCGGTACTCGAGCTTCTCGAGCCCGGCGATCAGCAGGTCACGGCAGGGACGGCCCCCGACATATCCGACGATGCCGCACATGGAGGCGAGTAAGGGTAGAGCCTGGACCAGGCACCTATCCGAGCTCTTGGGCGATCAGGCTCACCAGGCGCTCGCAAACCTCCTCGCTCTCGTCGCTCGTCGGAGCCTCAACCATCACCCGGACGAGCGGCTCCGTGCCCGATGGGCGGACCAGCACCCGCCCGCGGCCCTCGAGCGCAGCGTTCTCCCGTTCGACCGCCTCCCATACGGTCGCCGCTTCCGCGATCGCGCCCCGGTCCGTGACCTCGACGTTCTCGAGCACCTGCGGCAGCCTTCTCATCGGACTCGCGTCGAACAGGTCCCTGTCGCCGAGCGCGCTCATCGCCAGCAGGGCGGCCGCGATCCCGTCGCCCGTCGGTCCGTACTCGGTCCAGATGATGTGGCCCGACTGCTCGCCGCCCAGGGACCAGCCGCGTTCCTCCAGCGCCGCCGCGACGTGCCGGTCTCCCACCGGCGTGGTGGCCACCTCGATGCCGGCGTCCCGCATCGCCTGATGGAAGCCGTAGTTGCTCATGACCGTCACCGCGACGCCGCCTCCCAGCGCGCCGCTGCGCGACAGGTGCGTGGCGCTCAGCGCGATCAGCTCGTCGCCGTCCCGGACGGCGCCGGATGAGTCCACCGCGATCACTCGGTCGCCGTCACCGTCGAACGCGAATCCGATCTCCGCGTCGCCGGAGCGCACCGCCTCCGCGAGCGCATCCGGGTGAGTGGAGCCCACGCCCTCATTGATGTTTCGGCCGTCGGGCTCGTCGCCGATCGACTCCACCGTCGCGCCGAGCCGTTCGAATACGACTGGAGCGGCGCGGTAGGTGGCGCCATGGGCGCAATCGAGCATCACCCGCCGCCCCGAGAGGTCCAGCTGGAACTTCGAGGTCAGCTCGCGCACGTAGTCGTCCAGCGCGCCGGCGAGGCCGCGGACACGGCCCACCGCCGGGCTCGGCGCGCCGCTCTCGGCGACATGGGCCTCGATCCGCCGTTCGAGATCGTCCTCGAGCTTGCGCCCGTCCGGGCCGAAGAACTTGATCCCGTTGTGTTGCCAGGGGTTGTGGGACGCGGAGACGACCGCTCCGAGGTCGAGCCCCAGCCGGCGCACCAGGACCGACGCTGCGGGCGTGGGAAGCACGCCCGCCAGCAGTGCGTCGCCGCCGCCCTCCGCGACTCCCGCAGCTAGGGCTGACTCGAGCATCGGCCCCGACTCGCGCGTGTCCCGCACGACCAGCACCTGGGGCCGCTCGGCGGGCGTCTCCCGCGCGCCGGCCCTCCCGAGCGCGAGGGCAAGCTCCGCAGTCAACTCCGTCCCTGCGAGCCCGCGAACCCCGTCGGTTCCGAAGAGCTTGGTGGAATTCATGAACCGGCCATCCCGGGGCCCGGCGATCCGCCGGTTTGCAGCGGCCTCAGCGCTTGGAGAACTGAGGCCTCTTGCGGGCCTTCTTGAGGCCCGCCTTGCGACGCTCCTTGGCGCGCGCGTCGCGCGTCAGCAGACCCCGTCGCTTGAGCTCGCCCCGCAGCTCCGGATCGATCTCGGTGAGCGCGCGGGCGATGCCATGGCGAACGGCGCCAGCCTGACCGGCGATCCCCCCGCCGTGGACGCGAACCCGAACGTCCACCTTGCCCTCGTAGCCGGAGGTCAGCAGCGGCTGGCGGACGAAGGTCTGATGCTGATGGCGAGGGAAATAGTCCTCGAGGCTACGGCGATTGATCTCGAACTCGCCGCTACCCGATCGAAGGACGACGCGAGCGATGGACGTCTTGCGCTTGCCGGTGGCCTGGATGCGGGCATCGCTCTCCAGGTCCACGACGGCCTCCCGGGCCGGGGCCGGTTCCTCGCCGGCCTCGGCAGTGGCCTCGGCCTCGGCTCGGGCGCGCTCCTCGGCCTCGGCCTCGAGACGAGCGCGCTCCTCGGCGCTCAGCTCTCGCTGGGGCTCGATGGCGATCGGCTCGAGCTCGGCGCCGGGAGGCACGTCCTTGCCCCGGCCCTCGGCCGTCCCCTCGGCCGCCTGAGGCTGGGCCTCGCGTGCGGGCTCCTCTCCCGCCTCGGGCTCCCCATCCGCCTCGGCCTCGGGAGCCTCCGCCTCAGCCGGTTGCTCGGTGGCCTCCGGCGACTCGGCGCCGGCCTCCGCCTCGGCGGGGGTCTCGTCCGGCTCCTGAGTCTCCTGCGGCTCGTCCTCGCGGCGCTCGTCGTCGGGCATTACGCCTGGACCTCCATCTGCTTGGGCTTCTGGGCCCCGTGGGGATGCTCCGGGCCGGCGTAGATCTTCAGCTTGCGGAGCTGCTGGCGCCCCAGCCGGTTCCTCGGCAGCATGCCCTTGACGGCCTTGCGAATGACCTCCTCGGGCCGGCGCTCGAGCATCTCACCCAGGGTCCGGGAGCGGATTCCGCCCGGATAGCCGCTGTGGCGGTAGTAGAGCTTGTCGTTCGTCTTGTTCCCCGTGACCCGGATCTTCTCGGCGTTCACGACGACGACGAAGTCGCCGGTGTCGCAGTGCGGCGTGTATTCGGGCTTGCGCTTGCCGCGGAGCGCGTCGGCGATCTGCGTCGCGAGCCGCCCCAGGGTCTTTCCCTGGGCGTCGACGACGTACCAGTCGCGCTGCCGGTTGGCGGGTGTCGCTACGTAAGTCTTCATCTCTGCGTGGGCCGCCGCCCTGACGACCGTGAAAAGCCGCCCCCGGTCGAACGGGCGCGGCCCGCTGGATGATAGTCGAGCGCGGACTACCCCACGGGTGACCGCGGCCCTGGCTATACTGCGCGCGCCCAATTGATCTGCCGAATCCGGTGCGGCCCAGCCACACCGGAGCGGGGGAACCGGAGGGGCGGTGTCGAACACCGTCCCGGGGGCGAATCGAACACACGCGTTCGTAGCGCCGCTCTTCGGCGCGAGCCCGACAGCTAACCCCGTAGGCCCGACAAGGAGAGCGATTTGAGGGCCCGCACCAGTGCGCCGAGATGGCGAGGACGTGGCTCAGCGGCTACCGCGCCTGCTGCGGTCGCACTCGCCTGCCTCTGCGTCGGCGCC
>JBKPFQ010000071.1:0-7714 GCA_046728915.1 Actinomycetota bacterium | reverse complement strand
CGCAGGCGATGGCGCCCGTCCAGCGTCGCCCTGCGCGCGGCGAACCGTCCCTACCCACGTCCATGCCCATGCTCTCCTTTTCCTGTCCTGACGCCAGCCAATCCACGCGAGGCGCCTGCGGCGCGTAACCGATCGAACACTACGACATCCGCTCGCTCGCCGGCTGGCCGGCCAGCCGAGAGTCGTCGCCTGATCGAGGACGGGCACACGCAATACGGTCGGGCTTCCCGGCTGGATCGGCTGGCCACGTCTATCGATGCGCCGGCGGTGGCCCCACACCCCGGACCGCCCGGCAGCCGCTTCGCCGACAGTCGCGGAGCGCTTTCAGCCGCGGCCGTAGCTTCCGTATCACCCCGGCGTACGCAGGCGAGGCGGCACGATTGCGCAACTCATACGGATCACGGTGTAGGTCGTAGAGCTCACTGCCGTTCCGGGGGCGATTCGTGTGCGCGTATCTGGTGAACACGTACCGCCGCGTCCGCACCGAGGCGAACCTCCTGCCCTCGTATGGCGAGCGCTCGAACAGGATGTCGCGTTGTCGCCCACGGTTGGGATCGCGGGCAAACGGCAGGAGCGAGATGCCGTCCATACGGCGGCGGCCGGGGGCGTCGGCGAGATCGACGATCGTGGGAGCGAGATCGATGTTGGCGGCGAGCTGAGGCCTGCGGACACCTATGGGAAACCCCGGGCCGCGGATCATCAGCGGAACGCGCATCGACTCCTCGTAGGGAAGCTCCTTGCCGTGCTGACGATGCTCCCCGAGCATGTAGCCGTTGTCCGAGGTGAAGATGATCACGGTGCGGCGCAGCTCTCCGGTACGCCGCAGAGTCCTGACGAGTCGCTTCACTGCATCGTCCACGGCGAGCAGGCTCTCCGAGCGGCTCCGGTTGAGGCGAAGCAGAGAGTGCTTCTCCGCAGTGCTGAGGCGCGGGGGACGCAGGAATGGAGGCTTGTCGCGGATCTCTCGCTCGTTGAATGACGGTGGGTGCGGGAGTCGCTTGTGTTCGAAGCGGTTTAGGTCGCGCGGAGCCGGGCGAGGATTTCTATGCGGGTGGAGCCCGACCAGACCTTCGGGCTCCTCGTGTGGGGCGCCCGTGGCGAACAGCAGGAAGAACGGACGGCGGCGATGAGAGCTGCGGCGCACGAAATGGTCAGCCCGGCGAGACAGGACGTCGGTCTGATAGTCGGAGGGGCGACCGTCACGTCTTCGAAGACGGCCATTCGAGTTCAGCGTGTACCCGTACATGAAGTGGTCGGTCCCCATGGTCAGGGCTTCCCAGGTGTTCCATCCGCGCGGGATCTCGCGCGGCCTTGCGACGCCGTAGGAGTTCATGAACTTGCCCACGAGCCCGGTCCGGTAACCGGCGTGGTGCAGGTAGACGGGCAGCGTGTGCCTCGGGTTCACCTTGCGCCGATAGGCGGGGTAGCCGCCGTGAGGAGGGTCATTCGCCCCGACGCCGTGGTTGTGCGCGTACTGACCCGTCACCAGGGTCACCCTCGAGGGGCAGCAGAGCGAGAACGTGACGAAGCTGTTCGTGAACGTCGTGCCACGACGTTTGAGCAGCCGGCGCGTCTTGTGCATCACGGAGAGGTCACCGATCCTTTGGTCGTCCGTCATCACCACGACGACGTTCGGGCGGCCGCGACTTGCTGCGTGAACCTGCCCTCGCTGGTTCGTTGCACCCGCGGCCACAATCGCTACTACGAGCGTTCCTCCGATGGCGACCCGTCGTGACGCTGGTGGGCGCACGAGCCCTATCCGTTCGGCAGCCGGTTCCGCCCGGGGTGATCGCCCATGAAGCGACCGTACCGCTCTAGGTTGGACCGATGGAGCCAGCGGGACTCGAACCCGCGCCCTCCGGCTTGCAAAGCCGGCGCTCTCCCAGCTGAGCTATGGCCCCAGCCCGCCTAGTGTGGCATGACGCCACCCACTTCGGGTACGGGGCCGACCAAGCCTTTGCCGTCGGACCTGCCGTGTGCGACCATGCCCTTGAGCAGCGATTTTCCGAGGAGGGAGATTGGCCGAGACGAAGACCGCGACGGATGCCGTAGGAGCGCGGGAGCATCCGGACAAGTCGCAGTTGGCCGTCGAGGAGGCTCAGGCCGAGGCGGAGGCCACGGGGACCCCGAAGCCGGGGCAGCGCGCCGAAATCTCGAACCTCGACATCGTCCGCTTCTACTTCAACGCCGCGTGCGACCGCCTCGGCCTCTCCGACGATCTTCGCGTCGTCTTCTGGGCGCCGTACCGCGAGGTCACCGTCCAGATCCCCATCAAGCTTCCCGACGGCAAGGTCCACGTCTATTCCGGATACCGCATTCAGCACAACGGCGCCCGCGGCCCCTACAAGGGCGGCATCCGCTTCCACCCCGAGGTCGACATCGACGAGGTTCGCGCGCTCGCGTCCCTCATGACGTGGAAGACGGCCGTCGCCGGAGTCCCGTACGGGGGGGCCAAGGGGGGCGTCAACTGTCCGGCGAACCGGCTGGCCAACGCCGACATCCAGAGCATCGCCCGCTCGTTCATGGACAAGGTGGAGAAGATCCTCGGCCCGACGCGCGACATCGCCGCCCCCGACATCAACACCAACGCCCAGGTGATGGCCTGGATGATGGACGAGTACGGAAAGCTCCACGGCCACACGCCCGCGATCGTCACCGGCAAGCCGATCGCGCTCGAGGGCTCCTACGGCCGGGAGGCGGCCACCGGCCGCGGCTGCGTCTACATGTTCCGGGAGGCCGCCCCCCACCTCGGTCTGAGCCCGGCGGACACGACCTTCGTCGTGCAGGGCTACGGAAACGTGGGCTCGTGGGCCGCCCGCATCATGCAGCAGCTAGGAGCGACGATGGTCGGCGTCTCCGACGCTACCGGGGCGATCCGCAGCGACTCCGGAATCGACGCCAACGCCCTCCACGAACACATCAGCGAGGGCGGGAAGCTCACGGAGTTCGAGCGCGGCGAGGAGATCCCCGCCCCCGATCTCACCTCGATCCCATGCGACGTCTTCATCCCGGCGGCGCTCGGCGGCATGATCCACGAGGGGAACGCCGCGGACATGCAGTGCAAGGTGATCCTCGAGGGCGCCAACAGCCCGACCACCCCCGCGGCCGACCGGATCCTCCGCGACAAGGACGTCTACATCATTCCCGACGTCATGGCCAACGCCGGCGGCGTCGTGGTCTCGTACTTCGAGTGGGTCCAGAACCTCCAGCACTTCCGCTGGGACGAGCGCGAGGTCAACGACAAGCTCGGCACGATCATGCGCCGGGCCTACCGCGAGGTCTCAGCCCGAGCGCGCGAGGAGGGAATCGACCTCCGCGAGGCCGCCTACCTGGTCGGCATCGAGCGCGTGGTCGAGGCCGCCCGCACCCGCGGATACGTCTAGGGCCGACAGCTCCCTAGAAATCGAAGTCTTTGGGCTCGCCCTGCTCGAACCAGAGCTCATCGTCCTCGGGCTGGTCCTTCAGGAAGTCAGGCGTGTCGGCGAGCACATCCTCGCCGTCGCCCTCACCCCCCTCCTCAGTGTCGCCCGAGGGCGCCTCGTCCTCGTGGACCGCATGCTCGTCGGAGGGAGAGTCCTCCTCGTGCGGCTCCTCGGGACCTGTGATCTCCTCCGGGAACCGATGCTCGACCGTATCGAGCGATTCGATCGGCGGCTCGAGCGGCATCGCCCCCTCCGGCTCGGCTATGTCGTGCTCCTCGGAGGGCGCCTCCTCCGGGGGCGCCTCGGGTCCCGAGGGCTCGTCGAGCCGGAGGTCGACGTCGAGCTCGTCGCGGCTCTGGTCGTAGAGAGTCGTGTCCTCCTCGGCCGGCGGACTCGCCTCGTCTGAGGGTTCCTCCTGCGCCTCCGGGGCGGGCTCCTCGACCACCGGATGCACCTCGGCGACGGGCTCCTCCGGCACCGCCGGGGGGGCTGTCTCCTCCTCGGCACTCTCCGGCCCCGCCTCAAATGCTCCCTCCACCGGCTGCTCGGAGGGCTCCGGTCCCTCGATCGGCTCCTTTGCCGGCTCGCGCTCCTCGGCCGGTAGGAGCGTCGTCACGTCCTCATGCATCGCCGCGTCCTCAGGCCCCGGTTCCTCGACGGCCGCCTCGGTTGCGACGCCGTTTCCGGATGACGCGCGCGCCTCCTCGGACCCCGGGAAATCGGCCTCGTCGGGTCGGGTCGGAGGGCCGAACGCCTCGTCTTCGAGGCGCTGGACCTCGGAATCGGTGGCGCCGCGCCTCCGAATGAGCTCGAGATGCTCGCGAATCGCGTCGTCGAGGATGCCCATAGCGGTGTGGACCAAAGAGAGTAACGCGCTGACTCGGGCGAGCGGGCACGCTTTCCTGCATGCCGGCAGCCCTTCAGCGACCGTTATCCGAGCTACGTTCGCCGCCGGTCAGCCGGTCCCTGCGCGACTAGGACTGCCCCGCGCGAGTTCCGGCCGACGACGTCACCACCCGATTCTTGCCGGCCCGCTTCGCCTCATACAGGGCCGCATCCGCCGCGGCGATCAGCTCCTGCACGCTCGAGGCGGAAGCGGGCATCGAGGCCGCGCCGACGCTGGCCGTGACACGCAGCGGGACGGCCCCGTCGATGTTGGGCACCCGCTCGGACTCGATGCGCGAGCGAATTCGCTCGGCGACCTCCACCGCGCCGGCGAGGTCGGTCTCCGGCAGGGCGACGGCGAACTCCTCCCCGCCATAGCGCGCCGGCTCGTCAACGCCTCGCGACTCCTCGTCGAGAACCCGGCCGACCATCCGCAGCACCTCGTCTCCCTGCAGATGGCCGTGCTCGTCGTTCACCTGCTTGAAGTCGTCGATGTCGAGCATGATGAGCGAGAGGTCGTGACGGAACCGCTGGGCGCGCTCATCCTCCCGCGCGATCTGCTCGCGGAAACGGCGCTGGTTGGACAAGCCCGTCAGCTCGTCGGTGACGGCCTGCTCGCTCACCAGCTCGTGAAGCGCGATGTTCTCGATCGAGGCCGCCATCTGCCCGATGAGGTAGAGGAAGACGTCGCGCTCGCCGGGCGTGAACTCCTCACCATCGCGCGCCACCGTCATCACGCCCACGCTCTCGGACTGCTCGCCGAGACGATGGAGCGGCGCCGCGAGGGCGTGAACCCCGTCTCGGCGCCGAACGACGAGGCCATCCTCCTTCATGGCATCCCGCTCCGCCCTCACGACGAGATCCCGGATCGGCTTCGAGGCGGTGCCGGCATCGGCCTCCGCCCCCTGGGTGCCGCGCAGCGCGATCGTCCCGTACTTGGCACGGCACGCTGCAAGCGCCGTCTCGACGACGATCCGCAGCAGTCCCTGGCGATCCAGGCCCGACGCAAACGCCTGGCCGATGCGCCGCACCGACCGATCGATCTCAACCTTCTGGCGGCGGAGCTCCTCCATCTGGTCCCCGAGACGGTCGCTCATCTTGTTGAACTCACTCGCCAGCCCGGCCATCTCGTCACGGCCCACTACGGGGACCCTGGTGCTGAAATCGCCCTCGCCGATGCTCCGCGCGGCTTCCAGCATCGACCGGACCTGGCCGCTCAGCATGCGGAGCAGCGTGAGGACGAACAGGAAGGCGATGGCGAAGAACACGACCAGCGCGCCGATCACGAGCGGGCTCGAGGAGAAGAACCCGCCGGACTCGCGCGGGGCGAACAGCACAAGCCGAAGATTCGCCGGCGGCGGCAGCCGGGTGGTCGCCGCGCGCAACGTTTCGCCACCGACCTCCACGTCCGCGGAGTGACCGCTCGAGGGAAGCTTCGAGCCGCTGACCCCTACGGTCGAGGCCGACACCCCGCCCGGCTCGAGCAGGGCCGCGTCGCGCCCGGTGAGATGGTGGACGCTCGCCAGGTACCCGGATGGAGTCGTGGCCGAGACCGTGATCGACCCGATCTCACCGCCCGGGCCGTTCAGCGTCAGCCTGTACGGAGCCACGAGCACCGGGGCGCCGGCACTCGCGACGCTCTCGCCGTTCGGGCCCTCGACCGCGATCGCGCGGATCCCGTGTTCGCCGACGAGGTCGTTGGCGATGCCCGGCGCCTGCGCGCTTCGGCCGCCGGCGATCGCCGTCCTCAGCCGTGGATCCTCGGCGACCTGCTTCGCCGCGTCTCGGGCCTTCACGGCGTCGTCCCGGTAGAGCGTCAGAGCGCTGTCGAGGCCCTCCGCCAGCCGGGCGTCCGCCTTGCCGTTGGTGGACTCCGTGACGATCTGCGTGACCAGCACCGCCAGCGCGACCATCGGCAGCACGACGATCAGCAAAAAGAACAGGGTAAGGCGGCCTCGAAAGCTCATATGTATTGCGTCGGCGCCGTACGGCGGCGGCACTGGCAGGTGCCGTTCATGGGTTCCCACCTTAGATCGGCAGATCTGCGGGTATCCTTGCGCTCCGGGACGCATGCACCACCGCGTTCCTCGTGGGGCTATAGCTCAGTTGGGAGAGCGCCTGGATCGCACCCAGGAGGTCGCCGGTTCGAGTCCGGCTAGCTCCACTTTTCAAGAAGTCCTGCACATTGCCACCTTTTGGCGCCCACGCGAAGTCACCCGACGTCGCGCACTGACGATCTGTTTGGGCACTGGTGCCCAAAAAGACACCCTCGATCCAGTGACTGATTAAGCGTTCCCGAGTGGCGTCGGGGCCAGGTACTGCGCGGATACCCCCCACGCGAAAGCAGAAGTACCGGAAACGCAATCCCCACGGCAGCTTCTGGAAGGTGGCACGGAGATAGTTGGCACCCTGCTCGCAACCGGGGCGGCCCCCCGTGGGAGGCCGCCCCGTTGACGCTCCGTGTCCGGTGGGGCGTCAGGCGGTCGCTGCAGGCTTCTCGGCGCGGTGGCGGCGGTAGCTGAGAACCAGCAGGTCGCCGAGGCCGATCATCGTGAGCGCGAGCGCGGCGCCCGCACCGATCCCGGCGTCGCCCCAGTTGAAGCCGCCGGTCGAGGCGGACGTTTTCGTCCCCACGTCGGCGATGAACGGCACCGTCTCGGAGCCGTCGCGCCGCAGGGCGACGCCGCTTGACGACGCGGGCACGCCGGGAAGGTCTGCCCCCGGCGGCGGGTTTCCGTAATACGAGGGGCCCGGCACGGGATCCATTCCCGTTGTCTGCGCATGCTGCTGCACCGAGCCGCTGACCGAGCTGGTGCTGGCAGACGGGTCGACTGGACTCGCGCCCGCAGTGGACGGAATCGCGAGCGCGCAGATGCCCAGCGCGAGCGCGAGGGCATTACGCCGCCGAATGCGACGCCGTCGCCGAGAGAGTGCGTTGATCGTATGGGCCATCATTTGGGCCTCCTTGCTTCGTGGCCGGCCGCTCGAAGCGGACTGAGACGAGGGCCGCGCCGGTGGTCAGCGCGGAGGCTCGGGGACGGCGGTATACGCTCGGTCTACGACCCGCCCAGACCGGCGGTAGGCGACCGTCCGGGTGGGTAGGCCAGCGGCCCCGCCGAGCGGGGTTACTCGCTCGTTGCCTACCGGCGGGGCAACGGCGAGGGCCTCAGGCGGAGTCGCTTTGCGCGAAACGCAGCAGTCCTGCTTGCACGCGAAAGGGAGCAGCGGGCGATCTGGCTGACGATGGAAAGTGCATTGGTCGCGTACTTCGCCACCGAACCCGAGGCCTCGGACCACTAGGCTCCGGGCACGATGACTCCAGCATCGGGCGAGACGATTCAGGTGGGCGCCCTCAGCGTCCGCTTCCTGGTCGAGGCTGCCGACTCGAACGGAAGCGCGAGCGTTTT
>JBKPFQ010000070.1:0-17221 GCA_046728915.1 Actinomycetota bacterium | reverse complement strand
AGACCAGACGGAGATCGAAATGAACACACCGCCGACCAACGAGATCATCGACAACCCCGACGAGGGGGTCGCGGAGCACATCCGCGAGTACGTCGCGACCGATGGCCGACGGGGCCAGTGGCTCGAGGGCTGGAACGCCCCGACCCTCCTGCTCGTGACCCGCGGTCGAAGGTCGGGCAAGCTCCGGCGGACGGCCGTGGCCTACGGCGAACATGACGGACGCTACGTCCTCGTCGCGTCGAACGGCGGCGCCAAGCGGCACCCCGATTGGTACCTGAACCTCCTCGAGGATCCCGCGGTTCAGGTGCAGGTCGGAGACGACAAGTTCGCGGCGAGGGCGCGCGACGCGAGGGCGGACGAGAGACGAGCGCTATGGAAGCTGATGACCCCGATCGGTCCCGAGCTCCAGGACCATCAGCGGAAGAGTGGACGCGAGATCCCGGTCGTGATCCTGGAACGGATCTGGAGGACACCATGAGTGACCTATCCGGCAGGACCACGATCGTGGTCGGTGGGAGCCGCGGCCTGGGCCGCGGGATCGCCACGGCCGTCGCCGAGGCCGGCGCCCCGGTGGTCGCCGTCGCCCGCACCGCCGCGGCGTTTCCCGAGCCGGCCAACGGCGCGGGCACCATCCAACCGGAGATCGCCGATGCCGGCGACGCCACGGTCGCAGCCAGCCTCCTCGATCGCTACGAGCCCGAGGCCGTCATCCTGGTGGCCGGTGCGAGCCCGCACATGCGTCCGCTGCAGCACCAGACTTGGGAGACGTTCTCGGTCAACTGGCACACCGATGTCCGGATCGCGTTCCACTGGCTGCGCGAGGCTCTGCTCAAGCCGCTGCGGCCCGGCAGCAGGGTGGTGGTGATCAGCAGCGGTGCCGCGGTTGCCGGATCACCGCTCAGCGGAGGGTACGCCGGCGCCAAGGCCACTCAGCGCTTCATTACGGGGTACGCCCATGACGAGGCGGAGCGCGCCGGTCTGGACATCACCTTCACCGCGGTGCTGCCCCGGATCACGCCGCTGACCGACCTCGGTCGCCCAGCGGTCCAGGCGTACGCGGCTCGTGCCGGCCGGTCCGTGGAGGAATACCTCGAGCAGATGGGCCCGCTGGTCACCCCGGAGATCGCCGGCACCGCTGTCGTCGAGCTCGTACTGACGGACGCCGCCACCGTGGCCCCCGCTTACGAGCTGACCGGCGCCGGGCTGCAGAGGCTGCAATGACCCACAACCAGCCCCGCCTGCGAGGGCGCCAAACAAGATGGTCCGGCTCTGCTTGGCTTAGGGATACGTTATGGTCCGTATCGGATCATATCCCGAAAGAGGGAGCCCATGTCGCTCACCGAAGCATCGTCCCCGCTCGGTCGCCTTGGCGACGAACGCCGGGCCGCGACGCTGGCCCTGCTGGCATTCGCGATGCTGATCGTCTCGCTCGACCAATACATCGTGGTCGTCGCGCTGCCCGAGATCGGGCGAGCGCTCGACTACTCCTCGCAGACCCTGCAGTCGGTGATAAGCGCCTACGCTGTGGCATCGGCCGGATTCCTGCTCCTCGGCGGTCGCGCGGCCGACCTGGTCGGGCGCCGGCGGGTCCTCGTCTCAGGTCTCGCCCTCTACGCTGCAGGCGCCCTCACGGGTGGTCTCGCCCCGACGCCCGAGGTGCTCCTGGTCGCCCGTGCTGTGCAGGGACTGGGCGGCGCGCTCGTCTTCCCCGCCACTCTGGCGCTCATCAACACCACCTTCGCAGAAGGGCCTGAGCGCAACCGAGCGCTGGCAGTTTGGGGAGGGACCGGGGCGGCGGGGCTCGTGATCGGGGTGCTGCTAGGAGGCGTGCTCACCCAGGCGCTCGGCTGGGAGTCGGTGTTCTTCGTCAACGTCCCCCTTGCCGGCACCGCGCTTGTGTTGGCGTTCGCGCTCATCCCAATGGATCCCGAGCCCGAGGTGAGGCGGCGATTCGATTTGCCGGGCGCGCTCAGCGTCACTCTGGGGATCGCCCTGGCCGTGTTCGCGCTCGTCCAAGGGCCGAACCTCGGTTGGGATTCTCCCGGCGTCGTCGCCAGCGCGATCGCCGGGCTAGTGATGCTGGCAGTCTTTGCGCTCCTCGAGCGGCGAAGTCGCGATCCGCTGGTGCCGCCGCGACTGCTGGCCAACCACAATCTCGCGGTGGCCGTCGCGATCGCGTTTCTCTTCTGGGCGACCTTCGGCTCGGTCCTCTACTTCCTCACGCTCTACTTCCAGGACGTCCACGGTTACGACGCCCTCGAGACAGGGCTCGGGTTCCTGCTTCCGACCGCAGTGGTCGTCGCCGGCTCCACCTTCGCCGGACGCGTGGCGACGCGATGTGGGCTGCGGCGTACGCTGATTGCAGCGCTTCTCGTCGGTGCGCTCGGTGCCGCGCTCCTCGGCCTGTCGATGTCCCCAGGCGGGTCCTACGCGTCCCTGATCCCCGGTCTCGTCCTGCTCAGCATCGGCGACGGTGTCGTCTTCACGACGATATTCATCGCCGCGGCGACGGGGGTCGCCGACAGCGAGCAGGGGGTCGCCTCGGGCATCGTCTCGACCGCCACTTCGATCGGCGCCGCGGTCGGGCTCGCCCTGCTCGTCCTGGTGGCCAACTCGGGCACCGACGGACTCGCCGGCGACGCGCTGCGAGTAGCGACCGCGGACGGACTCAGCAACGCGGTTCTCGTCGTGGCGGGTGGGATCGGGGTCACCGCCCTCCTCGCCCTGAACCTGCGCCCCGAGCCGGGACCGAGCACCCGGCCGCCGTGTCCCCGGGGACTGGTCGGGTCCGGGCCGATCCGGGCTGGCGAGGGCTCGTGAGCTCTCAAACCCCGACCACCTCGTCTCCACCACCGGATCGGCTATTCGCCCCTAGGCGTCCGAGGTCCCGCGTCAGGCGTGCAGGTGATGCAACTTGGGATCCCCACCCGTGCTGCGGCTGTGCTCGAGCAGTCTCGGATAGTCGGAGGCGATCCCTTGCAGGAGCGCCTCGACCGCACGCTCGATCTCGACGTTGCTCGTGGGTGCGTGGCCAAACAAGGCGCGGTAGTGGACAAGCGACCCGATCAGGTCGAGGATCAGCTCGAGGTCGGTGTCGTCGCGGAGGTCTCCGCGCGCGTGGGCGCGCCCGAGGGTTTCCCGGACGGCGGCGCGAGGCGGGTCGAGGAGCGTGATCATGAACGCCGCCCGCAGCTCGCGGTCACCGGCGCAGTCGGCGAACAGCGGACCGATGACGCCGGGAGGTATGCGCCGGAAGGCGGCGACGAACACCTTGAGGCACTCGTCGAGATCGCACAAGGTGCAGCCAGTGTCGGGTGCCCTCATTCGGCCGAGGCGTTGGCCAAGCGCCGCGAGCACCAGCCGCTGGCGAGTGGGCCAGCGACGGTAGATTGCCGGCTTCGTCGTCCCGGCCTCGCGAGCGACCTCCTCGAGCGTCAGGTGGCCGTAGCCCGATCGGTCGAGGGCGGCAAGCGTCGCATCGAGCACGGCGGCGTCGATCTGCCGATCGCGGGGACGGCCGACCCGAGATTTCGTGCCCGGGATCTCTTCAGTTTGCGCCACGCGAGGAAGTCTAGAAGCCAGTGTTATGTCACGACTCGTAACGTAAGCAAAGGACGGATGACTAGAAACGGGGCATAGCATGCGAGTGATCGTCGTCGGCGGTGGCATCGGCGGGCTGAGCGCGACAATCGCCCTGCGCGGCCGAGGGCACGAGGTTGTCGTGCTCGAGCGCGCGCCGCAGCTCGATGCGGTCGGGGCCGGCATCACTCTGTTCGCGAACGCAATGAACGCCCTGAGTCTGCTCGGGGTCGCCGACGCCGTCAGCGCCGCGGGCTCGCCGGCACGGCACAGCGCGATCCTGACATCGACCGGCCGTCAACTGACCGCCCTACCGGCCGACCTTCTTGAGGGCGCGATCGCCGTCCACCGGGGCGACCTTCAAGCGATTCTTTCCAGGGCCGCTGGTGGCGTCCAGCTCGGAGCAGAGGTCGCGTCCGTCGAGCAAACCGCCGACGCAGTCGTGGCGACCGTCGCAGACGGCACCGAAGCGCTCGGAGATCTGCTCGTCGGGGCAGACGGATTGCGCTCGATCGTGCGCGACTCGATCGCCGCCTCCACGCCCCGCTACGGCGGCTACACGGCCTGGCGCGGAGTCTCGCCCGTGCCGATCCCGGCGGGCCGTCTTACCGAGTCGTGGGGAGTCGGCGAGCGGTTTGGGCTCGTCGACATCGGATCACGCACGTACTGGTTTGCGACCGCAAACGCCCCCGAAGGCGAGCCGGATGACCCGGCCGCACGCAAAGCCGAGCTCATCGGACGCTTCTCGCGCTGGCACTCGCCGATCGGGAGCGTTCTGGACGCGACGCCGGACAGCGTGATCCTACGGAACGACGTCTACTTCCTCGAACCACTGTCTCGCTGGAGCCACGGACGAATCGTGCTGTTGGGAGACGCTGCCCACGCGACCACCCCCGGCGTCGGGCAGGGCGCCGCCCAAGCGCTCGAAGACGCGGTCGTGCTCGCGAACGAGATCGCAGACAGTGATGACCTGCCTGGGGGCTTGGTTCGGTACGAGTCGATCCGCCGGCCACGAGTCGCGCTCGCCATGAAGCTCTCGCGCCGAGTCGACGCCGCCGCCCAGCTCGCCAACCCGATCGGCTGCCGGGTTCGCAACGCCCTCGCCAGCCGCACCCCACAACGCATCCAACGCCGACAACTGGCGCCGCTCATCCACCACCAGCTGCCGTAGCTCGACCGGCGCAAGCCGTCAGCCCCAGGAGCGAGACCGCCGGCGACGGCCACCACGGTGCAGCATGTACTTCATCGTGTCCTCCTCGGTTGTGGGGATGGTCGCCTCCAAGACAAACGGGCCGCGGCGAAATCGATACCGCGGCCCTGCCGATTTTCCTGCTTAGCACCTCAGATGACCCGTGCAACAAGGTTGAGGGCCTTGTGAGCTGAACAGGCTCGTGGAGGTTCGACTCCTCTCAGGCGCATTCGAGCAAGCAAGCATTCGAGACTCACCGTGACCGGCTGATCCCGATAAACGAAGCTCGTCAGTCCAGGGACGGAATCGACACGAGCCTGCCGGGCCGCGAAGCGTCCCTACCCGGCCGCCTCGATGGGCACCGCGATCTCGCGCTTCAGGATCTTGCCGGTGGGACCCTTGGGCAGCTCGTCCACGATCCAGACCAGGCGCGGGTACTTGTACGCCGCGACCTCGCCCTTAACGTACTCGCGGATCTCGTCCGCGGTCGCGTCCGAGCCCTCGCAGAGGGCGATCGCCGCACCGACCTCCTCACCCAGATCCGGATGTGGCACGCCGATCACCGCCGCCTCCCGGATCGCGGGGTGCTCGTACAGCACCTCCTCGACCTCGCGCGGATAGACGTTGTACCCCCCGCGGATGATCAGGTCCTTCTTGCGGTCGACGATGAAGAAGTAGCCGTCGGAATCGACGGTGCCGATGTCGCCGGTCTTGAACCACCCGCCGGCGTCGATCGCGGCTGCGGTCGCATCCGGGCGGTTCCAGTACCCCTTCATGACGTTGTGGCCGCGAATCGCGATCTCACCCCGTTCGCCCGCGGGGACCTCCTCCCCGCTGTCGTCGACGAGCCTCAGCTCGACGCCGGCGATCGGCCTCCCGATCGAGCCCGCCTTGCGCTCGCGATCGGGGTGATTGAAGCAGGCGACGGGTGACGTCTCGGACAGCCCGTAGCCCTCGATGATGATGGCGTCGAACTCCCGCTCGAAGCTGCGCATGAGCTCGAGCGGCATCGCCGCGCCGCCGGAAACGCAGAGCCTCAGCGTCGAGAGATCGAAGCGCTCGCACCCGGGATGGTTGATGAGGGCCGCATACATCGTGGGCACTCCCTCGAAGATCGTCACCCGGTCGCGCTCGACGATCTCGAGCGCCTTGCCCGGGTCGAAGCGCGGGATCAGCGTCAGGCAGGCGCCCGCCGCGACGGCGATGTTCATCCCGCAGGTCTGGCCGAAGGAGTGAAAGAGGGGCAGCGCCCCCAGGATCACGTCGTCGGGCCCCGCCTGGATCAGCGTCTCACGGGTCACCTCGACGTTGCGCGCGAGGTTCGAGTGGGTGAGCTCCGCGCCCTTCGGCTGACCGGTGGTGCCAGACGTGTAGAGGATCACGGCAGTGTCCTCGCCGGAGCGATCGACGACGTCGGTGACCGGCTCGGCGGCGGCGAGCAGTCCCTCGAACTCGCCGCGCCTGACCACGACGCACTCGGCGCCCGCCTCCCCCGCTCCCGCCTGGGCGGCGGCGTCGAACTCGTGCCACGCGAAGACCGCCTTCGCCCCCGGATCCGACAGGTAGAAGGCGGTCTCGCGCTCCTTCAACAGCACGTTCATCGGCACGACCACCCCACCGGCCCGCAGCACGCCGAAGTAGACCATCGGGAAGTAGGGAACGTTGGGGAGCATGATCCCCACGCGGTCGCCGGGCTCGAGCCCCATCTCCGCGAGCAGTCCCGCGACGCGCGCGCTCGCGTCGTCGAGCTCTGCGTAGGTGATCTCCAGGTCGTCGAGCTTCAGCGCCGGTCGGTCCGCGTGCTCCGATGCCGCGCGGATGAGGTTTTGGGCGAGGTTCACGTGACTCGTCCGATCTCAGTTCGCGAGCACGTAGGTGCCCGGCGCCTTTCCCTTTGGCCTGAACTCGCGGCTGCCGACCCCAGGCGGGGCCTCGCGCATCGGTCCCGAGCGCTCGGCGAGCCAGCCGTTCCAGTCCTCCCACCAGCTTCCCGGCTGCTTCTCGGCCGTGGCCATCCACGCGTCGGGGTCCTCGTGCTCGCCCTCGACGGCCACCCGGAAGGTCGCCTTCGGGTTGCCCGGCGGGTTGACGATCGCGGCGATGTGTCCGCTGGTCGAGAGCACGAAGCGGGTGTCGCCGCCGAGCATCCGCGCCGTGCGCTGGCAGTTCTCCCACGGCGTGATGTGGTCGGAAATCCCGGCGACGACGTAGCTGTCCACGGTCACGGCGCCGAGGTCGATCGGGGTGCCCAGCAGCTCCAGCTCGCCCTGCTCCACCAGTGGGTTGTCGAGCGCGATCTGGATGAAGTCGCGGTGCAGCCCGGCCGCTAGACGGACGGTGTCCTGATTCCAGAACAGGATGTCGAACGCCGGCGGACGCTGGCCGAGAAGGTAATTGTTGGCGACATAGCCCCAGATCAGGTCGTTGGGGCGCAGCCACGCAAACAGTTCCGCCAGCGCCGTGCCGTCGAGGTAGCCCTTGCGGGCTGAGACCGAGAGCGCAGCCCGCGCGAGGTCGCGGTTGATGAAGGCGCTCGGCACGCCCGACTGCTCGTTGTCGAGCACGCAGACACCGAGCGTGAGTCCAGCGAGGCGGTCCTGCTCCCCGATCGCCGCGAGGTGGCCGGCGGCGCAGGCGCCTGCTATGCCGCCGCCACAGAAGGCAAGCAGCTGCGCCTGCTCGGACTCCGCCACGGCACAGGCGGCGTCGAGCGAGGTGAGGATCGCATCGGCGTAGGTGTCGAGCCCCCAGCTGCCGTGCTCCGCCTCCGGATTGCGCCATGAGATCACGAATACCTGCTGTCCCTGCTGGACCAGGTACTCGACCAGGCTGCGATCGGGTGCGAGGTCGGCGATGTAGTACTTGTTGATCATCGGCGGCACGAGCAGGAGCGGAACCGAGCGGACCTCGTCGGTCTGCGGTGTGTACTGGATCAGCTCGAACGCATCCTCTCGATGGATCACGGCGCCCTCCGTAACGGCGAGGTTGCCGCCGACCTCGAACTTGGAGGTGTCGACCATCGAGGGCAGGCGAGGCGACGTGCGCATGTCGGCCGCGAACTGCTCGCCGCCGCGAACGAAGCTCCGTCCGCGCGTGGACACGGCGGCCTTGATCGCCGCCGGATTGGACCAGGGGAAGTTGGTCGGGGCGAGGGCGTCGTGAACGTTCTCGACCGGGAATCGGACCCGGCGCTCGGTCTGGACGTCCAGGTCGGCATCGCGGATCAGCCCGTCGAGCGCCTCGGCGGTTGCAAGGTACGCCTGCATGAGGCGGTGAAAGACGGGGTTCTCGCTCCACGCGGGATCGCCGAAGCGCCGGTCACCGCGCGGCGGTGCGATTTCCGAGCCGCCGGTCGCCACCCGGCCCAGCTCGCGCGCGAGGCCGCTAACGCGGCCGGCGACGGCCCGGGGTCGCCGCGCCAGCGACGATCCCAGCCGAAGGGTTGCGTCGGCGGCGAAGAAACGCTGCCTGGGGCTGTACGTCGCCTCCGTGAGCAGCACGTCAAGCGGCGCGCTCAGGTCGCGGTGATCCGGACCCGCGTCCGCTTCGGTCCCCTTCGCATTCTCGGTCGCAGTGCTCGCCATCTTCGCTCTCCTCTCTAGTCCTTCTCCTACACGAACGCGCCGTGCCCGGTGATGTCCCGGCCGACGACAAGCGTCTGAATCGTCTCGGTGCCCTCGAACGTGAAGATCGCCTCCATGTCGGCCATGTGGCGCATGACGTGGTTCTCCAGCAGGATCCCGTTGCCGCCGAGCAGGTTCCGCGCCTCGGCGACAACCTCACGGGCCTTGACCGTGTTGTTGAGCTTGGCGAGGGCGGCGATCGTGTCGGAGAGCCGCTCCTCCTCGGTCAGCCGGCCGATCCGCACGCAGTAGAGCTGCATCGCGGTGATCTCGGCCAGCATTCGCACGAGCTTCTCCTGCACGATCTGAAAGCTCGCGAGCGGCTTGCCGAACTGCGTTCTCGAGCAGGTGTAGGTGAGCGCAGCGTCGTAGGCGGCTACGGCGTGGCCCACCGAGGCGTACGCGCAGGTGAGGCGCGTAGCAGCGAGCACGCGGCCCGCGTCTTTGAAGCTGCAAGCGCCGGGCAGCAGGTTCTCGGCGGGGACACGAACGCCGTCGAGGCGGATGTGGGCGTTCCAGATCGCCCGCACCGCGACCTTGCCCTCGATCACGCTCGCCTCATAGCCCGCGGTTGGAAGCTCGACGAGGAAGCCCTTGACCTGGCCGTCGTCGGTGTCGCGCGCCCAGACCACCACCACGTCGGCGACGGTGCCATTGCCGATCCAGCGTTTCGCCCCGTCGACCACGTATTCGTCGCCGTCGCGGCGCGCGGTCGTCTCAAGCGACACCGAGTCGGAGCCGTGGTCGGGCTCAGTCAGCGCGAAGGCGCCGAACTTCTCAACGCGGGCCATCTCGGGGAGCCATCGCTGCTTCTGCTCCTCGGAGCCGAGCATGTGGATCGAGCGCATGGCCAGGCCAGCCTGCACGCCGAGGAACGTCCCGAGACTGCCATCGCCCCGGCTCAGCTCCATGTTGATGAGCCCGGCCGCGAGGGGGCTCATCTCCGGGCACCCATAGCCGTCGAGGCCATCGCCCACGAGGCCCAACTCGCCCAGCCGCCTGCAGAGTTCGCGCGGGAAGTCCGCGCGCTCCCAGTAGTCGTTGATCACCGGAAGCACCTCCTCGTCGACGAACGCTCGCGTCCGGGTGAGGTAGGCGAGCTCCGCCGGAGTCAGGTCCTCGCGCAAAAGGAAGTAGTCCGTCCCCAGCGCCTTGCCGACGTCTACCGAAGAATTCGATTGGACACCTACGGCTTCCGTGGTCATGACCTTCCTCTCATCTCCGGCGCAACCTACCCCCCCGCCTCCGTGGGCTCAACCGATGCAGACCACAAAGATCCGGGTCGGTGCTTGTGGACGAAGCACAACGAATGCGAATAGACGCGGGTTAGAATGCGATCGGTTTGGAGACATGACACAACGGCAAGCGAAGCGATAGTGACCACACCACAGGCGTCCCCGGGTGTTCTGCGGCTGATCGAAGCGTTTGAGTCCCGAATGGAAGAGACGCTCGACGCCTCGGTCGCAGCGATGCGCGAGGAGATCCCCTCCTATGGCTCCGCCGACGAGGCGATGCTCGAGAGCATCCGCGAGCACGTGAGGCTTCACTTCCAGGCGCTGCTCCTGACCCTGTCCGAGGATCGCCGGATCACCCGCGAGGACCTACTGTTCATCCGGCCGGCCGCGACCCAGCGAGCGCGCACGGGCGTGCCGGTCGCGGAGTTCATGCAGGCGTTCCGGATCGGGCAGCGGGAGATCTGGAGGGCGCTTGCCGCGGGAGCCTCCGATGACGAGACTCGCGACTCGGCGCTCGCGGTCGCCGACTACGTCATCGAGTACATAAATCTCGCCTCCACCCATGCGGCCGAGGTCTACACCGAGGTCGAGTCGCTCCTCCAGGCCCAGGGCGAGAGGGTGCGCCGCGATCTTCTTTCGGACCTCCTTGAAGGCAGGACGCCCGAGCCGGGGCCTCGCCTGGAGGCCGCGCGTGAGGCCGGTCTGGAGCCGGGTTCAAGCTGCTTCGTGATCGTCGCCGGGGCACGGTCGCAGCCGGCCGACGAGCATGCACTGCGTTCGGCCGCCAGCGCGATCGCACGGGCCTGCGGCGGCGCCGTCGCTCCGCTCACCGTCGTCCGGCGGGACGAGATCGTGGTCGCCGCGCCGGCGGCGGGTCGCCGGCTCGATGCGGTATCGGAGGCATTGAGCGCGTCGCAGTTGAAGCTGTCCGATGGCGGCCTTCGGCTTGCCATCGGCGTGAGCACGGTGCAGAGCGGGCTCGGCCACATCCCCGCCGGCTACCGGGAGGCCTGTGCCGCGCGGGACCGCCTGAACGGCGGGGGCGTGCTGGCGCTGCCGACGCTCACCGCGTTCGACTATCTGACCCTGGTCGGCGGGGATACCGCCCGCAACCTGATCTCCGACCCGGTGTGGGAATTCGTGGCGAGCGATCTCGCGGAGGGCGGGGCGCTCTCGGACACGCTGCTCGCCTACGTTGCCTCGAACCTGAACGCGAAGGCGGCCTCGGAGCAGCTTCACATGCACGTCAACACCGCTCACTACAGGCTCGGCAAGATCGCCGAGCGCACCGGCTCCGATCTGCGGAACGTTGCCGATGTCCTCGAGCTCCTGATCGCGATCAGGCTTGCGCAGGGAAGTCGTCGCGTCCTGCCGGCCAGCGCCCACATCGACGATGCGGGCGCCGCTCAGTCGTTCTAGGTGTACGGGGCGATATAGACGAGCACCAGCACGTTGGCGAGCACGATCGTCAGCATCATGGCCCCGAGGGAGAGCTTCTCCCGTGATGCCTTCTGGGTCTGGTTCCTCTGCATGGTCTCCTCCTGTCCCGGTGAATTCGTCGAGTCGTGTGCTTGGGACGGGCAAGGTAAGCGCGGAGGCCCCGCGCGTCGTTGGGTCTGGAATCGAAAGTTTCGGGCCGCGCATTGTGCCCTGGACACAACCGAGCCGGAGCGGACCCGGTGATACTTCTCAACGTGGTGGCCAGCGCGCGACACGCTGATCCCGAGCCGGGCCCGACGGCCGAGCGCCGCTGGTGGGGAAACCATCTCGGCGAGCTCCTCTGGCAGCTGGACGCCGCCCGTCTTCTGGCGCACCCGGTGCTGCGCGGCCGCGGTGTTGCCCGGGGCGACGGCCGCTCGGTGATCCTGGTCCCCGGGTTCCTGGCCGGCGACTACACGCTGGCGACGATGGCGGCGTGGCTTCGCAGGATTGGCTACCAGCCCCGTCGCGCCGGCTTCCTGACCAACACCGATTGCTCGGAGCGCGCGCTGAGTCGCCTCGAGGCGCGCGCGGAGCTGCTCGTCCACGAGGAGGACAGGCGAGTCGCCGTCATCGGCCACAGTCGCGGCGCGCACCTCGGCAAGGCGCTGGCGGTGCGCCGTCCCGAGCTGGTCTCCCACGTCATCGGCCTCGGTGGCGGGCTGAGCCGGCAGATGGGCATCAGCGCCCCCACCGCGGCGGGTCTCGCACTCGTCCGCGCCTGGCACCGGCGTACCACCGATCGCGCGGCGCGGCGCGGCTGCCTGACCGAGGAATGCCGCTGCTCGTTCACGCGCGACTACTCGGGCCCTTTCCCGGACACCGTCAGGCTGACGAGCATCTACTCGAGGCGTGACGGCGTCGTCCGCTGGGAGTCCTGTGTAACCCCATATGCCGACAACGTGGAGGTCGATGGCACTCACGTCGGCCTCGTGCTCAATCCCGGGGCGTACGTGGCAATCGGGACTGCGCTTGCCGCACCCGCGCGCAAGGCTGCTGGGTGAGACCCCTACGCGAACGCATTCGCGATGGCTTGGCGCGCCTTTCCATCAGGTACCAACTCGGGTACCAATCTGAGCGAAAGTGAGAGCACCTCAGAGCAGCTGAAATGGCTTGAGCGAGCCGTGTCGACCCGAGCCGCTCCCGAACCGCAAGGTTGAGGGCCCTGTGAGCTGAACAGGCTCGTGGAGGTTCGACTCCTCTCAGGCGCATTCGAGCAAGCAAGCATTCGGCCCCTCTCCGAAGACCGGGGCCCCGCAGGTGTCGTACTGCTGCTTTTCGCGCAAAGCAGCACTAACTCCAACCACGGTCGGGACTGCTGCTTTGCCGCAAAAGGAGAAGCGGGCTATGAGAGTGCCGCGGCGTTGAGCGCTTGGGCTTTATCGGTGAAGCCCTCAAAGCGCACCACCTTGCCTGCGCGAAACGTCCAGACTTGAAAGGTCATAAAGGCAGCGGGTTCAGCCATGGCGCCGAACGCGCCCAGTGTCCTCTTATCCGTGTATTGGGGAACTGGTGGGCGGCGAGCGCCGGGCGCGCTAGCGCGCTTCCTGTCGGTGGACGGCGAACTCGGTAAAACGGGGCGGCGGTCCCGCGGCGCGGCCATGTTCGCCCGCCACTTCTTGGATCGCCGGCTGGATCGTCTCGGCCATCCAACGATCGAACTGGTCGCGCGAGTCCCAGATCTCAACCAGTCGCATGCCGCCGTTGGTCGGTCCCGCGACGTGAAACGTCAAGCCGTCGGGCCAATTCTTTGGCCAATTGATTCTCTGCGAGACGGCGTCGTAGTTCTCGGGCTTGAACCCGTCGAATTCCATGATGATTCCGATGGCCATCCCTCTCCCTTCTGCTTCGGAAACGCGGCGAGTGTACTCATCCGCAACAACGCGGCGAGGTTCACCACCACACCCGGCCGGGTGCGCACGGATCAGCTCGGCGGCCAGCGCCACCGCCGCTGGGATCGCCTCCGCCAGAGAGTCAGCGCGCCTTGTTTTCGAGCAAGCAACACTAACTCCGAGGCCAATCCGGACTGCCGCTTTCGCGTGAAGCAGCACTAACTCCGGTCGTGATCCGGACGCCTGCTTTCGCGTGAAAGCAGAAGCGCCCATGCCTGAGAAATCGACGCTAGCCCGAGGCGTTCTCGGCGATGACCCGCCGGAGTCTCTGAATTCCCTTCCGGATCGCTGGGTTCGAATAGCGTCTACTTAGGGGCATTGAATCGCTGCAAGACGGGCGGTTCCAGCCGGTATCAAGCCAGCCTCGTGGAGAGCCCACGGCATCCGAGGTGCCATTTTCTTTGCGGGGCAGAGTCAAAGTGAGGTCCGCCCTCTCGCCTGCCCGGGGTGTCGTCGATCGACATCACGAACCGGTCGACTTCGAGTCGTTCGACCGGCTCGTAACTCGCGCCGAGAGCTCCGCCGCCGAGGAGCTGGCAAAGAAGCGCCGGCGGAGGTGAGCGTGTAAATGCCTTCAACACAACCTTCGCCGGCGACGACGAGGGCCCGAAGGCGACCGTCGCTGAACTCGCTCGGGCCGGGGGCTGAACCCGATCGATGCCGGGCCGCCGGGTCGCGCTCGCGAGCTCGAGCGCCTAGGGTTCCTGCACATGACGCTCCAGGACAAGCTCGGGACCGGGTATGCGAGCGCCGTGAAGGTGATTTCCTGATGGACTCGAGATGGCACGGCGATTGCTGATCGCGGCGGGTGAAGCTGCGTCGGATCCCGGGCAGCTTCCGTTCGGTGTGCGCGAGCTGATCGACGCCGCGGAAGAGATCCTGGTGGTGACTCCGACGCTGCCGAGCCGCTTTGAGTGGCTGTCCTCGGCCACCGACAGGGCCAGGGAGCAGGCCGACGAGCGCCTAAGGACGGTCCTGGGTCAGCTGGCGGACCTGGGCAGTGCGGCCGCCGGCGCGGTCGGGGCCGACGATCCCCTGCTCGCATTTGAGGATGCGATCAGGGATTTCGCGCCCGACCACCTCCTGATCGCGCTTCGCGCCGGGGATGGTGCCGGGTGGCAGGAGCGCGGCCTACTTGATCAGCTCGAGGAGCGCTTTGGTCTGCCGATGACGGTCTTCTCGCTCCCGAGCTGAGCGCCATCCCGAGATCCGCCGGAGCTTTCGACGCGTCGCCGAGGCACGGCATCACGTATCGTCGCCGAGGACGTCGTGCAGTTTCTGCGCGAAGGCCTCGGGTTGCCCGGCGTAGCCGAACTCGCCGCCGAGGAAGCCGCCATGGTGGCTCGGGAACACAGTCGCCTCTTGACCGAGCAGCTCGGCTGTGGCCATCGCTGTGCGGCCGGTGAAGGTGCCAAGGGACTCCTCTCCTACGGCGATCACGATGCGCGTCGGCGCCCGCGACAGCGCGTCGAAGTCGGGGCGATAGCTGCTTACCGCCCAGGATCGGTCTGAGAGCAGCGGGTCGTCACGGGAGCCGTCGTCCTCGGTCGGCATCCCGAACCGGGCGGGATCCGGCGCGGGCTGGGTGAAGTAGTCGTCCGTGAACTCGCCGCGCCACGACGTCATTGCGATAAAGGCCGCCATGCCGGCACTCGACCCCTTGGCCTCGTACACGTCCCGCACGCCGGCGCGAGCACGCTCGGCCGCCGCGGCGTCGGGGAGCACAGGGATGAGCGGAGGCTCGTGTGCCACTAGGGTGGTCACGTCGCTCGGGTAGGCCGCCACAAGCGCGAGCGCGGTCACCGCACCGCCACTGCTGGCGAACATCTCGACCGGGCCAACGCCGAGCGCCTCGATAACGGCGTGCACGTCGTCGGCCTGGACCGTGGGAGCGTTGTCGACCCGGTCGTCTTTGCGGATGCTGCGGCCGAGGCCGCGCGGGTCATAGGTGATCACGGTGCGGTCCGGGAAGTGAGACACCAACGTCGCGAAGCCGCTGGCGTCCATGGGTTGGCCGATCATGAACAGCGGTGGGCGTCCATCGGCGGTGGGTAGTGGGCCGTGGACGTCGTAGGCGATGTCGGCATGGGCGGTTTCAAGCAGGGTGCGTCGTTGTCATGACAGTTTCGACCTCTCCTCAGTTGAGAACTCATCGGACCCCCATTCAAGCCCACGGGATGTCCCAGGCCAAGGCTGTGCCAATTACGACGCTGGTTGCCATACCGAGCACGAGCGCGGTGTAGGCCATCGCGGTCGAGATCGCGCCGTGGGGCCTCGGTGAGGGGCTAAGGCTCCGCGCGAAGAGAGCCAGGGCCGCGAGGAGGGCGCAGCTCCCGACCACGACGGCGATCCGCGCGTTTGCCAAGACCCCGAGCGGCACCGTCACCACCCCGAGATTCCAGAGCAGCACCTCCGTTCGAACGACCCGGACACTCGGCCGGCCGCCCGCCCGCCGATACAGCGAGTCCTGCCCGGCCGCGAGCAGGATCTGGGCCAAAATGCCGACCAAGACAGGTAGGCAACCAGCCAGATTCCGTGCTCGAAAGGAGTCCCGGCGCGTACGAGCGCGGCTACCCCGGCGGCGGCAAGCGAGACCAGCGCCAGAACCTTGGGTAGGTAGCCGCGGCTGCGCCCGCGTCGGCGCCGGTGGATCAGGACGCTTGCCGGTAATAGTCGGCGTTGATTTGGATGTACCTCTGCCATTTCCTCAGGGACCTCTCTTCGGGGGTGATGGCGTCGACCGGGCAGGCCTCGACGCAGGTTTGGGGCCACAAATGGGACCACGAACTGGGCAGCGCCTTCATCAGGAGATAGATGGATGGGTCCGACGACTACGTCGACCAGCCGTGCCAGGGTTCTGATCGGGCCTTGCGACGCTGCCGTGAGCCCGGCTGGTTCGGGATCGCGTTAGGGCGAGAGTCCGAAATGGCACGCGATTGAGAGCACTAGATCACACACGCTGAGAGTGCTCACGTCATTGCGGGCTCGCCGGCGCGCGTGCGGCTCTCCTCGTCTCCTAATCGAGCGAAAGTGAGCCAACGCAGCCGACCTGAGATGGCTCTAGAAAGCCAGGCTGCACCTCACCTGACTCGGTGCAACAAGGTTGAGGGCCTTGTGAGCTGAACGGGCTCCTCGTGGAGGTTCGACTCCTCTCAGGCGCACCAGTAAATCCCTGCAATTAGGCAAAATCTCGCCATTTGGATGTCGCCGTCGCGCTGGGGCGGGATCTCGATCTCGATGGTCTTCGATGATCACGGCTATCCGCACTTCCACGCCCGCCACGTAGACGGAGAGGCGAAGGTACGGATCGACAACCTCGACGTGATCGAGAGCACGCTGGGCCGGCGCCACCTGCGATTGGTGCTGGCTTGGGCCGAACTGCACCAGGAGGAGCTGAGGGAGAACTGGCGTCGGGCCCCGGGCTGGTGAGACACTTAAGGAGATCGAGCCACTTCGATGATCGGTCCCACACCCGACATAACCGCAGTCGCGGTCGTCCGACATGGCGTCTTGAATCGCGACACGCTCTACGAGCGCGTCGGCACTGGCGTGTGACCACGGGAGTACATCGCAGCCTGACCCGGCTGCGCCAACGTCCGCTTCCCGCCTGAGGGGCCTTGTTCCGTGAACTGCCGAGAGGTCCAGGAGGAGATCACGGTCGGGCGGCTCATCGGCGCTGACCTCGACGAGCCGACGAGCCGGCAGATCGCCACCTGCCCGGCGCGCGCGGTTGAGCAGGGTTCGCTTCGACAGATCCATTCACTCCGAGGTCTGGCAGGGTGAGGCCCGTGCAGGTCGATGCGCACGCGTTCTGGCTGCGCAGGCCGGGCCGTGGGGAGATCCGCCCGCTCAAGCTGCCCGAGCCGGGGCGGGACGACGTGATGGTGCGCACCTTGCGGTCGGGCGTCAGCCGCGGCACCGAGACGTTGGTGTTCCGGGGCGGTGTGCCGCGGGGCCAGTATGCGGCGATGCGGGCGCCGTTCCAGGAGGGTGATTTCCCGGGGCCGGTCAAGTACGGCTACCTCAACGTCGGCGCCGTGGAGCAGGGACCGCCGGAGCTTAGCGGCCGCACGGTCTTCTGCCTGTACCCGCACCAGACTGCTTACGTGGTGCCGGCCAGCGCGGTGGCCGTCGTTCCCGAGGGCGTGCCGCCCGCTCGGGCCGTGCTCGCGGGCACCGTCGAGACTGCCGTTAACGCTCTGTGGGACGCCGGACCGCTTCTCG
>JBKPFQ010000069.1:0-46713 GCA_046728915.1 Actinomycetota bacterium | reverse complement strand
CCTCGGCGCCCTCGGCGCGCGCCCGCCGGGCAGTTTCGAGCCCGATTCCGGCGCTGCCGCCGATCGCGACAACGGTCTGTCCGAGCAGTTCGGGCTCGGGACTCATCCCGACGAGCTCGCCATCTGCGCGGCCATCGGTTTGACCGGTGGCGGCATGTCTGCGATCTCCATCCGGAGCGACATCAATGCCGGCTCGTAGATCCCCGAGAAGCTCGGGAAGGGCTGGATCGTGTCGCTCAGCACGTCGAGCGGCACGTGCGCGCGGATTGCCAGGGTCGCTTGCTGCATCCACTCACCGGCCTCGGGGCCGAGCGCGTAGGCGCCAGTCAGTCGCTCGCCGTCGCTGAGCAGCGTCAGAAACCCGTTGGACTCGGCATAGGCGCGCGTGTACGTGGCGGTCTTCGGCACCTCTGACAAGGGTGCGGTAGCGCTGTACTGCGCTTCAACCGCGCCCACCGCTGCGGCCTGGGGATCGGTGTAGCTGACTCGCGGAACGGCTTCGTAGTTCGCCGGATGGGTGTCGCCCGAGATGTTCGCCGCGACCACGTCTCCCTCGTATTCGCCGACGTGGGTCAGCGGCCAGATGCCGGTGACGTCGCCGATCGCCCAGACGCGCTCGCCCGCGCGCATGTACTCGTCAACCTTGATGCCCTGCGGGTCGGCCTCGATGCCCACGGTTTCGAGACCGATCCCCTCCACGCGCGGGCGGCGGCCGGTGGCGACGAGCAGGCGGTCGCCGCGCAGCTCGTGGCGGTCGTCCTCGAACTCGAGGTCGTACTCGTCGCCCTCGCGGCGCGCGGCGGTCGCGTGGACGCCGAGGACGAGCTCGATCCGGTCGCGGCGCAGAACCTCAACGAGCGCGTCGCCCAGAGGCTCGGGCTCGCGGGGCAGGAGGTGCTCGGCGCCCTCGACGAGCGCCACCTCGCCGCCGAGGCGCCGCACGGCCTGCGCCATCTCGACGCCGACAGGCCCGCCGCCGAGCACGAGCAAGCGGCGGGGGATCGCCTTCATGCCGGTCACCTCGCGGTTGGTCCAGACGCCCTCGAGTTCGCCTAGCCCGGGGACGGGCGGCACGATCGGGTCGGCGCCGTTGGCCAGGACGACATCCTCCGCCGTATGACGCACGCCGTCCACCTCGACCACGCCCACGCCGGCGAGCCGTCCACTGCCACGCAGCAGGTCGATCCCGTGGTCGGCGAGCCAGCGTTCCTGGCCGGCGTCGGAGTAGTCGGAGACCATGAAGTCACGCCAGGCAAGCGCGGCCTCGACGTCGACCTCGGCGCTCGCCGCCGCCTCGTGCGCGGCGTGCACCGCCTCGCCGGGACGCAGCAGCGTCTTCGACGGGATGCACGCCCAGTAGGAGCATTCGCCGCCGACCAGCTCTCGCTCAACGACGGCGACGCGCAGTCCGCGGGCGGCCAGCGCCGCGGCGCAGTGCTCGCCCGGTGCCCCACCGCCGAGGACGATGACGTCGTAGTCGCTACTCACGTTGGGAGGCTCACTCGGACGGCACGACGACGCCCTTCACCTCCGCCATGTAGCGCCCCGCTGCGGCGGAGGCCTCCTCCGGGTCGCTACCGCTCTCCCGGGCGTCCATGTACGCGGCGGCCCAGTCCCACCAGTCGTGCGGTGGGGCGACCGCCTCGAAGGAGCCGTGACGCTCGGACGTCTCATGCAGCAGTTCTGACAGAGCGGCGACGTCCACCTCAGTCCTCCCATTCCCGGCCGGGGAGCCGGGTCGTGATCTCTTGGAGCACCCAGCCGTTGCCGTCTGGGTCGCTGAACGACGCCCGCGCGAAGTATGAGCGCCCTGGCGAATCGAGGCCCGGGGGCCGCGCCTCCTGCACCTCGCTGACTTCGACGCCGCGGCTGACGAGGTCGTCCCGTGCGGCATCGATGTCATCGACCACGAGGATCAGCCCCTGAGCGGATCCGGGCTCAGCCGTCGTGCCACCCTTGCCGAATTGGATCGAGCACCCCGAGTGGGGAGGCGTGAACTGCACCGTCCGGGCGTCGTCGCTGATGACGAGGTCGATGTCGAGCCGCCATCCGAGGCTCACATAGAAGCTCTTTGCCCGATCGACGTCGGAGACGGGCAACGTCACGACCTCGAGGTTCATGTCGACGCCCAGAGCGCTCTCCGCCCCGCTCGTCGGTTCGCCGCTCACGTCGGTACTGCTCATCTCGCCCTCCTTGAAGGTTGTGTCCACTTCGGCGATGACTCCAATAAGTCACTGTCGCCCGAAACCAAGTGGGCCCTTCCTTCTTCACTGTTCTTCACAAATTCACTGGGATAATCGATGCCACCTCGCAACCCATTGAGGGGGTCGTGGCTCGTCAACATCTGCAACTACGCCGTGACGCGTCGATTCTGACCGGCGCCAAGCGACTCACCCCGCAGCAAGAAAGGGATCTGGCAATCGCCGCCGAGGCCAGCGATGCGGATGCGTCTCGGAAGCTGGTCGAGGCGTTCCTGCCATCGATCGTCGGCCTGGCTCGCCACTTCCCGACAGGGGTCGGGGTTGAGCGACAGGAGCTCGTGCAGGAAGGAGTCGCCGGCCTGCTGTTCGCGGCGCAACGATACGACTCCGGCCTCGGCACTCCGTTTTGGGCGTACGCATCGTTCTGGGTTCGCAAGGCGATGCAGGAACTCGTTGCGGAATTGGCGCGGCCCGTAGCGCTGTCGGACCGAGCGGTTCGAAGACTCGCTCGGATCAAGGCAGCGCGCCGGGCGCATCTACAGGCCCACGGCTCCGAGCCCACGCTCGACGACCTGAGCAGAGCAAGCGACTTTACGCCGGCGCAGGTCGAAAGCCTGCTGGCTGTCGAGCGCACGCCGCGTGGCATGGACGAGCCACTGACTGCGGAGAAGGGAGCCATGGCTACGGTCGGAGACACGATCAGCGATCCCGCTGCGGAACTCGCATTTGACCGAGTTCTCGACGAAATCGAGATCCGCGAGGCGCGTGATTTCGCGGACCAGCTCGATGAACGCGAGCGCGCCGTTATCCGGGGGCATTACGGGCTGGGTCAACCCGCGCAGACGCTGAACCAGATCGGCGGCACGCTCGGTCTGACGGCCGAGCGAGCTCGGCAGATCGAGCTTGCCGCACTGAACAAGCTGCGCGACGCACTCGCGCAGCCGGCACCCGCTGGGGCGAGCTGAATGGAGCCCCGCATCCGGCTCTAGTCGAATGGAGGCAGGCGACGAGTCGCAGCCGGTGGCCGAGTACGGGCTGCTGGCCGACTGCAACTCCGCCGCGCTCGTCGACCGGGGTGGCTCGATCGACTGGCTCTGCTTCCCCCGCTACGACAGCGACGCCGTCTTTGCCCGCCTTCTCGACCCGGATGCCGGCCACTGGTCGATCGTCCCAACCGGTTCCTACTCATCCGAGCGGCGTTATCTCCCCGGCACGGTCGTGTTGGAGACCACCTTCACCACCGAGACCGGCAAGGTGACTCTCACTGACGCGATGGCGTTTGTCGACGGCCAGCGCGGACACGACCTCGGCTTGGACGCCCCACACGAGCTCCTTCGCAGCGTCAGGGGGCTCTCCGGGGAGGTGGAGCTACGAGTGGAGCTTGCGCCTCGCCCGGAGTACGGATTGGTGAAGCCGCTCATGCGGCTCGACGACGCCGGCTGCCGTACCTTCGGCGGCACCGGCCGTGTGGCCCTTCGCTCCGAGATTGGGCTGAGCATGGCCGATTCGACGATCAGCGCAACGTTCACAGTCGCGGCCGGTGAGGTCGCTGGCTTTGCGTTGCGGTGGGCGCCGCCGGAGCTCCGGGACCCTCCCCCACCGACGTCCCCGAACGCCGTCGCCGACCGGATCGAGGAAACGGTCGAAGCCTGGCGGTCCTGGGAGGCGGAGCACGACATATACGAGGGCCCGCACAGCGAACTCGTGCGGACGAGTTCACGCGTGCTCAAGGGCCTGACCTACCGCCCTACCGGCGCCATCGTCGCGGCACCCACAACCTCCCTGCCGGAGAAGGTGGGCGGCGAGCGCAACTGGGACTACCGCTTTGCCTGGATTCGCGACTCGAGCATGACGATCGAGGCCCTCTACATCGGCGCGTGCCCGGAGGAGGTCGAGGAGTTCGTCTCGTTCATGACGAGCTCGGCTGGCGGACGCGCCGGCGAGGGCTCGCTGCAGATCATGTACGGCATCGGCGGCGAGCACGATCTCTCGGAGCGCGAGCTCGGCCACCTGCGTGGTTGGCGCGACTCGCGTCCCGTGCGCGTGGGCAACGGCGCCTGGAATCAGGTGCAGCTGGACGTCTACGGCGAGCTCCTGAACTCCCTCCACGTCTACCGCGAGAAGCTCGGCACGCTCCATCCGGAGATCCAGGCGTTCGCCGCCGACCTGGCCGACACCGCAGCACGCCGCTGGCGCGAGCCCGATTCGGGAATCTGGGAGATGCGCGGCGATCCGCAGCATCACCTCTCCTCGAAGGTCCTCTGTTGGACCGCGCTCGATCGCGCGGTCAGGCTCGCGCCGCAGCTGGGCGACTACGCGAAGGTGGCGGAATGGGAGGCCGAGCGGGACGAGATCTGGGCTGCGGTGCTAGAGCGCGGTTGGAGCGAGCGGCGCCAGGCCTTCGCTCAGTGCTTCGACTCAGACGAGCTGGACGCAGCGGCGCTCCTGATGCCGATCCTCGGATTTCTCCCCGCCACCGATGAGCGCATGCGGGCCACGATCGAGGCGATCGCGCGGGAGCTCACCGAGGACGGCCTAGTTCTGCGCTACCTCAACGACGAGGGCATGAACGAGGACGGACTTTCCGGTGAGGAGGGAACATTCGTCCTCTGCTCGTTCTGGCTCGTGTCGTGTCTCGCCAAAGCCGGTGAGCTCGGGCGGGCGGAGGAGCTCTTCGATCGGCTCGCCGAGAATGCGAATGACCTCGGCCTATTGGCGGAAGAAATCGACACGGCGACCGGCGAACAGCTGGGCAACTTCCCCCAGGCGTTCAGCCACATCGGTCTGATCACCGCCGCGTGGGAAATAGACATGGCGAATGAAGCCGCGTAGCCGGAGTTACTCGGGATCGGATACGTCTCTGGGTGTGATGCGAGATAGCGAGACCACCTCAGCCTGCCGAGTCTCAGCGTGCACTACCTGGGCGCTCGGGACGCCGCCAAGCCAACTCGCGCTCTCGGTCTCGCCCACGAATATCCCGGGGTGCATCTTTCCGTCGCCGTCTTCGACCCAGATCTCCTGGCCTTCCGTGAATCCGACGGACTCGCTCATGTGGCCAGCCTAGCCGCTGTCAAGCCACTCGACCGGTGATCGACGAGGTTGGCATAACCGAATCACGACATCTCGATGGAGTTGTAGGTTTCGGTCGTGCCCGGCAAGCTCTCAGATCGCCTCTGGGGGCCGCTGTTCGCCCGCGGCTATGACTGGTTCGTCAAGTCCAGCGAGGAGGCTGGCCTTCGCGACAAGCGTCGCGAGTTGCTTGCCCGTGCGCATGGGCGGACGCTCGAGATCGGCGCCGGGACCGGAATCAACCTCGAGCTCTATCCCGACTCGGTCACTGAGCTCCTGCTGACCGAACCGGATCCACACATGCGGACACAGCTCGAGAAAAAGCTCGCCGACGTGGGCCGCCGCGCCGAGGTGATCGACGCGGGAGCCGAACACCTCCCCCTCCCCGACGGGAATGTCGACACGGTGGTCGCCACGCTCGTCTTCTGCACGATTTCCGAACCCGAGGCCGCGCTGGACGAGATCGGGCGAGTCCTGAAGCCCGAGGGCCGGCTGCTGTTCATCGAGCACGTGCGCGCCACCGACCCGAACTCAGCGCGCTGGCAGGATCGCCTCGAGCGCCCCTGGGGATGGTTCGGCCGCGGGTGTCACCCAAACCGCGACACGCTCGCCGCGATCTCGGGTTCCGCCCTCGAGGTCTCGGACGTCGAGCGGGGTGAGTTCCCGAAGGCGCCGCCGATCGTGCGACCGCTCATCGTGGGCGAGGCGACGCTGCGCCAAGTGTCCTAGCGCGTGGGAATGACGGCAGGCGGCGTCAGTCTCATGTGTCGCTGACTTCCTGGCAGAACTCGCGCAGCGCCTGCGCGAATTCGACGCTGGTGAGCGGCGCGTCCTCGACGGCCACCGTCTTCGCGTCTGGGAACGCGGCCGCGGCGTCATCGAATCCCTCCTGCGTGCTGCCGAGACAGCCGACGTGGTTGGCGAACAGGAGTGGGCAGTCGAGCTGCGCGAGCAACGCCCCCATGTCGGTGTCGTCGCGGGTGATCGCCTCCCACCCGTCGACCATCAGGTCCCGGGGGAAGCGGTCGATCATCCGGTCGGCGAGACCCTCGCTGACCGAGCGGCCCGTCGCCTGGGCGATGCCGTGGCGGAGGAACGCCTCGTGGTCGGTTCGAATCAGCTCGGTGAGCGCCTCGTAGACCGCCCCGTTGATCGGCGGTCGATCACCTTCGCGTCGATGGGAGAGCTTCGCATGACCCAGCGCCACCCCCTGCACCGCCTTGGGACGGGCGAGCGCGATCTCCAGCGCGCTCGGTATTCCCCAGCCATCGGTGGCGAGGAAGTAGCTCTCCCATCCGAGCTCGTCGAGCTCGGCCAGCCCCCGGTGGGCGATCGCGTGCCGATCGAGTCGCTCAGCGCGAGGCTCCCCACCAACTCCGGGAGGATCGTAGGAGGCGACCTCGGCCCACTCCTCGAGCTGCGACCGGATCCCATCCCACTCGAGCTCGGTGAACTCCGGGACGAGCAGCAGCCGCGGCTTCATTCCGGCTTTCGCGCAACGAGCCGCTCGACGATGCCCCACTTCGAGCGCTCGAGATGCTCGACATCGAGCCCGGCTGGACGCAGGTACTCAAGCGGTTCGCGCATGAGATGGTCGCCCTCGAAACGAACCGCCAGCGGGTCGAGCGCCCGCTGTACCGTGCGCACTGCCAGCACCGGACTTCGCACGTGTTCGAACCCGATGTAGCGGCCGCCCGGTCGAAGGACACGGTTAGCTTCGGCGAGGGCCTTCGCCGGGTCCGGGATCGTGCACAGGGCAAGCGTGCAGATGATCGTGTCGAAGCTCTCGTCCGGAAAGTCAAGCTCTTGCACATCTCCGAGGCGCAGGTCGACCTCCCGCCCGAGCTCGGCCGCCTGCCGGCGCGCCAGATCGAGCATCTCCTCGCTGAACTCGATCGCGGTCAGGGAGATCCCCTCGAGATAGAACTTGAGGTTGCGACCGCTGCCGACGGCGATCTCCAGCACTTCGCCGTCTGCCTGCGCGCACGCCCACTCTCGCCCTCCCGCGAACAGGATGCGATCGAGGAAGTTCATCTGACGGTCGTAGCGCGGCGCCTCCTTGTCCATCAGCCGCCGAACGCGCTCAGTCTCCTGGACGTTCATGCTGTCTGAGCCGGGTGCGGCGGCTAAGACGAACCTGGAACTGAGGCACCAGCCGAGCCGAGCTCGCTCAGAAGCTGCTTGGCTCGTGCGGAGACCTCGTGCTCGACCTGGAGCTCATACCGCTCGGCTTCCATGCCGCGGACCGAGGCGAAATCGCGTCGTCCACGTTGCGCGGCCTGGCTAATCGCCCCGAGGATTGCGCCGAAGACGGCGCCTGCAACGAGCCCATAGAGGATCACCCCGAAGAACGCCGGGCCGGAGAAGAAAAGACCGAACAAGAGGCCGAACAGGAGCCCTACCATCGCGCCCTGCCCCGCTCCCTGGATCGCGGCGCGGCCCGTGGTCAGTCGCCCGGCGACCTGCTCGACCGTCTTCAACCCGGTGCCGACGATCGCCACCCGTCCGACCGGAAACCCTTGGTCGGAGAGGAAATCGACCGCGCGCTCGGCCTCGGCGTAGTTGTCGTAGGTGGCAACGGTCGTCTTGGGCGTGACCGTGCTTCCGGGCGTCGCCTCCATGGACCGCATCATGTCACGCGCCTGTACGGGTTGCAGTGGGTTCGCCGGCGCACCGCCGCGCCCTCAGGATTTCGTGGCCTGGCTGAGGCGCGAAGCCAGCGCCCGCAGATGCTCGGCCAGCTCCGGTGGCTCGCGCACCTCGAAGTCGACGCCGAGCATCGCGATGCGGACCGCAAGCCAGCCGAGGTCGTCGTCCCCCGTCCTGTACTCGCAGGTCCGCGCATCTATCGGCTCTATCGTCCCCCAGTAGGCGGGGATGCGACTGGTGACCTCCTCCGCGGAGGCGTGCAGGGTCACCACCGCCTCGAACCGGGTCGGCGCGCCGGCGATGCTCTTCTCCACGTACGCGCCAGCATCCCTCTCCGGCAGCTTGCGCGGCATGAAGCGCACGCCCGTCGATGCCGGCTTGGTCAGACGGTCGATGCGAAAGGTTCGCCAGTCCTCGCGGCGACGGTCCCAGGCGACCAGGTACCAGCGGCGGCCGTGATTGACGAGCGAGTGCGGCTCCACCTCGCGGCGGCCCTCGGTGCCGTCCCGCCTGCGGTAACCGAAGCGAAGACATTCGGAGTCGCGGCATGCCGCGGCGATGACGGTCAGGTGTTGCGGGTCAACTGTGGGTCCCGTGACGGGAAGCGTGAACGTGGCCGAGCCGAGCGCCCCTACGCGGCGCCGCAGGTGCGCCGGCAGTACCTGCTCCAGCTTCACGAGGGCCCGAACGGCGGTCTCCTCGATGCCGGTCACGGAGGCCCGCGCGGCGGTCCGGAGGCCGACCGCGATGGCGATCGCCTCCTCGTCGTCGAGGAGGAGCGGCGGCATCGCGCTGCCAGCGCGTAGCCGGTATCCCCCGGCGGGGCCGGTCAGCGACTCGACCGGATAGCCGAGCTGGCGCAGCCGCTCGATGTCGCGCCGGATCGTCCGCTCCGACACCTCGAGCCGGTCGGCCAGCTCGCTTCCCGGCCAGTCGCGCCGTCCCTGAAGTAGGGACAGGAGCTCGAGGAGTCGGCTCGATGTTTGACTCATCGCAACACATCGTCCCGTGAATTGAGGACGGATTCTGACCTAAATCTTCCGTAGGGTGCGTCGCGACCGTCAACCGATCAGAAGGGAGCTTTCAAATGCCCGAGCGAGACGGATACATCCCCGGCGTCCCCTGCTGGATCGACACCAGCCAGCCCGATCCAGAGGCCGCCGTTGAGTTCTACAAGGGCCTCTTTGGGTGGGATTTCGAGGACGTCATGCCGCCGGACTCACCCGGCAAGTACTTCATCGCCCGCATCCGGGGCGGCTCCGTGGCGGCCGTCGGCTCGATTCCCGAGCAGGCCCCGCCGATGGCGATGTGGAACACCTACATCTGGGTCGACAGCGCCGACGAGACCGCCGCCAAGGTACGGGATGCAGGCGGGCAGGTGCTGATGGAGCCCTTCGACGTGATGGACGCGGGCCGCATGGCGGTGTTCATGGATCCGGAGGGGGCCATGTTCTGCGTCTGGCAGGCGAAGCAGAACAAGGGCGCGCAGATCGTCAACGAGCACGGCTCACTCAACTTCAACGGGCTGAACACGCGCGACCCGGAGAAGGCGAAGTCCTTCTACGGGTCTGTGTTCGGATGGCGGGCGCTCAGCCTTCCGGGTGGAGCGGAGATGTGGACGCAGCCCGGCTACGGCGATCACCTGGAGAAGGACAACCCGGACCTCCGAAAGCAGGTCGCCGAGGCGGGCGGTCCGGCGGGCTTCGAGGACGTGGTCGCATCGATCAACCCGATCGGGGATGACCAGCCGGACACCCCGGCACATTGGAGCGTGACCTTCGCGGTCGACGACGCCGACGCGATCGCCGCGAAGGCAGCCGATCTCGGCGGCAAGGTGCTGGCTCCGCCCTTCGACGCCCCGTGGGTCCGGACGACCGTAATCTCCGATCCCCAGGGCGCGACGTTCATCGCGAGCAAGTTCGTCCCTGAGAACAAGGACCTCGCCACCCAGGCCGATTCGGCGGCCCAGGCCGGGTAGCGACGGGCTTCCGACCCGGCCGCCCTCAGCCGTCGAGGGCGGTCAGTCGAGCCGGCTGAGGCGGTCGGGGTCGGCGAGGATGTCCATCTCGACGATCTTCCCGCCCCTGACCGTGAAGCCGCCCACCGAGAACAGGCGGCCCTCCAGGGTGGAGACGGCCCCCGAAGCGCCATTGACGCTCGATCTGCTCGACGCGCGCGCCGTGCGCAAGGCCGTCCTCGAAACACAGCCCGATGCGATCGTGCACCAGGCGACCGCCCTGGCGGATCTGGGCGACCTCAAGCACTTGGACGAGGCCGCTACGGGCGCCGGCGGGATCGCCCTACGCTACGGAGGCTTCTACGGCGCCGCCAATGACGGGATGGTCGAGCCGGTGCGCAAGCGGCAGTTCCCGATCGTCGGCAAGGGAGGTGGGGTCTCCTCGTTCATCCACCTCGACGACGCAGCCGGGGCGACCGTGCTCGCGCTGGAGCACGACGGAGCGGCCGTCTACAACATCGTCGACGATGAGCCAGCCTCGGTGCGCGAGTGGCCCCCGGTGCTCGCCGAGGTGCTCGGGGCGAAGCCGCCTCGCCGCCTTCCGCGCTGGCTCGCGCGCCTGTTCGCGGGCGATGCCGTGGTCATGATGGGCACAGAGTCCCGCGGCGCCTCGAACGCGAAGGCCAAGCGCGAGTTGGGCTGGGAGCTGCGCCACCCGGGCTGGCGTCAGGGCTTCGTGGCCTCCTACGCATCGGCGACGGGGCACTCGAGCGGGTGAGCGACTCGTTCTAGGGCTGGTAGTCCCGGCACGGCTCGCCCCTGAGGCCCGGACACGGCGGCAGTCCGGTCGGAACGTTCACGCCCGGCACCACGGGGAGCGTCAGCCTCGACCGCTTGTGCTTGGAGAACGCGATCGAGACCCGCGCGTCGCCGTTCTTGGGCCGCGTCTCGCTGAACGACCAGATGGGCTGGTCGCCGTTGGGGGCGGAGATCACAACGCGGATTCGCGACCCGGCGCGGTACGCATGCCCCTCGTAGTACAGGGGGATCGTGACCTTGACGAATCGGTTACGGGGAAGCGGCGACACATCCGACTTCCGGAGGCTCAATACGGGCTCGAGCGGGGTGCTCTTGCGGCGGTCGAGCTTGCGCTCGTTGGCTCGGACCCACCCGTTCTGCACGAACGTCTCCTTGCCGTCGGGCCGGATCTCGGTGACCGTCGCCTGGAGATCGACGTTCGGCGTCGAGGAGCGGACCCAGAGACGCATGGCGCCGGCGCCGATCACGGTCGTGTTCCGTTGCAGCGGGCGGGTCACGTAGGAGGCGGCGGTCCCCGCTGGGTGCGGCGCCCAGTGGTAGTGGGGCGTGGCGGCCCAGAGCCCGCCGGTCGCAGTGTTTCCCGTGAAGTTGGTCAGCGAGGGCTTGCGCGGGTTCCACCTGAACGAGTCGACGGTCCGCTCGGTGGCGCGCTTGCCGCGGAGGTGGCCCTTACCCGAGAGGTACCAGGAGCGGCCCTTCGTTCCAGGGATGGGGAACCTGCCGAACGAGCGCTCGAAGCCTGGCTTCGGCTGGCCGGGCGACGTCCCACCGGCGCCGCTGTCGAACAGGATGCGGATCGACTTGAAGCTCTCGAACATCCTCCGCGCCGCCTCGTACGTCGGCTGCTCCTGAACGGGATCTCGCGGCATCGTGACCCCGGGGATCCCCATGGCCTCCTGGTAGATGGCCGGCCCGGCGGCCTGGATCGCCGCGGATCTGGTAATCGGCGCCTGTTTCGCCACGAAGATCTGGAGGAAGTCGTACCACCGGTTGAAGGTCTCGGGATCGAGCGAGTCGACGTGGGTGCCGTTCGTGAACGTGAACCACTTGCGCCGCGTGCCGGTCATGTGCTCGGCCAGGGTCGGGCAGTGACCGCCGGTCTGCTCGTCGGTGAACTGGCAGGCCATGTACACCGGCACGTGGATCTTGTGCACGAACGTGATCGGCGACAGCGGGTCGGCCACCTTCGGCCTGTAGTGGTTGTTGCGCCGGATCTTGGCCATCAGGTTCGCCGCCTCGCCGTGGAGGGCCTGGTTGGCCTTGCACACCCGGTCGCCGTCCTGGATGCGCTGGTAGGCCCAGGCCTGCCCGCCGTGAGGGGACGCCGGCCTGGCTTCGTAGGCTCGCTCCTTCGCCCACTCGACCGCGAACCCGGTGTTCAGGATGCCGCCCGGATAGAGCGTGGTCTGCGTCTGGTCGATCACCGAGAGCGGTGAGATCGCGGCCAGATGCGGCGGATCGGTCTGTGCGGTGAACAGCTGGCTGATACCGCCGTAGGAGATGCCCATCATGCCCACCTCGTGATGCAGCACCCAGGGCTGCCGCGCGATCGTCTCGATCACGTCGTATCCGTCGAGGCTCTGAAGCGGCTCGAAGAAGTCGAACGCGCCCCCCGAGCAGCCGGTGCCGCGCATGTTCACGTCGACCACCGTGAACCCCATGAGGTTGGCGAGGATCGCGATGCCGTTCTCCGGACCGTCGGGATTGGCGTACCCGTAGCCGGAATATTCGATCAGGGTGGGCGTGGACCCGGACGGGACCGGCGGCAGATCGAGGCCCGGCAGCACCTTCGTCACGTCCTGCGGTGGATGCACGTTGATGGCCAGCTTGGTGCCGTCGCGGGTCGTCAGGTACTGATATCCCTTCTGCTCGATCTGCTGGTCGTAGATCTTCGTGCTGGGCGGCGCCGGTCGGGCGGAGAGGACCGTCAGGGGCCCCGACCTCCCCCCTCCGCCGGCGAGACGAACCCGATAGGCCGTACCGGGCTTCACGTGGCGGAACAGTAGGCCACCCAGCTCGTCGGCCCGCCTCGTGGCGATCGCCCGGCCGCTTCGATCGACCAGCGTCATCCGCGCCCGCGCATCCAGGCCCGTCACGTACACCTGCTCGACGCTGCCGTGCGCGCTGAACGCCGGCGCGCCCGGGCTCTCCACGCCGGCATTCGCCGGGGTCGCGCACATCAGGGCCAGCATCACGCCATCGAGCGCGGCGCATCCCAGCGCCAGGCGCGGCCGCGAGCGGTTTTCCAGAGCCCAGCCTCTCCTCACCGAGTCGCCACTTGTACCAGGCGCCGCATGCCCGCGCTGCAGTTCCCGGCCTGGTCGGCGCTCAGCTCGGGCTCAGCCGTCGATGCCTCGCCAGGCGTGAAACGTCACCCGGCGGTGGCCGGGCCGCCCGCCGAGGCGCAGGCGTCGCAGCCCGACGTCGTTACGGTCGGTTCCCTCGTAGAGCTTGCCCTCGGGATTCACCTCGACCTTCAGCTCGGCACGTGGGTCACGTCGATGGCCTGGCCCGCCACGTACTGCAGGTAGGTGTCCCCCCAACCGGGTTGCAGGCTCTCGCGGATCCAGATCGAGTCGTCGTTCCCGCAGGCGCTTCGCAGCCCAATCGAGTCCGGGCGCCAAACCGCACCCGGACCGTTAGGTCGACGGGGTCGCTGGGGCCGATGCAAAACGATTGCTTCTCGCTTGCGACCCGCCTGCCGCCGGGCTTCGTCAGCGTGTACCGCGCGAACTGCTGGAAGTGCCAGTGGTGATGGCCGTTCCTCCTGTCGAAGTGGAAGGCCCCGACCGGCGCCTTGACGACGGGCATTCCCGAGTCGTCGTAGAAGTACTGGAAGGCGTGCATGACGTCGCGCGAGCGATGGCGAAATCCCTCGACCACCAAGCTGCCGGGACCGGCGTTCCATTCGGTGGAGGCGAAGCTCAAAAGGTCGTGGTGGCTGTGGCTCAAGACCCCGATGCTCCAGGCGGGCAGGGCCGCGAGGTCGGGGAGCAGGCTCGGGTCGGGGTCGGTGGTGGTCGGGACGCTTCGCGGTTCGGGAGGACCTGCTCCACGGTCCTCCCGCCCGGGGTTCAGCTCTCGAACTGCTCGGCGTAGACGGTCAGGCCGTAGATCGCCATCACGTCGATCACCATGACGATGATCGACCACACCGGGTAGGCCGGCAGGAACAGGAGCTGGGCGATCAGGTTCAGGCCCAGGAGGAAGATCCCGAGCCCCTGTCCGCGCCCTGCGAACAGCTGCATCGACGCGTAGAGCTGAACCGCCCCGATCAGAAGCATGACGATGCCCCAGAACGTGAGGTCCGCGACGAACAGGTTGTCGACGAAGTGGCTGTCGTTGGCCAGCGCAACGATGCCGTCGATCATGTTGAACACGCCCAGGACCAGGAACAGGACGGCGGCGAACATGACCCAGCCGCTGCCGGGAACGGGCCGTGTGCTTCGGGCTTCCATCGGGGCTCCTCTCAAGCTTCGGGGCTGGACGAATATTCGCTGGAAAGGACCGCTTTCCTGGTGCGACCCCTATGCGATTCCCGTCCTTCACCCCGGTCGGCGACGCTGAGGACGATCTTGCCGCGCGTCCGCCCGGCTTCACACGGCATCCCGTAGACCTCGTCCGCCGAACGTCCGCTGGGTGATCGCTCGCATCGTCGTTGCGGCGGCGCTAGGGACCCGAGACGGCGGCGGCGACGGAGCGCTCCGCGCGTGGCGCGACCGGCCGCTCCATGACCACCCGCGTGCCTCGGGCGGGCGCGAGGGTGATGTTTCGCGGGCGCAGGGCTTCCGGGCGCGGATCGGCGGCCCGCAACTGCGTCCGCTCGAGGATCGCCGCCAGCACGATGCGCATCTCGTACTGCGCGAAAGACGCTCCAAGGCACCGCCGAACTCCCCCGCCGAACGGAATCCACGCATAGCCGTCTCCCTGGCCCTCGAGGAAGCGCTCGGGGCGAAACTCGAACGGCCGCGGGTAAAGGTCCTCGCGGTGATGGATCGCGATGATCGCCGGCAGCACGAACGTCCCTGCCCGCAGCGTGTGGCCCCCGATCGCGGCCGGCTCGGTCAGCTTGCGGGCGACGTCGGTGATCACCGGTCGGACGCGCAGCGTCTCCTTGATCACCGCCTCCAGGTACTCCTCCTCCCCATCGGCCAGTTCGGCGCGCAGACGCTCGAGCACGCGCGGCGTGCGCAGCAGGCGCTCCATGGCCCAGGCAAGCGCCGTCGCGGTCGTCTCGTGACCCGCGCCGATCACGGTCACGAGCTCGTCGCGGAGCTCCTCGTCGCTCATCGGAGTCCCGTCCTCGTGCTTTGCCTCCAGCAGCAGTGAGAGAACGTCGTTGCGGTCGGCGTCGTGATCCTCGGCGCGACGCTCCGCGATCTCCTCGTAGATGACCTCGTCGAGGGCATCCCGGGCCCGCTCGAACCGGACCATCGGGCTCAGCGGACCGAGGCGCTTTCGCATGTACGGGAAGAGCATCACCGCGTGGCTGCGCCGCCCGAACTCGTCCACGAGCCGCTGCGCGAGGGCAAATCGCCTTTGGTCGCGGACCCCGAACACGGCGCGCAGGATGACGTCGAGCGTGATCCGCTGGGTGTGCGGCCGAAGGGCGAACGGACGGCCCACCGGCCAGGTCTCGATCTCCCGATCCGCGATCTCGCGGATGAGGCCGGCGTAGGCGCGAACGCTCTCGCCGTGAAAGGGCGGCAGCAGCACCCTGCGCTGGCGCATGTGCTCACGCTCATCGAGGATGAGCACCGAGTGCGGACCGAGGGCCGGCTCGAGCACGGTGGCGTTCGCCTCGCCGGCGTGGAAGCGATGCGGATCCCCCGTGAAGACCTGCTTCACTAGCTCCGGGTCGGCCACGTACACAAGCCGGGGGAACGACGGGAAACTGACGCTGAACACGTCGCCGTAGCGGCGACGAAGGCCAAGGAGATAGCGGACCGGATCCCGCCACACGCCCAAGGCGTTGGCCACCGCGGGCCTTCGAGGGCCCGGTGGGAGCTCGGACCGGTGCATCATTGAGTAGGAAGTTAGCTGTGAATCGACGTCCGTACCTCTATGTTCTCGTCTTCGTCGTCGGAGCGGCGAGCCTCGGCGCCGAGATCGCCGTGGCGCGGCTGATGGCGCCCTTCTTCGGCGCGTCGACGATCGTCTGGGCGAACACGATCGGGGTCGTGCTGGTGGCGCTCTCCATCGGCTACTGGCTCGGCGGAAGGCTGGGGGATCGCTACCCCAAGCTGCGAGGCCTGTGCCTCCTCGTGATGGCCGCGGCGATGCTGCTCGCGATCGTGCCGTTCGTCGCCCGTCCGTTCTTCGACATCTCGGTGAGCGCCCTGGACTCGGTGTCGGCGGGTGCCTTCGTCGGCTCGCTGATCGGCGTGCTGGCCCTGGCCGCCGTGCCGGTGATCCTGCTCGGCGCCTGCTCCCCGTACGCGATCCGCCTGACGCTTCCCGACGTCGAGCACTCCGGCCGGGTCGCCGGGCGCCTGTACGCCGTGTCGACGGCCGGATCGCTCGTCGGAACCATGGTCGCGGCGATGGCGCTGATCCCATTCGCCGGCACGCAGCGGACCTTCCTGGTGTTCGCCCTCGCCCTCGCACTGGTCGCCGCCGTGCCGCTCGGGGTCCGGTTCCTCCCCGCGCCGCTCGCCCTCGCCGCCCTGATCGCGGTGCCCGTCGGGACCGTCAAGGCAACGGACGACGGCCGGGTCCTGTACGAGGGCGAGAGCGCGGTGCAGTACATCCGCGTGGTCGAGGAGCCGGACGGCGACCGTGCGCTGGAGCTGAACGAGGGTCAGGTGATCCACTCGCTGCTTCGCCCGGGCTCCTACCTGACCGGCGGCTACTGGGATCGCATGCTCACCATGCCTTTCGCGGCGCTCCACGACCCACCACGACGCGTGGCGATCCTGGGGAACGCCGCCGGGACCACGGCGCGCGCCTACGGGCACTTCTTTCCGCGGGCCGAGGTCCACGGAGTTGAGATCGATCCCAAGCTCACCGAGATCGGGAATCGCTACTTCGACATGGACTCGAATCCCAACCTCACGGTCTACAACGAAGACGCTCGTCCGTGGCTCCGCCGCTCCGACGGCGGCTACGACGTGATCGCCGTCGATTCCTACCGCCAGCCGTACATCCCCTTCTACCTGACGACGCGCGAGTTCTTCACGCTCGCCAGCGAGCGGCTGGCACCGGCCGGCATCGTGGTCGTCAACGTCGGCCATCCCGATGGAAGCGACGAGCTGGAGACGGTGATCGGACGCACGATGGCCGAGGCGTTCTCAACCGTCCTTCGGGACCCCTTCGACGACACCAACACGCTGCTTGCCGGGACCAATGGGCCGGCTTCCGCCCACCGTCTCGGCGCCGCGGTCGATGGGCTACCGGCGCCTCTCCGGCCGCTCGCGCGGCGCCAGGCCGCAGTGATGGGACCGAGGCTTCCGGGTGGCACCGTCTACACGGACGACCGCGCGCCGGTCGAGTGGCTCGTCGACCGCTCGATCCTCGGCTACGCCGCAAGCCAGTAGCGCGGCGGCGAATCAGTCCTTCGAGATCGCGGCGAGCGATTCCAGGGTCTGAGGCTCGGCCCGGTCCAGGCGAGTGGCGAGCGCGATGAAGAGCTGGGCCGTGGTCAAGGCGTCTCCGGCGGCGTGATGCGGACGGTGGACGGGTAACCCGAGCCTGCGCGCGGCGTCCGAGAGCGGCACTCTCCGTCCCGCGCCGGACTCGTCCACCCCCACCGCGTGACGCGCGAGAGCCTCGGTGTCGAGCACCGGCTCCTTCAGACGAACGCCGCCCGTGCCCAGGGCCGCCGAGAGGAAGCCCCGCTCGACCCAGGCGGCGTGGGCCACCAGCACCCTGCCCGTGAGCGCGGCGAGAATCTCATCGAGGACCTCGGGCAACGCAGGCGCGGCGGCGAGGTCCACGGGCCGGAGCCCGTGGATCCGGATCGTCTCCGCCCCGGGCATCCGCCCGGGTCTGATCGTCAGTGAACGAGCGCCGCCGACGACGACGCGGCCTTCATCGATGGGGAGCGCAGCGAAGGACACGATCTCGTCGTGGCGGGGGTCGAGGCCGGTGGTCTCCAGGTCCACCACGGCATACGAGGCGGAACGCCACGGAGTCGCGGAGGGAGGGAGCGTCGCCTCCTCGTAAGCCCTCGCCGCGGGAGACATCGACCGGCGCCGGCGCCGAAGCCTCACGGTGGGAGGTTCAACTCCCCTTTGAGCGAGCGCTGGACGGCGCTGACCGCTCGAAACGCCTCACGCGCGTATCGCCGGGTGGAGGAATCAAGGGCCCCTACGTCGATGTAGTCGTCGGGGTCATCCCCCCTTCTCAGCTGATCGACCTGGTGCTCGAGCCGCATCTGCCAGAAGAGGTCGTGAGCCTCGTTGAGGTTGTGTGCGTCCTTGGCGTCGAGCACGCCCGCCGTCGCGGCGGCGTCGAGGCGGGCGCGGGTAGAGAGCGTGTGCACTCCCGCGGCGAGGCTCGCGTAGCGGGCGACGGCGACGATCGGCAGGAGCCCTGCGTCCTTGATGTTCAGCCGGCCCCGGTGCTCACCGGAATGCTCGACCACGAAGTCGCGGGGCGGATCGCGAAACCGGCGAAATCCCGTCGGCGGCTGCCGCGACAGCGCGAGGAGCAGCATGAGGCGAAGAACGGCGCGGTGATGCCACACCTGATGCAGCTCCTCGAGGGGATCCCGAACGTCCCCGATCCCATAGACCGTGCGCCCGTCGGACAAGAGCGACAGGAAGACGAGCGCCTTCTCCTGATCCGGCTCGTCGACGACATCGCGGATGCCCCCGCGCCACGAGTCGGACGAGCGGTTGAAGAGGGGATCGCCGGCTGTCGCGCCGTGGGTGTCGGCGGCGAAGCCACAGGCCGCGAGCCCGGTCACCACCCGCCGCCCAAAGGCCAGCGCGTCCCGCCCCTCGCGGCCCTCCTCATCCCCTGTTCCGTCCCAGACGAGACCGGAATCGATATCGGACGAGAGCACGACCTCGCGACGGCCGAAGCTTCCGAGTGCGAGCCAGCGCATCGGCGGCGGCGGCTTGGGGATCGCGGTGGCCTCGAGCTCGATCAGCCTGCGCGTGAGGGCGTCGACGACCACGGCGATGATCGAGCCGATCTGCGCAGGGGCGACCCGTGCATCGTGAAGTCCGATGATCGCCGGGCGGATCTCGCTCGCGGCGCGTCTCAGGTCCTCGACCCGGTCGGCGCCCGCGATTGCGCGTCGCAGGACGAACGCGGTTCTGGTCTCGGCGGCGAGGAGGTCGCGGTCGCTCAGGATCCCGAGGACTTCTCCGTGGGGCCAGACGACCGGGAGGTGCCGGATGTTCCTGTTGAACATCTCGAGCATTGCCTCGGCGCCGAAGCGGTCGGGGGTGATGGTGAACGCCGGCGCGCTCATCACCTCCGTCACGGGAGCATTTGCCTGCACGTCCCCGGCCACGACCCGGTTGCGCAGGTCGCTATCGGTCAGGATCCCGAGGCCGTCGTCGGGAAGGCGCACGAGCGCCGCGCTGGCGCCGTCCTCGGCCATCCGCCGCGCGGCCTCATGGACGCTCCAGTCCGCGTCGCAGATGATCGGGCGGCTGTTGACGAGCTCCGCTACGCGCCGATGTCCCGGATCGAGCGCGGCGCCGCTGGCGGCGTCCGGGAGGGCTCGGTCCAGCAGGCTCTGCGTCACGTAGCGCAACCCGGCAGGCCGTGAGAGGGCTGCCGTCGCCACGTCGAAGGGGAGGCGGTAGGTGAGCGTGTCCTCGGAGGCGCGGGCCTCGAAGCCGGTGGGCAACCCGGCGAGCGTCCAACGATGTCCGAAGAGCTCACCCTCGCCAAGGACGTCGAGGACCCGACCTCGATCGACCAGCTCGACCAGCCCCCGGCGGACGACCCAGACGTGCTTCAGGGGCCCCTCCCCCTGCCGAAAGATCGTCCCGCCGCTGGGAAAGAACTCCACTTCGACGGAACGCGCGAGTTCCTCGAGCGCGTCCTCCGGAAGCGCGTCGAACGGAGCGTGGCGCGAGAGAAATTCGACTATGTCGTGCATCGCCGGGGTCCGCTTCCGGACTGCTCCCCTCAGTTCTGCGACGGATCGTCGGGCATGCGGGCGATCAAGGCGTACTGCCCTCCCTTGCGGGCGAGCACATCGCTCCAGAGCGTTGCCGGATCGTCGGGGAAGAGCTCCTTGGGAAGAGGTGGTTCCACGATCCAGGAGTCGAGCTCCATCTCGGCGTCGAGCTGACCCGCAGCCCAGCCCGAATAGCCGGCGTATACCCTGCCCCGCCTCACCGCCGCGGCGAGATCCTCGAGGTCGACGTCGGCCGAAGCCAGCCCGACGTCCGCGACGATGATCCAGGCCGCCGCGTCGGGATCGGAGAACTCGGCGAGCAGCACGATCGCCTCGGGCTGCACGGGGCCGCCGACATAGACGGGCTCGGTCCCGGCGATTTCCGCGAGCGGGGGGACCACGGCCTCGACGGCCGTGTCCGAGGGCCGGTTGAGCACAATCCCCATCGCCCCCTCGTCGCTGTGTTCGGTGATGAAGACCACCGTCCGCGCGAAGTTGGGGTCAACCAGGGACGGCGAGGCGACGAGCAGCTTCCCGCGCAGCGATTCCTCCATCGATCCCCATTCTGGCGAAGGCGCCCAGCTAAGCTCGATTCATGGCCTTTGACGTCACCGAACAGGACTTCATGGAGCGCGTAGTCGAGCGCTCGCGCACCCTGCCCGTGGTCGTCGACTTCTGGGCCGAGTGGTGCGGCCCGTGCCGGACGCTTGGCCCGGCACTCGAGGCGGCCGTCGCCAAGCGCGAGGGCGAGGTCGAGCTCGCGAAGGTCGACACCGACGCTAATCAATCCCTGGCGGCGAGCTTCCAGATCCGCGGGATCCCCGCCGTGAAGGCATTCAAGGACGGCAAGGTGGTCGCCGAGTTCACGGGAGCGATCCCGCCGACGCAGATCGAGGAGTTCCTGGATCGGATCGTCCCCTCCCCGGCCGACAAGCTCGCCGCGGCCGACGACGAAGAGTCGCTGCGCAAGGCGCTCGAGCTCGACGCCCGCAACCCCGCGGCGGCGCGCAAGCTCGGCCGGCTCCTTCTAGAGCGTGGCGACACCGAGGAGGCGCTCGAGCTTCTGGATCGCTTCCCAGGCGATTTCGAGGCGGAGGGCCTGGCCGCCAGGGCCCGCCTCCTGGCTGACCTGGGTGCGGATCGAAGCGACGGCGCGGGGACCCTGAGCAGGGCCCTCGCCGCCTGGGACGAGGGCGACCGGGAGAGCGCGCTGGACGGCCTGCAGACCGTTGTCGGCGAGACCGACGATCCCGAACGGCGCGATCAGCTTCGGCGCGTGATGGTCGCGATCTTCACCGAGCTCGGTGCCGACCACCCGCTTGCGCGAGAGCACCGGCGGCGGCTGGCCGCGGCCCTGACCTAGCCCCGTTTAACGAGTAGTTGGCCGCGCGGCGTACCGTTTAGGCGATGCAGGGCGACCCCGTCGCGCTACCAGGCCTTTTCGCCGCGCTCGGCGCCGGCATCGTCTCCTTCCTATCGCCGTGCGTCCTGCCGCTGGTGCCGGGTTATCTCTCGGCCGTGAGCGGCGTTTCGGTCGCCGAGTTGGACCGCGTGAGCTGGCGGAGCGTCCTCGTCCCGAGCCTGATCTTCGTCGCGAGCTTCTCCGTGATCTTCATCCTGCTGGGACTCACGGCGACGGGCCTCGGCCGGACGCTCAACCAGCACCAGGACACGCTCGAGACGATCGCGGGAGCCCTGATCATCGCGCTCGGCGTCTACTTCGTCGCCAGCTTGTTCGTAACGCGGCTGAACCGCGAGTGGCACATGGAGGCTCTCATGTCGCGTGCCGGCAAGGGGGGCCCGGTGGTCGCCGGCGCCGCGTTTGCCATCGCGTGGACCCCCTGCATCGGCCCGACGCTGGGCGCGATCTTGACCGCCGCGTCCGTTTCGAGCTCCGCCGCTCACGGGGCATTGCTGCTCGCGGTGTACTCCGCGGGGCTCGGGATTCCCTTCCTGATCACCGCGCTCGCGTTCTCGCGGGCCACCACCGCGTTCGCGGCGGTCAAGCGCCACTACGCGGTCGTGATGGGCATCGGGGGCGCCATCCTGATCGCGATGGGCATCTTGATCCTCACCGGCGGCTTCACGGACCTGAACATCCAGGCCCAGAAGTGGACCACGGACCTGGGGATCAATCCCTAGCTAGTTCGCGCTCGGATCCGGAAGGCCCACCTCGATCGGCGTCCCCACGGCCTCGACCTCCTCGAGGTCGCCGCCCTCGGAGTCGCGGGAGCAGACGATCCGAAAGCGGCCCGTGCCGAGCTCCGGATCGCCCACGAGCGGCAGGCCGCGGATCTCGTGCCAGCCCAGGCGCTCGATCTCGAACGGGTTCATCCGCACTTCGGACGCCGGAAACGGGCAGTTCGCGTTGTGCTGGTCGATCGCCCGCGAGATCGCCTCCAGATTCTTGGCCTCGGCGTCGGTCACCGCGGTGAATCTAGCGAGCCAGCAGGGTGGGCCGAGTGGCGGGGAAGCCGCGGCGTAGCCGCTTGCCGCCAGGCCTCGCGCATCGGCTCCCGATAGAGCCCGAACAGAATCGGCGCGGCCAGGAGCAGCATGGCCTCATCGACTGGCCCGGGAATCGGCAAAAGCCCGAGTCCGGCGATCCACCGCAGCGGTTTTGGAATCCGGCGATCGCGGGCGACGAGCATCACCGCCCTGATCGTTCTGACGGCGAAGGCGCGTGGGCGAGACACGTCCAGAGTCTAGGCAGACACGGCCGGGGCTGGCGCGTGCGGGCCGGGGTCGGTTCGGCCCTTTCGTCAGTGCTCGGCGTCCTCCCTCACTTCTACGATCGGACCATGGCGCGCACCATCGCCCACGCGGACACTTAGAAGCCCCCCTCCAGGGGCGGTTTGCCGCTTGCTAGAGCGATTTGTGAAGTCGGCCCCCACCGCGCGCTACCCGCCGGTCTAAGTGCGCCGCTCGGTCAAAAAACCGCCCGCTGGAGCCGCTCCCGTATCCCCCTGGTGGTGACAAATGTCACGGTCACGATGGGTCTCCTGGCCCCTACATTCCCGAGGTCGTGAACCCATGCGGCTGATTTTTGGCCACGAGAGGGAGGAATCCAATGCGTAGGAAGCTTGCGGCTGCTATGTGCACAGCGGTCGTCGTCGCGGCTCTGACTCCTAGTGCCGCTCTAGCTGGTGAAGTGATTGGCCCTCCGGGCACCCCGGGCGTTCCGGATTCCGGTTCCGGGATCGCCACCGAGGCACCCGCACACGCCAACTCAATCTGTGCCTTCTCGGGGCTGAATGACTTCATCCTCGGTGAGGGTCCGATTGACTTCATCGTGCAGTCTCCCGGGCAGGACGTTAGGACTGGCCTAACGCCTCCTGGGGTCCCTGGCGTGGCATGCGGTCCGGGAACCAACCCAGATAATCCGTAAATAACTGCGTACGCTGCGGCGCGCCGCACAGGGACGCCGTCTCGATACACAGGCAGGAGCCCCCGGCGGCAGGACGCATGTCGGGGGCTCTTGCTAGTTCAACGGCCGGACGCCGCGGCTGGGCGAGAACCCGCGACTGAAGTACTCGCCGTCAACGCGCTCGACCTGCGTCGCGAAGCGCTTCGTCGGCAGCCCGGATGTCTCATTGCTCAGTGGTAGCGTCGATCCGCAAACCACAGGAGGAGGGATTGTCATGGCAGAGGCCGGGCTATTCATTGGATGGGGTGCCCCAGTCAGAGCGCGCGAGTCGAAGGGGCTGGACGTCTTCAATGAGAGCGTCGAGTACTGGGGTCGCCTTCAGCAGGAGGGCCGGATCGAGAACTTCGAGGTGGTCCTGCTTTATCCACATGGTGGAGACCTGGCTGGCTTTTCGCTATTGCGCGGAAGCCATGAGCAGCTGAACGACGTGGGTGGCGACGAGGAATTCCTGCGCCTGACCACGAGGGCGGGACTCGTCGTGGAGCGGCTTGGCGTCGTGCGAGCCGTGCTCGGTGAGGGGCTCGAGCAGCAGATCCGTATGTACCAAGAGGCGACCGGCGAGCTGACCTGAACAAGCGTTAAGTCTCAGTTCAGCGTCGGCTCATCACCGAGGGAGGTGAATGCCCCGGTTACTCGGACGACGCTTCTTCGAGTTGGCGCGTCCTCTCCATGAAGGTGATCACCGCGATGACCAGGAGCTCGCGGGTCTCCTCCTCGTCGTGGTGCTCGGCCACCCAGGACTCGCCCATACCGGGACCGTTGTTCTCGAGCTGCCGAGCGATGGCGCCTAGCCTCGTCGCGAGTACGTCGAAATCGTCCTCGGTCGCCATCGGTTGAGCGGCGCCGACTGCCAGTTCGCGGCGAGCGCTCGCATCTCGCGCAGGTCAGCGCCTCGAGCGAGGGCGAGCACCTAGACCATTCCTCGAAGCTGGTGGTCCTCAAGGTTGTTCACCGCCCGCTGAACCGCGTGCCAGTCGTCGTTGGCGGCTAGCTCGGTCACCGCCTCGATCCAGTCACAACCCCTTGGCCAGCCGGGGTACGGCGCCGATGTGCTGCGTATCGTCAGCTTGTGCGCGACTGGCCCCACATCTACGCACATGTGGATATGGACGCATTCTTCGTGTCGGTGGAGCTTCTGCGCCGCCCGGAGCTTCGCGGCAAGCCCGTTCTGGTCGCGACCGCCGGCGGCGCGGCCTCGCGGGGAGTGGTGATGGCCGCCTCGTACGAGGCGCGGCAGTTCGGGGTCCACTCGGCGCTGCCGCTGGCCGTCGCTCACCGGCGCTGCCCGCAGGCGCTCCTGATCCCGCGCGACATGGCGTTCTATCGGCGGGCGTCCGCGAAGGTGATGGGGATCCTGCGGCGCTTCTCCGACCGGGTCGAGGTGGCGGGGCTGGACGAGGCATACCTCGACCTGTCAGATTGCCCCGCGCCGAAGGCGCGCGCCCGCGAGCTGAAGCAGACGATGCGCGACGAGACTCGCCTCGTCTGCTCCGTCGGCCTGGCACCCAACAAGCTGTGCGCCAAGATCGCCTCCGATCTCGACAAGCCCGACGGCCTCTGCGTCCTGGAGCCCGATCGGATGCTCGAGGTCGTGGGAGATCGCCCGCCCAGGCTCGTCCCCGGGGTCGGCCCGCGCACTGCGGAGCGCCTCGCGGGTATGGGCATCCACACCGTCGCGGAGCTCGCGTCGGCCCCGGATGCCGCCCTGGAGGGCGCCTTCGGCCCACGAATCGGGACCGGGCTGCGCGCTCGGGCCCGAGGCCAAGACGATCGGCCCGTGGTGACCGAGCGCGAGCAGAAGTCGGAGAGTCGTGAGACGACCTTCCCGCACGACGTCTCCGACCGCGCGAGGCTCAACGAGACAGTGGAGGAGCTCGCGGAGTCGGTGGCCCGCGGCCTCGCCGAGGGCGGTCATATCGGCCGCACTATCACCCTGAAGATCCGGCTGCGCCCGTTCCGCACGCACACGCGATCCCGGACGATCGAGGAGCACACCGGCGATCCCGCCGTCATTCGATCGGTCGCGCGGCGCCTGCTCGCTGGCTTCGAGCTCGACGCGCCCGTGCGCCTGCTCGGCGTGGGCGTCGCGGGCCTCGTCCGATCGGAGGGCGATCCAGGTGGGATGGCCGGCGACGCTTCCGGCGCCGAGGCCCTGTCGCTGGACGTGTAACCAGGACTTTCGCGCCGGCCGCGTTCTGAGATGATGCGCCCGTGGCGCACGGGGACAGGCTGAGTGGCCTCGACACGTCGTTCCTGGACCTGGAGACCGGCCCGGTGCACATGCATGTGGCCTCGACGACCCTGTTCGAAGAGCCGGCGCCGAGCTACGAGGAGTTTCGAGACCACATCGGCTCGCGCCTCCACCTGGTCCCGCGATTTCGCCAGAAGCTGCGGTTCGTTCCGTACGCGCAGGGTCGCCCCGTGTGGGTCGACGATCCCCACTTCAACCTCGACTACCACGTCCGGCACACCGCTCTCCCCCCTCCGGGCAGCGAGGAGCAGTTGCGAACGCTCGCCGCCAGGGTGTTCTCACAGCGGCTGGACCGCACCAAGCCGGTATGGGAGATGTGGCTCGTCGACGGGGTCGAGGGCGGACGATTCGCGATCGTCGGCAAGACGCATCATTGCCTGGTCGACGGTGTCTCCGGGGTTGACATAACCACCGTCCTGTTCGACCTCGATCGCGAACCCGCCGAATCCGCAGCCCCCGATCCGTGGCTGCCGCAGCCCGAACCGTCCCGAGCACAGCTTCTGGGCGAGGCGCTGCTGGACCGGGCGACCAATCCCGCCGAGATCGTCCGCGGCGCACGGGCGGTGGTGAGCGCTCCGAGGCGCGCCGCGGGTGCGGCGATCCAGGAGCTCGGTGCCGCGGGCTCCTTCCTGCGCACGGGCTTCTCGGCCCCCCGCTCCCCCATCAACTGCTCCATCGGTCCGTACCGGCGGTTCGGGTGGGTGCGCATGGACCTGGACGACCTGAAGCGAATCAAGAACCTTGCCGGCGGGACCGTCAACGACGTCGTGATCGCGGTGGTAGCCGGCGGGCTGGGCCGGTATCTGCGAGGGCAGGGGCACTCCACGGCGGGCTTGGAGCTGCGCGCCATGGTGCCGATCAGCGTCCGGACCGCCGATCAGCACGGGGCCCTTGGAAACCGCGTCTCGGCGATGATGGCGCCGCTGCCCCTCTGGCGGGAGGACCCGCTCGACCGGCTGAACGCCGTATCCACCACGATGCGCCACCTGAAGTCCTCGGGGCAGGCGGTGGGCGCCAGCCTCCTGACCGACGTCACCAACTTCACGCCACCGACGATCGCCGCACAGGCCGCCCGCCTTCAGTCCCGGCAGCGGTTCTTCAACACCGTCGTCACGAACGTTCCCGGACCGCAGTTCCCGCTCTATCTGCTGGGCCGCGAGCTCTTGGACATCTTCCCGATGGTGCCCCTGGCCCGAAACCAGGCGATCTGCTTCGGGATCATGAGCTACAACGGGCGCGTGAACTGCGGCCCCACCGCGCACTACGACGCCACCCCCCACCTCGAGCCGCGGCCCGACGATCTGACCGCCGCGGACGACGAGCTCGTCGCCGCGGCGGGATCAGCCGAACGCGGCGGCGTGCGTGAGGCGAGCCCGGCGAAGCGCCGGCAGCAGAGACAGGCTGAGCACCAGGTCTAGGTCCTCCTCGCGTGCGATGTCGTAGCCCGAGCCGGACCCGGGGTCCCGATGGCCCGGATGGACCATCCACTCGGTGATGCCCGGCGGCAGCTGGCCGTCGCCGTCCGCGACCGCCCCGAGCTCCACCGGGAGGGCTCCGTCAGGTTCCTCCGAGTAACGGCCGATCAGCCGATCGGGGGTCGCCACGCCCGCACGCCGCAGGGTCCGCCGGTGCCCGGAGTCCACGGATCGAACCGGGAGTCCCCTGCCGGCCGCCTCACGCGCGATGGCCGACGCCAGCCCGGCGTGCGCGTGGCAGTGGCGATGCCCGTCCAGATATGCGGGCGGCTGCCCGATCGCCGACTCGAATGACTCCAGCTGCTCGCCGAGGGCGTGGAGCGCGGCCTCTCGCTCACGCGGACCGGCCCTCTCCCCCTCGGTCAGCTCGAGCGCGAGCTCCAGGTGAAGCCCGGTCTCGACCCCGGTCTCCAGAAGCGGCTCGGGGTCGAACCGGTCGCGCGTCACCATGACGCTCACCGAGTCGACCGCGCCGGCGCCCGCGGCCTCGACGATCCCCTCGTCGTAGCGAGGGCTGTAGCCGAAGTCGTCGGCGGTGATGATTAGCGCGCGGCGGTTGGGCACCCTCGGAACGATCGCAGGCCCAGGAGTCGCAAGCGATGGATGGATTCTCGACGCTATGGGGGCGGTTTTCCATCCATCGCCGGCGCCCGGGTGGTAATACGAGCCGTCAGCATGCCTACGCCCGACGCCACCCACACCATCCGGCCCGCCACGCGGGACGACGCCGCGAACATGGCCCGGATCTACAACCGGGGGATCGCCGAGCGCATCGCGACCTTCGAGACCCACACCAAGTCCGCCGACGAGCTCGCCGAATTGATCGAGTCCGGCGCCCTCGCTCTCGTGGCCGAGCACGACGGGGACGTCGTGGCCTTCATCAAGGTCGGTCCCTACGACGACCCGAGCCACTACTACTCGGGCATCGGCGAGGTGACGATGTACGTCGACACCGCGGCCCGGCGCTCGGGCATCGGGCGCGCGCTGATGGAGGCAGTCGCCGTCGCCGCGGAGGAGCGCGGCTACTACAAGCTCATCGGGAAGATCTTCACCTCCAACGCGCCCAGCATCGCGCTGGTCGAGGCGTGCGGGTGGCAGGAGGTCGGAGTCCACCGCCGCCACGGCCGCCTCGCGGGCGAGTGGAAGGACGTGCTCGTGGTCGAGCGGCTGCTCGGCGACGCCGCTCGCTGATCGCCTCCCGTCCGATCGCGACGGGATCCTTGCGCGGTGGCGAAGGACGCGGGCACGCAGCTGCGCGTGGACCGGGCGCTCGATCGCACCGGAATGACGGGCTACCGCTACGGGTTCCTGCTGGCGATGATCCTGACGTCACTCGTCTTCCAGCTCGCCGCGCCCGATGCCGACTGGGCGCGTCTGGTGACCATCGTCATCCAGGGCCTGACGCTGCTCACCGCCCTGCTCGCCTCGAGGGTCCACCCCTGGATCCTGCGCCTGGCGACCGTCGCCGTCTGCGTGGCCGTCGTCGCGTCGGCCGCCGCGCTGATCGGCTTCGGCGGGCTCGGACCGACGGCGGCGCGGCTGATCACGGCGCTCATGATCGCTTTGGCACCCGCGGCGATCGTCCGTGGCGTGAGTCAGGACGTGCGGGCAAACGGGGTCACCCTCCACACGATGTTCGGGGTCCTGTGCATCTATCTCCTGATCGGATCCCTGTTCGCCTTCCTCTACGGAATCGTCGACAGCGTCGGCTCGCAGGCATTCTTCGCGCAGCACGATGCCCCGGCCGACACAACGGACTTCCTCTACTTCAGCTTCACGACGATCACGACCGTCGGCTACGGGGACCTGACGGCGGCGACGAACCTGGGGCGCTCGCTGGCGATCGCCGAGGCCCTCACCGGCCAGATCTACCTGGTGACAGTCGTCGCGGCCATCGTGGGCGGGCTCGGCGCCCGCCGCCGCGCGTAGACGCCCCGTCCGGCAATACTGAGAGCGTGACCGATGAGCATCGCACGCTGCGCGTGGCGCTCGCCCAGGTGAACACCACCGTGGGCGACATCCACGGAAACGCCCGCCTGGTCGGCGAGTGGATCGGCCGTGCCCGCGATGCCGGCGCCCAACTCGTCCTCTTCCCCGAGCAGACGATCACCGGCTACCCGGCGGAGGATCTGTGGCTGAAGCCGCATTTCCTGAATGCCGCCGAGCGGGCGCTCGACGAGCTCGCCTCAAGCGTGGAGGGAATCGTCGCCCTCGTGGGCTTTCCCGAGCGCGAGGGTGCGACTTACAACTCGGTGGCGGTGCTCGCCGACGGCGCGGTGCTCGCGACCTACCGGAAGGTGCTCCTGCCCAACTACAGCGTGTTCGACGAGCGGCGCTACTTCGAGCCAGGCGATACCCCGGCGCTGATCGAGGTCGACGGCATCAGGGTGGGGCTCACCATCTGCGAGGACATCTGGTACCCGGGGCCGCCCGCGTCCGTGGAGGCGCTCGCCGGCGCCAGCCTGGTCATCAACCCCTCGGCCTCTCCCTATCACCGCGGCAAGGGGATCACGCGCGAGCGGATGATCCGTGACCGCGCCAGGGAGACCGGGGCGGCGTTCGCGCTGTGCAACCTCGTGGGCGGGCAGGACGAGCTGGTGTTCGACGGCCACAGCGTCGTCGTCTCCCAGGGTGGCGAGACGATCGCCCGCGCACCGCAGTTCGAGGAGGCGCTCGTCGTCTGCGACGTGGAGCTCCCGCCCAACCCCGAGGCGGAATCCGGATCCGTCGGCGCGCCGGTGGTCGCGAGGCTTCAGGTGCCGGAAGGTCCGCGGGAGCCGATCGAGCCGCGGCTGGCGGAGCCCCTGGAGCCGGACGCGGAGGTCTACGCGGCGCTCACCTCCGGCCTGCGCGACTACGTGCGGAAGAACCGCTTCGAGCGCGTCCTGGTCGCCGTCTCGGGAGGAATCGACTCCGCGCTGGTGCTACTGATCGCGGCCGACGCCCTCGGGCCGGAGCGGGTAACCGGCGTGGTGATGCCCTCTCCGCACTCGAGCTCGGAGACCCAGGAGGACGCGCGCGCGATCATCCGCAACGTCGGCGCGGAGCTGGTCGAGCTCCCCATCGAGGACGCGATGCGCGCCTACGAGCACGTCCTCGGCTCGGGGGCCGATTCGGCGGAGGTTGACGGCCAGGAGGCCCACCCCGGCGCGGAGTCGGCGCGCGAGCTCGAGACCGGGGGCCCGGGGACGGAGCTTGCCGCGGAGAACATCCAGGCGCGGATCCGCGGCAACCTGATGATGGCGCTCTCGAACCAGTCGGGCTGGCTGGTGCTGACGACCGGGAACAAGAGCGAGATGTCGGTCGGCTACGCGACGCTATACGGGGACATGGCCGGCGGCTTCGCCGTGATCAAAGACGTCCCGAAGACGCTCGTCTACCGGTTGGTCCGCTACCGAAACTCGATCGCGGACCGGGAGCTCGTGCCGGAGTCCGTCCTCGAGCGGGCGCCCTCGGCGGAGCTGCGCCCAGACCAGCGCGACGAGGATTCGCTTCCGCCCTATGAGATGCTCGACCGCATCCTGATGGCCTACGTGGAGGAGGACAAGGGCCGCGACGAAATCGTGGGCGACGGCATCGAGCCCGACCTCGTGGACGAGGTGATCGCCATGGTCGACCGCTCGGAGTACAAGCGCCGCCAGGCGCCTCCCGGCATCCGCATCACCGCGAAGGCGTTCGGCCGCGACCGCAGGCTGCCGATCACGAACCGCTTTCGCGGCTAACGCTCACCGACCGGCCGGATCGCCACCGTCATCCGCACGAGCGCGCAGAGCCGGTGGTCGTCGTCGGTGATCTCGACGTCCCATATCCAGGTCGTGCGGCCTCGATGGCGAGGACGGGCGGTGGCGTGCACGTGGCCCGCGGTGATCGGGCGAATGAACGTGGCGCTGTTCGACTGTCCCATCGCGGCCATCCCGTCGTCCTTCACGGCCAGCCAGGTCGCCGCCGAGCACATGCTCTCGGCCATCGCCGCGAAGACCCCGCCGTGAACGAGCCCAATGGGCTGGCGGACTTCGTCCGTCACCTGGATCCGGGCCCGGACCTCGTCCGGGCCGCCGGTCTCCACGTATTCCAACCCGATCAGGTCCCCCAGGCCATCGCGCCCTGGACGCGTGCGCGCTTCCATGCGCTGCACCCTAACCGTGACCCCAGCGGGCGAGTGCGGCGATGAGCGGCGTGCGGAGCAGCACGAGGTCCAGCAGCAGCCCCACCGCCACGGCGAGCCCGAACTCACGCGCCGCGTACAGGCTCGCTCCCGCCAGCACGCCGGTCGCCGCCGCTGCAATCAGGGTCGCGAGGATCGCTCCGGGCAGCAGGGCCGACGCGACCCAGCCCGCGGCCCAGTCCGCGTCCAGGCGGCCAGCGACGGCCTCGCGGGACGCCTGCATGGCGGAGGCCGAGCGAGCCGCGGACACGGACACCAGCGCCGCGAGGAGCGATGCAGCCGCCCCGGTCTCCAGTTGACCCTGGCGAGCCTGGTCGATCGCTCCCGCCAGATGGCCGTCCTGGAACACGAGCACGCAGAGCCCGCACGCGGCGGCGGCCGGCAGCAGGGTCACGAGCGCAACGGGCAGCGCCAGCCGCCACCTGAACGCAATTCCCAGGACGACCAGCAGGGCAATCGCCGAGACCCCCGCCGCGAGCGGAAGGTCGCCGAACAGCGACCCCCCTCCCCCGTCCGCGCCGGTGATCCCGGCGACCTCGGCGGCCATTCGCGCCGGCGCGTCCGCCGGTAGGTCGAAGGCGGAGAATGCGACGCTCCGCGCATCGAGCAACGGAACGGCGGCGGCGAGCAGCACGAGCACCGCGACCGCCACCGAGAGCGCCGTCCGGGGACCCGAGCGGATGAGGCGGGCGGGGAGGGAGGCGGATACACGGGAGAGCCACGCCGTCACCGGCGCAGTGCCGGTGACGTGGCGGTCCTCCTCGGCGAGGGCGACGATAGCCGGCGCGCAGACGAGGGCCGACAGGAGTGCGAGGGCCGCCGCGAAAGCGCACCCCAGGATCAGGGACGGGCCCTGGTCCAGGTTGGTTGCCACGAGGCCCACGGTGACGAGCGAGGCGGCGACGCCCACGGGTACGGCGATGTCCGCGATCGCGCCCACCGAGCGGGACAGCGCGTCGGCGCGCTCCGCGCGTGTGGCCTCGGCTCGAAAGCGGGCGTACAGCGCGCACGGGGCCTCCACCCCCAGCACGAGGCCGACCACCGCCCCGGGCGCGATCCCCAGCAGCGAGATATCCGCTACCAGGCCGACCGCCACCAACCCCGCCAGCGCGCCCGCGATCGCCGTCGCCGCGCAGACCACCGCGCCGGCGGCGAGGCGCGGCCCCAGGGCGACGGCCAAGACCAGGGCGACGAACGGCATCGCGAGGAGCTCGAGCTTCCAGAAGTCGGTCGCGAGCTCATGGCGAGCGTCCAGGAGCGCGCCGACCTCGCCGCCGTATGAGACCTGGAGTGGGCCGGGATCGATTCCATCCTCGATTCGCTCGACGACGTCCTGGCGCCCTGTGGCATTGAGGCCGTTCAGCGACACGAGCAGCGAGGTGGACCGGCCGTCGGCGGAGACCGGACCCTGCTTGACCTGCGCCACGTCCGCGTCGGTCTCGATCTGCGAGGTGATCACGCGAAGGGTGGTGCGATAGACCGGCGAGTCGACCGGCTCCCCTCCGGTGGTCGCGACGATCAGGTCGGGCTCGGCGGCGGCCGACCCCTCCGGCGCCAGGGATCCGATCGGCAGCCCGTTCGCGCCCGCGATCGCGACGGCCATGACCGCGGCGAGGAAGACCAGGTTCGCGACGAGCAGGGCCCAGGGACGCCTGACGGCGAGATCGACCAGCCGAGCGACCACGGCGCAACGTTACTTCCACCCCCTGTTGCATTCGCCGCCTCACTTGCATCGCCGGCGAGGGCGACTCCCTAGGCTTCCCAGACAATGAACGACACCTGCCTCTGCCGGCGCTTTACGGCACCGGCCTAGCACACATGCCTCTCTCGGCGGACCAGAAAGCCATGCTCCAGCTGCTGCTCGAACGCGGCCAGAGCTACGACGATCTCGCGTCGATCCTCGGCGTGGAGCCGGACGAGGTTCGCGCCCGGGCCCGCGCCGCGCTGAGGGAGCTGGCGGGAACCGACCCCGACCGCAAGGTCGCGCTCACCGACTACCTGCTGGGCCAGGCCGACCCGATCGACCGTGCCGACGTCGTGCGCCACCTCAAGGATGATCCGCAGGACCTCGAACTCGTCACCGAGCTGGCGCAGAAGCTTCGCCTGGTCGCCCCGGATGCGGAGCTCCCGCGGCTGCCCGGCGAGGAGCGCCAGCCTCGTCCACGCCGTGCCAGCCGCGAACGTGTCCCCGGACCGCTGCAGAAGCTGATACCGCCTCGACGCGGTCCGCCACCCGAGGAGGGCGAGCCACGCCCCCGCCGCACCACCCTCACACGGCGCCAGACGCAGGGGATCGTCGTCCTCGGGTGCGCGGCCGTTCTGGTCGCCGTGGGCGCGCTGGCCATCGCGGGCGTCTTCAACGGCTCCAGCGCCGATTCGGCCACGACGACATCGACCACGACCTCGCCTGAGGTCGCCGGAAGGCCTCCGGGCTTCCCGCTGGGAGTGGTCAAGCCAACTGCCTCCGGCTCCTATGAGCAGTCGATTGCGATACCGCCCGCGGTCCAGTCGATCCTGTCGCAGGTGCAGGCTGTCGCGATCACGCTCGCGAGCGACAAGGACGTGGCGCGGTCGATCCAAGTGGCGATCAAGAACCAGCAGCAGCTCGAGGTGCAGGGCAAGCCGGCGTTCCTCGGCGTGCTCGGCTCCAGACAGGGCAACGTATTTCCGATCAAGCTCCAAGCCGGTCAAGGGGTCAAGGGCTCCGGCAACGCGGCGATTGGTGTGGAGAACAAGCAGCCGTTCTTCCAGGTCAAGCTCAACGGACTCGACCAGCCGCCCAAGGGCGAGAGCTACATCATCTGGCTGGTCCTGGGGTCGACGGGGTCGACGCAGGGCCAGTAGGCGTCCCGGTGGCCGCCGTCCTCGCGATCATCGCGCTGGCCGCCGGGGGCGGCTCGACGGCCGAAGCGCAGCGATGGGCACCGCCCGCCGGCGCGCGGTGGCAATACCAGCTCGAGAGCTCCGACCGCGGCCTCGAGTCGACAGGGGGGATCGACGTGGGGATCTGCGAGGCGCCCGCCTCGGGCGGCGCGTGCGTGAGGCCGCGGGTCTTCGACATCGACCTCTACCAGGACGGCCGCATCTCGGGTAACGACCACACGCTCAACAGGGCCGCGGTCGACGCGATCCACCGGCGCGGTGGCCGCGCGATCTGCTACGTGTCGGCCGGCACGGCGGAGCGCTTCCGCCCCGACTACGACAGGTACGTGGCATTCGACCGGCGCATCGGCCACCGCCTCCTCGGCAAGCCCTTCAGCGACCGCTTCTCGAATGAGTACTGGCTGAACCTCAACAACCGCCGTGGCCAGCGCGACTTCGTGCTGCGCCGGGTGGCTGCCCGCACCCGTAAGTGCGCCCGGGCCGGCTTCGACGCGATCGAGTACGACGTCGTCGACGCCCACGCGCAGGGCAAGCGGGTCACCGGCTGGCGAATCAGCGCCAAGGCGCAGCTCCTCTTCAACCGGAGGCTCGCGAGGATTGCCCACGAGAACGGGCTGTCCGTCGGGCTGAAGAACGATCTCGGCCAGGTGCCGAAGCTCGAGCCCAGGTTCGACTTCGCGATCAACGAGCAGTGCTTCCAGTACCACGAGTGCACCAACAACCCCTCGCCCGGCTACAGGGCGTTCACCCGCGCCGGCAAGGCTGTCCTCCAGGTCGAGTACCGGATCCCGCCGAGGCGCTTCTGCAACTCCGCGAACCGTCTCGGCATCAGCTCGATCAAGAAGGCGCGGGACTTCTCCCTCGACGCCGAGCCCTGGCGTCCCTGCCGCTAGGTGCCGGGAAGCAGCTTCCCCGGGTTCATGATCCCGGCCGGGTCCAATCGCTCCTTGACCGTGCGCAGTGTTTCGATGCCCAGATCGCCGATCTCGGCCCGCATGTAGGGAGCGTGGTCCCGTCCCACGCCGTGGTGGTGCGTGATCGTCCCGCCGAGGTCGATGATCACCTCTGACGCCGCGGCCTTCGCGGCGCGCCACTGCTCCAGCTCGGCACCAGGGCGGCGGGCCGCGATGAAGGTGAAGTAGAGGGATGCTCCGTCCCGGTAGGCGTGCGACAGATGGCACATCACGAGCCCCGGCGTGCCCTGCGCGGCGAGCGCGGCCCCGATCGCCGCTCTCACCTCGTCGTGGAGCTCGCCGAGCCGTGCCCAGGTATGCGCCGTCTCCAGCGTCTCCACCATGTAGCCGAGGTCGAGGAGCGCGTCGCGCTGGTACGGCCCCTCGTAGCGGCCCCGCTCCCACGCTCGCCCGGGCGCGCTGCCCAGAGCGGCGGCACCCTCCGAGCGAAGAAGCCGCGCCCCGACCGCGCGGCGGCGCTCGATGGTCTCCGCCTCCCCCTCCCATCCGCAAATCAGAATGCAGCCGCGATCCCGCCGCCTCACGCGAAGGTAAGCACCGAGCAGAGCCCGCTTGCCCCCTCCCGTCCCCGACATCGCCAGCGAGGTTCGTGTCTCTGCCTCGTCGGAAAGGCGGATGACGTCCGGCAGGTTGCCCGACTGGGCCAAGGAGCGCACGATGCCCGCGCCCGATTCGAAGTCGGCGGCCATCCAGGCCTCGTAGCGGCGGCGCTCGGGTGTGGGACGCACCCTCGCCGTCACCTGCGTGATCACGCCGAGCGTCCCCTCGGAGCCCAGCACGAGCTCACGCAGCGCGGGGCCGGCCGCGGTGTGAGGCGTCCCCAGGGTGCTGAGCTCGCCGGCCGGCGACGTCATCCGAATCGAGGTGACGATCTCGTCGAAGCGCCCGTAGCCGCTCGATGCCTGGCCGGCCGAGCGCGCGGCTGCGAACCCGCCGATCGTCGCGTACTCGAACGACTGCGGGAAGTGGCCCAGGGTCACGCCGCTCGCCGCCAGCGCCTCCTCGGCCTCCGGACCGCGAAGCCCCGGGCCCAGGGTGGCGAGGAGCGAGCGGTGATCGACCTCGACGCCGTGCAGGCGACGCAGGTCGAGCGTGATCAGCCGCTCGAGCCTTCCCCTCACGGGATCCACGCCCCCGACCACGCTCGTGCCGCCGCCGAACGGCACGACGCCGATCCCCTCCCGGCCGCAGATCTCGAGGACGCGCGCGACCTCGGCCGGGTTGCCCGGCAAGACGACTGCGTCGGGAGCGTCGTCGAGTCGTCCGGCGCGCAGGCGCACGAGGTCGGGATAGCCCCTGCCCGCCGCCCGGCGAACCCGATGCTCGTGTCCGGTGAGGACCGCGGCCGGGCCCACGGTATCCGCGATCGACCCCGGCAGTGGCACGGGCGCGGGAACGACGACCGATTCCAGCGAGGCTCGACGGTCCGGATGGCCCTCCCCCACCTCGGCGCGGAGCATCGCGATCGCATCGTCGCCGAGCTCGAGGCGCCTCTCGGGATCGCCCCACCCGTACCACTTCATCGGGCCTGCGGACCGCTCGGGGCTCACGGCTCCCCGACCGCCCGCTCGATTCCGTCGAGCGCCTCGTCGAGGCGCCGCCTGACGGCCATTCGCATCATCGGCGAGCCGAGGCGCGAGAGCCCCCGCAGGCGCTCGCTGGACGCAAGTCGCACCAGGGTTCCGTCGCTCCTTCCGTCCTCCAGCCCGATCTCCAGGCGCGAGTAGCGCAGGATCCGCTCGAACGGCGTCCCCTCAACCTCCTGCTCCCACACATAGCGCTCTCCGGTCGCCGCGCTCGTGCACCGGTAGTCGGCCCGCACGCCCTTGCCGCGCTCGGTCCCGAGCACCGTGGTCCACCGCGACCGCTTGCCGCTTCCCACCCGTCGCACGTCCTCGACCCGAACGGTCCGCGGCCACCACCGCGGCAGGTGATGCGGATCGGAGACGAGCTCCCAGACTCGTTCCCTCGGTGCGGCGATGGTTCTGGTCCGGGTCACACGAGGCATGCTGAGGGCCCGAAAAGCGTCGTCTGGCCATGGACGCGGCCGGGCGGCGAAGCGAGCGTAGTTGAAACCTACGTGAGCGAGCCGCCCGGCTGCGGACACCGTCAGACGGCGCTTTGCAGGCCCCTCAGTCGCCCTTGATGCGGCGGAGATCTCTGACGAGCAGCAGATGCTTCAGCTGCCCGCACACCGCCGCGAGGCTCTCGAGGTTCTCGATCGCCTCCCTGCGCCTGGCCTGGCTCCGGGAGCGCAGGGCCGGCCCGACGATCTGCTGGAGCAGGGCCGCCTCCCGGTCGGCCGAGCTCCTGAAGACGCGCAGGTTCCTGCCCGCCACGCCGAATCGGGAGAGCTCGGCCGCGGCGCGCACGATCTCGAGGTCCGTCTCGTCGTACACCACGCGCCCGTCGCGCCGCTCCGGCTGCACGATGCCGAACTCCTGAAGCTCGCGGATCAGGCTCTCCGAGACGCCCGCCTCGTCCAGGATCTCCTCGAGGGTGAGCGTCGACACCGCCGCGTCCACCGAGGTCGCGCGCCGGGTCGCCGCGGCTTCGCTTCCCCGGCGGGGACCGGTGAAATCCCCGCTGGCAAGCTCCTGCCGGATGACCCTGAGCGGCAGGAACTCGTCGCGCTGCATGCGCAGGATCGCGCGCAGGCGCTCCACGTCGGCCTGGCTGTAGAGGCGGTAGCCACCTGGCGTGCGCCGCGGCGCGAGAAGCTTTTGATCCTCGAGGTAGCGGATCTTGGAGATCGAGATGTCGTCGAACTCCTGGCTCAGGATCTTGGCCACCGCCCCGATCGTGAGCGCCTTTCGCGGCCGCGACGGCGAGTCGCTGGGCGGAGAGCGGCGCTCCCCCTCGGCGCGGCCCTTCACTCTCTCCTCGGTCGCCACCGCCATCTCAGCGCTCTAGGTAGCTCAGCTTGTACTTGCCGATCTGGATCTCGTCGCCGTCGTCGAGCCGGTGCGACTCGATCCGGCGCCGGTTCACGTAGGTGCCGTTGAGCGACCCGAGGTCGTCGATATAGAGGCCGTCCTGGCGGCGGACCACGAGCGCGTGATTGCGCGAGACGGTGACGTCATCCAGGAACACCGCCGCGTCGGGCGTGCGGCCGATGCTCATGCGGTCGCTGTCGACCGCGAAGCTCTCCCCCGCGCGGCCGCCGCCCGAGCGGATGACGAAGGCGGCGCCTGCCTTGTCGACCTCCTCCTCGACGTCAACCGGTTCATACTCGCCGGTCTCGCCGACCTTGTACGCCATGGTCGAGGTGTCCTCGCCCTCGGCGCGGCCGAGGTATGCCCCGCACTTCTGGCAGTAGTTGGCGCCCTCGGGATTGACGAACCCGCACTCGGGGCAGTGCAATGCCACCTTAGGTTTCCTCCTCCTGCGGCTGCGGGACCTTGCCGGCGAGGATGTCGGTGAGCTGCTGCACGTCATCCCCGGTGATTAGCGCGTCGCCGGCCTCGCGCTTCGTGCGCAAGCGGTTGACGAGCTCGGCGCGGAGGATGTCGATCTTTCCGTGCAGGAGGCGCCGACGGTAGGAGACCTCGCGCTCCTCATCGGTGAGCTGATCGATCAGCTCCTTGAGCTCCTGGTCGTTCATGGAGCTCACGTCCGGGAAGGTGTCCTCCAATTGCGCGCTCCCTCTCTCGTCGTTGGCCCGCTCGCCGATTATAGGCGCGTTGGGCAAAGGTCAAGTTGAGGTTGAGCCCATGCATGAATATTTCCCGTGGATGCCTCAGCGCCGCAGCTCGGCCAGGCCCGTCCGCACGTAGAGCAGGCTCGCCAGCAACGACCCCACGAGCCCCGTGAAGAACATCGCGGGCGCGATCCACGCCGCGGTGACCAGCGCGAGGAAGATCCCTCCCATGGTGAGCCATACGGACCAGCGTCCCACCCAGTTGATCTCCAGGTCGAGGCCGCGGCGCAGGCCCACCTGAGCGACCACGAGCGTGGCGAGTTCCCGCGCCGCGAGGACCGCGAGCGCCCACCGAGGGAGCAGCTCGAACTTCCAGCACACGACCACGCCGGCGAGCACGGTGAGCCGGTCCACCAGCGGGTCGAGGAGCGCCCCCATGCGGCTGTATTGGCCGGTTGCTCGCGCCAGGAAGCCGTCGAGGTAGTCGCTCGCGGCGATGGCCAGGTAGACGATCGCCGCGGATGCCGTGCGGCCGTCACCGGATCGCAGCGCCAGGTACAGAAAGACGGGGATCCCGGCGAGCCGGGCGTACCCGACCAGGTTGGGGATCGTGAGCGGACGAAGCGGCTGCCCGCGCCGGGTTACCGAGGGCGTTGGACCCGAGCGATCGAGACCGAGGAGCCGGCGCTTGCTGGTGGTCGGTGTCAATCGATTCCGTCGAGAAGCTCGGCGGCACGGCTCGCCGCCTCGGCCACGGGCAGGCGCTCGTCCGCCCCGCTGTGCCGGATCTGCGCCTCGACCACGCCGTCGGCCAGCCCGCGCCTGCCGAGGACGAGGCGCAGCGGGCAGCCCAGGAGCTCGGCATCGGTGAGCTTCTCGCCCGGGCCGGCGTCGCGATCGTCGTACACCGCTGTGAGGCCGACCTCGTCGAGCTGCGCGTAGAGGCGGTCGGCTGCCTCGGTCACCTCGTCGCCTGCCCTTCCGAGCCCCACCACGTGGACGTCCCAGGGAGCGATCGAGGGCAGCCAGACGATCCCGCGCTCGTCCGCGCGCTGCTCGATCGCGGCCGCCATCGTGCGCGCCGGCCCGATCCCGTAGCTGCCCATGACGATCGGTCGCTCGGTGCCGCCCTCATCGAGATAGTTGGCGCCCAGCGGCTCCGAGTAGCGAGTGCCCAGCTTGAAGATCTGGCCCACCTCGATCGCGGGCTCGATCTCGATCGGGTGGCCCCCCGGCGCCAAATCGCCCGCCTCGACGGACCGAACGTCCATCTCCTCGAACGGGAAGTCGCGCCCGGGGGACACCCCGATCAGGTGGACGTCGGCCTTGTTTGAGCCGCACACGTATCCCTCGCCGGCGATCGCGGCGTCCTTGATCACCGGCAGGTCGGCGCCGACCGGCCCGATGAAGCCGGGCGGGCCCAGCCGCTCGGCGACCTCCTCCGGATGCGCCGGCCGGAAGTCGGCTCCGAGCGCGTTTCGCAGCTTGATCTCGTTCAAGCGGTGGTCGCCGCGGACCAGCACGATCATCATGCGATCGTCGCCGACGACCACGGGCAGCGCCTTCAGCAGGGCGCCGGCGGGCACGCCGAGCGTCCCGGAGACCTCCTCCACCGTCGTCATGCCGGGCGTCGGCACCTCGCGGGGTGAGTCCAGCGCCGGGGGCAGCTCGACCGGCTGGGCCTCCGCGGAGGCGACCTCAACGTTCGCGGCGTACCCGGGCGCGAGCGCGACGTCGTTCTCGCCCGCCGCGCACGGCGCCAGGAACTCGTGCGCGCCCGATCCGCCCATCATTCCGACGTCAGCCTCCACACGATAGGTGCGCAGGCCGCAGCGCTCGAAGATCCGGTCGTAGGCCCGGATGTGCAGCTCGTAGGAGGCGTCCAGTCCCTCCATGTCGCGGTCGAATGAGTAGGAGTCCTTCATCGTGAACTCGCGGGTGCGAAGGACGCCCGCCCGCGGCCGCGCCTCGTCGCGCTCCTTCGTCTGCACGTGGTAGAGGATCTTCGGCAGCTCGCGGTAGGAGCGGATGTCGCGGGCGACGTGGAAGGTGACCGCCTCCTCGTGCGTTATCGCCAGCGCCAGGGGTGCGTCCTTGCGGTCCTTCAGCTTGAACAGCTCTTCGATCTCGTAGCGCCCCGTGCGCTGCCAGAGCTCAGCGGGCTGAAGCAGCGGCATCAGCATCTCCTGGCCGCCGATCGCGTCGATCTCCTCGCGGATGATGGCTTCGACTCGCTTGATGACCCGGTAGCCGGCCGGCAGGAAGGTCCACATCCCGGCTCCGAGCTGCCGGATCAGACCGGCGCGCACCATCAACTTGTGCGACAGCGCCTCGGCGTCGGCGGGGTCCTCGCGCAGGGTGGGCAGGAAATAGCTGGATAGCCGCGACATGCGCGGGCGAGCCTACCGAGGGAACAAGGCAACGAGGAGAGTGCCCACGCGGCTAACGACAGGCCCTGCGAAGCCTTTGCGGAATTGGGGTCGCTATAGCGTCCCCAAAATCCCAAAACCTTCGTGGAGGGCCCGCGGGCGCTCAGGCGCGGGTGAAGCGTCGACCCGCAGTGGGAGAGGCGTCCTCGTCCAGCTTGGGGCGCGCCTCACTTGCCTCGCCGTTCCCACGGACGGGCTTCAGGAATGGCTCGGCGGTCACGTCAAGGCCCTTCTCCTTCGCCGCCGCGGCCTCCATCTGCGCGATGCGCTCGGGGGTCAGCTCGTCGGCGTTCTCGTCCTCGATGCGCTTGAGCCACTCCGCGCCCTCGGCGGCCTTGTGGGCGTCGACGTCGACCGCGCCGCGGTTGAGTGACTTGTCGATCTCCTCGAAGAGCGCGTCCACCAGCTCCGCCTGCGGGACCTTCCGCAGAGGCTTGCCGTGGGCGAAGATCAGGCCCTCGTTCTTGGCGCCCGTGATGCCGAAGTCGGCGTGCGACGCCTCGCCGATCCCGTTCACCGCGCAGCCGAGCACGGCGACCTCGACGGGCTCGACGTAGTGCTCGAGGCGCTGCTCGATCTCGGCCACGACCGTGTCCATGTCGAACTGCAGGCGCCCGCAGGTGGGGCACGCGATCAGCACGGGCCCCCGCTCGCGGAGCTGCAGCGCCTTCAGGATCTCCCAGGCGACCTTCACCTCCTCCTCGGCGTGGAAGGTGGAGAGGCTGATGCGGATGGTGTCCCCCACCCCGTCGGCCAGCAGCGTTCCCAGCCCGACCGCCGACTTCAGCGACCCCGACCACTTCGTGCCGGCCTCGGTGATGCCGAGGTGGATCGGATACTCGATCTTGGAGGCCAGCAGCCGGTTGGCCGCAATCGTGTTGGGCACGTTGGTCGACTTGATGGACACCTTGAAGTTCTCGAAGTCGAGGCGCTCCATGAGCTCCACGAACTCCACGGCGGCCTGGACGAGCGCCTCCACGGGACTCTCGCGTTCGAGCTCGTGAAGGTGCTTGGGCAGGGAGCCCGAGTTGACGCCGACGCGCATCGGGACGCCGGCCGCCGTGGCCTTCTCGGCCACCTGCGCGACCTTGTCCGGGCCGCCGATGTTGCCCGGGTTGAGCCGCACGCAGTGCGCGCCGGCGTCGATCGCCTTCAGCGCGAGCGTGTAGTTGAAGTGGATGTCGGCGATCACCGGGATCGGCGACTCGGCGACGATGGTCTTCAGCGCCTCGACGTCCTTCTCGCGCGGCACGGCAACGCGCACCAGGTCCGAGCCCGCGTCCGCGACCTTGCGGATTTGCTTCATGGTCGCGCCGAGGTTCGCGGTCTCGGTCTTGGTCATCGTCTGGACGACGACCGGCGCCCCGCCGCCGATCGGCACGTCCTTCACCCATATCTGCCGCTTCGAAGCCATCCGGCAGAGAGGGTACCGGGGTGGGCATCGCCCGAGCATCGGCGCAGCGCTCTGCGTGCGTGTCAGCCAGGCGACAGGCTCAGTCGTCGTAGAGCGAGTCGATCTCGTCCGAGTACTTCTCGACGATCGGCTTTCGCTTCAGCTTCATGGTGGGCGTCAGCTCGTCCCCGCCGGGCTCCCAGTCGGTGGGAAGGATCCGGAAGCGCTTGACCTGCTCCACCCGGGCGAGCTCCTCGTTGGCCGCGTCCATGCCCCTCTGCACCTCGGCGATCAACTCCTCGTTCTGGGCCAGCTTCTCCGGGTCCTCGTCCGCGCCGTGCTCGGAGGCCCAGCTCTTCGCGGCCTCGGGGTCGAGGGTGAGAAGGGCGCTCACGTACTTGCGCTTGTCCCCGATGGCGATCGCCTGGCTGACCAGCGGAATCTGCTTCACCCTCGCCTCGATGTTCGCCGGCGAGAGGTTCTTGCCGGCGGCGGTGATGATGAGCTCCTTCTTGCGGTCGACGATCTTCAGGTAGCCGTCCTCGTCGAACTCGCCGATGTCGCCGGAGAGCAGGTAGCCGTCGTCGGTGAACGTCTCCGCGGTCTTGTCGGGCAGGTTGCGGTAGCCCTTCATCACGATCGGTCCCTTCACCATCACCTCGCCGTCCTCGGCGAGCTTGATGTCGATGCCGGGGCTCGGCGGCCCGACGGTGCCGATCTTGATCCGCTCGCGCGGGTTGCAGGTGCCGGCCCCGGTGGTCTCCGACATGCCCCAGAGCTCCGCGAGCGGGATCCCCAGCGCGTGGAAGAACTCGATCACCTCGGGCGGCGTCGGGGCCGCCCCGACGGTGCAGGCCTCGAGCTCGTCGAGGCCCAGATGGCTCCGCAGCTTCGAGAACACCTCCTCGTCGGCCTTCTCGACGCGCTCCGCGAGCTCCTCGGGCACCTCCTCGCCCCGCTGCTCCAGGCGAACCTTCTCGAGCGATGCCTCGAGCGCCTTCTCCATCGGCTCACGCTGCTCCTCCGGCAGGCCGGCCATCATCTGCTCCAGGCCGGCCTTGAGCTTCTCCCAGATCCGGGGCACCGCGAAGAACCAGCTCGGGCGCACCTCGGGCAGATACTCGATGACCTTCCGTGCATCCGGGCAGGACGTGATCGTGAAGCCGCAGAGCATCGGCAGGTAATGGCTCACGTTGCGCTCCGCGACGTGGGCCATCGGCAGGTACGACACGATCCGGCCACCGTCCGGGAACTGGATCATCTCGTCGTAGGAGCGGACGGTCTCGCAGATGTTGGAGTGCATGATCTGCACGCCCTTCGGATGACCGGTGGTGCCCGATGTGTAGATCAGGGTCAGGAGATCGTCCGGCTCGACGGCCCGCCAGGCGGCCTCGAAGTCGAAGTCATCGTCGCCGCGCGAGATGAGGTCTTCGGTCGACATCGCCCCCTCGGGGGCATCGCCGTCGACCACGATTACGTGCTCGAGGGCGCCGGCGGCGTCGCGGGCGGCCAGGATCTTGTCCGCGAAGGCCTGCTCGGTGATGGCGACGGCGGCGCCCGCGTCGTTCACCAGGTGCTCGATCTGCTCGGGGGTGTACGTGTTGTAGATCGAGAACGGGACGGCGCCCAGGTGCATGACGGCCGCATCGGCGAAGTGGAACTCGGGCCGATTCACCATCATCAGGGCAACGGTGTCGCCCTTGCTGACGCTCAGCGCGGCGAGGCCCGCCGCCATCGCGCGGACCCGCTCCGCGTATTCCGCCCACGTGCAGGAGAACTCGTCGTCCCTCGTCCGGATGGCGACGCGGTCGGGGTGGGCTTCGGCCGTCAGCTGAAAGGCCTCGCAGGCGGTCGCGGCGTCGAGCCCCACGGGGCGCTTACTCGCCCTCTCGGCGGTCTTGACCTCCATCCCGGTGGAAAGCCTACCCCGAAGGCGCCGGGTTATCGAATGTTGAGCCCGCCGTTGTTGAGGCTGTGGATGTCGTTCGACAGCCCGATCGCAAACAGGATCATCACCAGCACGAAGCCGACCGCGCTCGCGCGCTCCATGACGCTGAACGAGACCGGACTGCCGCGGACCTTCTCGACCAGGCTCCAGAAGATGTGGCCGCCGTCGAGCGGCAGGAATGGGAACAGGTTGATGATCGCCAGCGAGAGGCTGATGAAGGCGATCAGCGTCAGGGCCTCGATCGCGCCGTACTGGAACGCCTGGTGGGTGACGTCGGAGATCCCCACGATCCCGTGGATCTTCTTGCGCTCCTCAGGCTGCAAGATCTTGCCGAACACGCCCAGCGTGCCGGTCGTGACCCGCCACATCTCGCCGGCCGCGTGGCCCGCCGCATCCGGTGGAGACTGCTCGATCGAGTTCGTGCCGTAGGTGAAGCCAAGGCGCGTCCGCTCGAGGTCGGCGTCGTAAACCGGGGTGATCGCGAGGTTCTCGACCCGGCCGTCCCGCTTGATCTTCAGGTGCACCGGCGTGGCGGCCTTGCAACCGTCCGTGGGCGGCTTGGCGGCGCACTTGTGATCCGCGACGAGCCGCGAGAAGCGCGTGAGCCGCGTGTCCTCGGAGGCGTTCGGGAAGCTCTTTCCGTCGACGGCCAGGATCTTGTCGCCTGGCTGGAGATGCTGGGCGGCCGGCGAGCCGGCGTCGATCGTTCCCACCTTGCCGTTGATCTCGTACAGGCTCAGCGAGACCGCGAAGAGGATCACGAACGCGAGCAGAAGGTTCATCGCCGGCCCGGCGCTGATCACCACGATCCGCTTCCAGACCGGCTGCTTGTAGTAGGCGCGCTCCAGGACGTCCGGCGGCAGCGACTCGCGAGGAGGACGCTGGCCCGCCCCCTCGATGGCCGTTGCCAGACCGCCCCGCGACCTCGAGTCCCCGCCCGTCGCCGGAGCCCGCTCGAGCTCATCGGGGTTCATCCCCGTGATCTTCACGAAGCCGCCCAAGGGAAGGGCGCCGATGCCGTACTCCGTCTCGCCGCGCTTGATGCTGACGACCTTCGGCGGGAAGAACAGGAAAAAGCGCTCGACGCGCATGCCGGTCGCCTTCGCGGCGATGAAGTGTCCGAATTCGTGGATGACGATCAGGAACACAAAGCCCCCGACCGTCAGCACCCAGCTCAGCCAGGTCATCGCGCCACCCCCGTCGCCTGGATCAGCTCCCGTGCCCGTTCGCGAGCCTCGGCGTCGACGGAGTAGAGATCCTCGAAGTGGGACGGCTGCGCTGCCGGGAGCGCCTCGAGCGTCTGCTCCACCACCTCGGCGATCGCAGTGAAGGGGATTCGGCCGCCGAGGAAGGCGCCGACCGCCACCTCGTCGGCGGCGTTCAGCACGCAGGGCGCCGTCCCTCCGGCGTCACCCGCCTCCCGCGCGAGGCGCAGGCACGGGAACGTCTCCGTGTCCGGCTCGGAGAAGGTGAGCTCGCTCACCTTCTCGAGATCGAGCGTGGGCACGTCCACGTCCGCCCGGTCGGGGTGGTGCAGCGCGTAGGAGATCGGCACCCTCATGTCCGGGTACCCCAGGTGAGCCAGCGATGCCCCGTCGTTCAAGTGCACCAGGGCATGGACGATCGACTGCGGATGGACGACGACGTCGATCCGCTCATAGGGCGTTCCAAACAGGTGGTGCGCCTCGATCATCTCGAAGCCCTTGTTCATCAGCGTCGCGGAGTCGATCGTTATCCGTCCCCCCATGTCCCAGGTCGGATGGGCCAGTGCGTCCTCGGGGGTGATCCCGGACAGCTCGGTGCGGCCGCGGAACGGCCCCCCGGATGCCGTCAGCACGAGGCGCTCGACGGTCCCTGGACGCTCGGCTCCGACGAGCTGAAAGAGCGCCGAGTGCTCGGAGTCGACGGGGATGATGCGCGTGTCGGTGGCCTCGGCGAGCGCTGTCACGAGCTCCCCGCCCACCACCAGGCTCTCCTTGTTCGCGAGCGCCAGCTCGATTCCCTCGGTGAGGGCGACGATCGTCGGCCCGAGCCCGGCCGAGCCGACCATCCCGTTCAGGACGAGGTCGGCGTCCGAGGTGGCGATCAACTCCCGGATGCCCCCCTCGCCCGAGAGCACGCGTCCCTTCCAGGCGCCGGACGCCGCTGCGGCGGCGTCGGGGTCGGCGAGCGCAACCCGTGGCACGCCGTGATCGCGGGCCTGCTCCACCAGGCGCTCCCACCGCCGTCCGGCCGCAAGCCCTACGACCGAGAGCTCGTCGGAGGCCGAAACGACCTCGAGCGCCTGCTCACCGATCGAGCCGGTGGCGCCCAGGATGACCAGCTTTCTCATCCCAAGGCAGTGTAGGGAG